>JADHWG010000022.1 GCA_016783605.1 Candidatus Omnitrophota bacterium | reverse complement strand
AACCGGTTGCACCTACGAGGTGCAATCGGGGGTAGGGTGTATTTTACATCAGGTTTTCTGTTATTTTCTCGATATTCACATAATTTTTTACCATATCCATCGCCAGCCTGATTTTGTTCTTATCTCTCGCTTTTATTTTTACGGTAAGATCGTGAACTTTCGACGCGACGTCATAGGTATCAAATCTTGTCAAAAGTGTTGGAATATTCGTTTTTTTAAGCGTGTTATAGATCCTTTTCGGAGGAACGATACCTCCTGAAAGTATTATTCCGGCAATTTTCTTCTGAGCTCGAAAACGTCCCAAATGTATCTTAATCAACAAATTCAGGAAATCCACTCTATCGCCAGGCGTAATTACCAAACAATCGTCTTCTATATGCCGCGCGGCCTCTCGAACTTCCATCGCCCCAACAAGTATTTTTCTCATTTGCCGATCAAGAAATTTTTCTCCGCACAATACATGCATATCCAATTCTTCACGAAAATCCTGCATGGTCGGCGTGTCAAGAATGTCCACATAAGGAATAACACCAAGAACCGGTATCCCGAGCCGTTCCAGTCCCTTTCGAACATATTTATTAACTTTGTCATACTTTTTCGGCAAAACTTTGTTTACGATCACGCCCGCGAGTTTTACGTTCATCCTGTCAAAAACAGCCTTGTTAAGCATTATTTCGTCAATGGCACTGCCTATCCCGCCGGGAGAGATCAGGATAACTCTCGAATTTAACATTTTGGCAACCGCGGCATTGGACAGATCAAAAACCGATCCGACTCCGGCATGTCCGGTACCCTCAATAATAACCAGATCTTTATCTTCGGCAACTTTCTCGAACGCGTCTTTTATTTTTCTCGAAGTATTCGAAATGTTTTCAGTATCAATAAATCTCTCCGTATAACCTCTCTCAACGGCGATCGGAGACATATCATGAAGCGAAAATTTAAATTTAAAAATTCTTTCCATCAAAACGGAATCTTCATCGATCTTATATCCGTTTTCCACAAGATAGCGCTGACCGACGGGTTTGATAAATCCTATTTTTTGAAAATTATCTTTTAAGGTGGAAATGAGTCCAAGCGATATCGTTGTCTTGCCGACATTTTGGCGAGTGGCGGCTATAAAAATACGTTTCGCGCCGCCGGTGTTTCCGAAAATTTTGTCCCAAGTATCTTCAATATAGGAACGCATAAATTTTTCGATTTTTTTATCTCCCTCTAAAAAGAATGTTCATCATCGGGAAAAACGCCGGTTTCAACTTCATGCTTAAAAGAACTAACGGCTTCAGTAATGGCGGTATTAATTTTCGCGTATTGTTTAACGAATTTCGGTTTGAACTTATCATAATAACCCACCACGTCATGGGTCACCAGGATCTGCCCGCCGCAATCGGCGCCCGCGCCTATCCCGATCGTCGGGATCGTAAGCGCCTTCGTTATTGTCCGCGCCAAACTTTTTGGAACGCATTCCAACACTATGGCAAAAACACCCGCTTCTTCCAAAAGCAAGGCGCTTTTTAAAAGTTTTTCGCCGGAATCCTCGCTTCGCCCTTGAACTTTGTATCCGCCCAGTTTGTTAACACTTTGGGGAGTAAGTCCGATATGACCGAGAACAGGTATTCCGGCGGCAAGTATCGCTTTTATCCGCGGAACTATTTCCGCACCGCCTTCAAGCTTAACAGCTTCCGCGCCGCCCTCTTTGACGAATTTCGCGGCATTACGAACTCCGTCAACATCCGCCGCTTGATACGACATAAACGGCATGTCGGCTATCACAAAAGCCCGCGTGACACCTCTTTTAACCGCCTTTGTATGATGCAGCATTTCTTCCATCGTGACAGGAATTGTTGATTCATATCCGAGAACAACCATTCCCAAAGAATCCCCCACAAGGATCGCGTCAATATCCCCCGCGTCAAGAATTCGAGCCATAGTGCAATCATATGCCGTAAGCATCGTGATCTTTTCCGAACTTTCTTTTTTTCGTTTGAAATCCAATACTGTAAATTTATTTTTATTCATAATGCTTTCATCCCGTTTTTATCCAGGATCTTCGCCACAAGATGATTCGCGCGAATCGGCATAAAATGTATGCCGTCACACATCGGACGAATTGCCGATAAAATATCTGAGGCAATGGCCACTGATTCAGCTTCAACATCCCGCGCGTTTTCAAGCCTTTGGATAATTTCGTCCGGAATAACAACCCCCGGAATATTCGCGTTCATATATCGTGCCATTTTGGCCGACTTTAAGGGAACTATGCCTCCGGAGATTTTTATATCTTTTCTTAGATGTTTTATGCTCTTGGTGAACTTTTCAAAAAACGCGCCGACGAATATTGCCTGCGTTTGAAAAAAACGCGCGCCTTCAGCGACCTTCTTTTCCATTTTCAATATTTCCAGCTCAAGGGAATCACTTCCCGGGTTAACGACCGCCCCGACATAAATATCAGGAACCGATTCCAATTTATTGCCGGAGAGGTCTCTACCCGCGTGAAGCTCACCGAACGCGTGCAAAAGCCCCACGGAATCCAGATCATACACTGGTTTCGCTTCAGGATGATCGCCCAAAAGCGGATGGTCGCCCGTCATAACAAGCATGTTGCGGATCCCAAGCGCGTATGCCGATAAAATATCGGACTGGAGCATTATGCGGTTACGGTCACGACAGGTCATTTGGCATATCGGTTCATATCCCGCGTCTAAAAGAAATTTACTTGTTACGATCGACCCCAAACGCATGATCGAACTTTGCTGATCCGTGACGTTCACCGCGTGAACTCTGCCTTTGACACATTCCAATTCCTTGAAAACTCCGTCCAAAGACACGCCTTTCGGCGGACCGATCTCCGTAGTTACGACAAATTTTCCTTTTTCAAACGCTTCTTTAATTTTTGACATTTTGCTTCCTATATGCTCTTAATACGTTCCGCATGAGAATAGACACCGTGACAGGCCCAACTCCACCCGGAACCGGCGTAATTATCGAAGCTTTTTCCGCACATTCGGAAAAATTTACGTCTCCGACGATTTTCCCGCCCATTTTGTTTATGCCGACATCTATGACAACAGCACCCTCTTTTATCCAATCTCCTTTAACCAACTCCGCCTTTCCAACCGCAACAACCAGAACATCAGCTTGAAGCGCGTGTTTTACGAGACTCCCTTTTTTAGCCGTACCTATGTGGCAAACCGTGGTGGTGGCCGTTTCGTTAAGCATCATAAGGCTCAATGGTTTCCCTACTATGGCGGAGTGTCCGATAATAACAACTTCCTTACCATAAAGATCCACTTCTGAAATACGAAGTATCTTCATAACCGCCCCCGGCGTCGAAGGCACGATATCGGCGTCATTGCGCAAAATTCTTCCAAGATTAAGAGGATGTATTCCCTCAGCGTCTTTTTCCGGAAAAATTCTCCCGACAACAGCGTCATGCATGATCCCTTCGGGAAGTGGTTTCTGCACGATAATAGCCGTAACTGTTTTATCCTCGTTTAGTGATTTTATTTTTTCTATTATATCGCTTTCCGTCGCCGTCTCGGGAAGCCTCATTGTACAAAATTCTATTCCCACATAACCCGATGCTTTTCTCTGCATTTCAACATAGAGGTCAGCGTCAGCGCTTTTCTTGCCGGCGGAGATCGATACTAATTTCGGAGAGTTCGCGTCTCCGGTCACAAGCTGTTTTATTTCAGCTCGAAGTTTATCGTTCATTTCCCGCGCGATCTCTTTTCCGTTAACACTCCTGGCCACGATTGCCTCCTTCCTGTTAAAACCTCTTTGACAACCTCGTAGGGGCACATTGCATGTGCCCAAATATTGTCACAATTCGGGTAACAAATCGATAGTGACCGGGGCACCCGACCATTTTGTCCCCTCTTCAATTAATCGGACAAGGCAGGCCTTGTCCCTACGAATAATATAAAATATGCCACAACAAATCGTAGGGACCGGGCCTGCCCGACCCTTTTATCCCCATCATCATTGATAACCTTTATATGTTGGTGCCATTATAAACGGTTACCTCAATTGTGACAATGTACAAGGGGCACATGCAATGTGCCCCTACTAGGTTGTTTCGGAATTTTTTGAGAGAACTTTATTATATGCTGTTTTCAATTCCTGTTCCAATTGTTCCAGTTCGTTTTTCACATTTTCGGAAAACTTTTCGTCCTTTATATATTTGAGATTGATTCTTACGTTTTTTTTTGCTGAGAAAAAAGCCGCGCGAAGCGTCTCGGCCGCGCATTCCACGTCAGTCATCAGATTTTTATTGGCATTTTTGGCAAGATACGAGGTTAAGCTTAAAGAGCGGTTAGTTAATCGGCATATTTCAAGAGGAACTTTCGCCGCGGCGATATATTCAATTTCTTTTTCGGATTTTTTTTCTGAAATCGCCTTTCTAAGAATGCTGAACACTTTGCAATCTTCATTAATAAGCAATTCAGCCAATTTTAAATTTTGTTTTTCATCTGTTTTTTTTTGTTCTAAGAGAGCGTTTTCCGCGTTCGCTAAAGAGGTGTTTTTTATACTAAACTCCAAAACCATAAGGTTGAGTGCCGCCCCGAGTGCCGCGGTAAGAGCGGCCGCGCTGCCTCCGCCCGGAACCGCGCTTTTTTCTGACAAGTTTTCCAAATATTCTTCAATTGTTCCCGAAAGATAATTCTTCATTTTTTTTCTGAAGCCCGGGAGAGATCACTTTCTCAAGAGACTTCATCCTCCCTTAATACAAAAAGACGCTGTCGCTAAATGTTCCTTTTCCTGTCATCCCCGCGTCCCCGGCAAAGCCGGACAAGCGCGAGGATGACATGGATAGAGATCCTTCAGCCTTTTGGGCTTCAGGATGAGGGTTCGGGGAAAAACTCCCCGAACCCTCAAAACAATCCTTTTATCTCACCGGTTTTTACGTCAACATCTACTCCTTTGCCTCTGGGCACGCGCGGCAATCCCGGCATCGTGTTAGTGCCCTCACACCTGACAACAATGTATCCGGCTCCGGCGGCGATGTTAACTTCCTCCACGTTAAGCTTAAATCCTCTCGGACGTCCTTTTTTTGCGGGATTATTTGAGAGTGAAAGATGCGCCTTTGCCATACACACCGGAAGCGAATCCAAGGAAGATTTTTCCAAAGTTGAGATATTCGACGCGGCAAGCTCGGAATATTTAACCTCATTCGCTCCATACATCGACTTTGCAACGCGTTCGATCTTACCGCGCAAATTCATATCCGTCGGATAAAGATAACGAAGAGACGATTTTTCATTCGCGCATTTGGCAACAATCCGCGCGAGTTCCGCGCCGCCGGCACTGCCGTGCTTATACACTTCACTAACAGCGACACCTTGCACTTCAAGCGCTTCAGCGCGTCTTATGATAACATCCAGTTCCTTTTTCGTATCCGAATCAAACCTGTTGATACAGACAACTATCGGCACACCGAACATTTTCAGATTTTCGACCTGCTTTTCCAAATTCGAGCACCCTCTGTCTACGGCTGAGAGGTTCTCTTTTTTTAGAGCCGCCGGAACGGACGCTCCTTTAATGACAAAATCCCCGCTATGCACTTTTAAAGCGCGAACCGAGCAATTAATGACCACAACATCCGGTTTCATTCCGGATTGTCTGCATTTTATATCAATAAATTTTTCCGCGCCAAGATCGGCACCGAATCCGCTTTCGGTTACGGTGTAATCGGCAAGCTTTATCGCCAACTTATCCGCGAGAACCGAACTCGATCCGTGTGAAACGTTGGCGAATGTTCCCGTATGAACAAAGCAAGGAGTGTGTTCGTTTGTCTGCATAAGATTGGGGTTTAAGGCATTCTTCATGATCGCCGTCATCGCTCCGGCACATTTTAGGTCTTCGGCGGTAATCGGCTTCCTCTTCGCGCTGAAACCTACAACTATTTTTCCCATTCTTTTGCGAAGATCTTTTAAACTTTCCGCCAAAGAAAGAATGGACATGCATTCCCCGGCCGGAGTAATTTCAATACCGGTTTTTCTGCTGATTCCGTGAAGCTTCCCTCCGCCGCCGATGGCAATATTACGCAAAGATCTGTCTGATATATCAGTCACACGTCTCCATGTAACGCTTTCTTTCGCGAGGTCAAAATGACTGTTCCAAAAAAGAGCGTTATCTAAAAACGCGGCGCAAAGATTTTGCGCGGCGGCAACAGCCGCGGAGTCTCCGGTTAAATTCAAGTTAAAGTCTTCCGCCGGCAGCACTTGAGCGTATCCGCCGCCCGCGGCACCGCCTTTAAGCCCGAAAACCGGCCCCAAAGATGCTTGCCTGATACACGAGATGGCTTTTTTCCCAAGTTTATTCAAAGCCATAGCCAACCCGATCGTATTGACGGTTTTTCCCTCGCCCAGCTGTGTGGGGGTAATTGACGTAACTAAAACCAATTTTCCGTTCTTTCGTTTCTTTAAAGCGTCACCTAAGTCATCAGCGGAAACTTTGGCAATGAATTTACCGTATTTCGTTAAATATTTTTCCGCTATCCCGGTTTTTTTCGCGATCTCAGAGATGTCTCTCAGCTTCACTCCCGCCATTACTTTCGCGTCATAACTATATCCCATTTTATCATCTCCTGTGTTAAGAATTCACAAGGCTATACTTACCGCCTCACATAATTCTTTTTTGTGCGCCTATTTGCGCCAAACGGACCGAAAGAGTTTCGGTGAATCCCGCAAAGACCATATTTTCGAATCGCGTCCATATGTTCACGCGTACCGTATCCTTTGTGTTTCTTAAATCCATACTCCGGATATTTCTCATCCATCTCAAGCATAATTCGATCTCTAAAAACTTTTGCTATGATCGAAGCGCACGCTATTGAAACACTCAAACTTTCCCCTCTTATCAAACATGTACGAGGTGCCGAAAACGGCACATCGATCTTTCCGTCAATCAATAAATAATCCGGTTTATTTTCAAGTTCGCTTGCGGCTCTTGTCATCGCGAGGATCGTAGCGTTTAAAATATTTACTCGATCAATTTCTTCAACATCGGCAGATCCGATACCCACATCACACCTTTTAAAAATATCAATGAACGCCTTTTCTCTCATTCGAGCGGAAAGTTTTTTTGAATCGTCTATTTTTTCTTCAAAATCCGTTCGGCGAACCACGACAGCCGCCGCGACAACAGGTCCGGCCAAAGGCCCTCTCCCCGCTTCATCTATACCGGCAACAGCCCGATACCCGTTCCGAGCCGCTTTTTCCTCATAAACAAATGTGTTTTGTTTATGCTGAGGCTGTTTTCTTTTTTTTATGGACAACTTTTTCCTTAACTTTTGTCGCTTTTTTACCTTCTTTTTCCCGAAGATAATATAGCTTTGCCCGACGCGTTTGTCCGTGTTTTTTTACAACCACTTTTTCAACAGCGGGCGAATTGATCGGAAAAACTCGTTCCACTCCCTCGCCGTATGAGATCCTTCTAACGGTAAAATTTCTCCTGAGCCCGGTCCCTTTCTCTCCGATCACGATCCCGCTAAAAACCTGAACACGCGTCTTGTTCTCTTCCGTTATTTTGTAGTGAACATTTACGGTATCTCCAACATTAAATTTCGGAAGTTCCTTCTTCCTATATTTTGCTTCAATATCTTTGATCGCTTGTTTCATTTTTTCCTCCTGTTAGTTCGTTAGTTCGTTGATCGTTAGTTCGTTGATCGTTAATCGTTGATCGTTGATCCGTTAGTTTGTTGATCGTTGGTTCGTTGATCGTTGATCGTTGATCCGTTGGTTCGTCGATCGTTGGTTCGTTGATCGTTGATACCTATAGATTCCACCTACGAGGTAAAATCGGGGTTCTCATAGGGGCACGGCATGCCGTGCCCTTACTTTTTTAATAGATCCGGGCGGCGCGACTTTGTTCTAACTATCGCTTGTTTTTGCTGCCACGCGTTTATTTTTTTTGGGTCCCCGCATAAGAGCACATCCGGTACACGCATATTTTTATATTCCGCCGGACGTGTATATTGCGGATATTCCAAAATATTATTTTCAAACGATTCGTCGATCAAACAAGCTTCGTCTCCCAAAACCCCGGGCACAAGTCTTACAATCGCATCCGTCACGACCATCGCGGGAATCTCCCCGCAAGTAAGAATATAATCTCCGATAGACACTTCCATATCGACCAACGATCGGATTCTCTCGTCAAACCCTTCATAATGTCCGGCAATGAGTATTATATGCCGATGTCTCAAAAATTCTCTCGCTTGGGTCTGACTAAACTGTTTTCCTTGCGGAGTAAGAAGCACCGTCAATTGTTTAACTCCATTCGCGGCGGAATTTTTAAGAGCGCGAATAGCCTTGTCTACCGGTTCGACCTTCATTACCATCCCGACACCGCCGCCGTACGGTTTATCATCCGCCGTACGATGCTTATCGGTAGTATATTCCCTTAAGTCATGCACCTTAATTTCAACCAACCCTTTTTCCCGAGCAATCTTCATCATACTAACGCCAAAAACATCCTTGAACATCTCCGGAAAAAGCGTAACAATATCAATTTTCATAAAAACTTCCATTATCTACACCATCACCCTTCAATGCAACCTCGTAGGTTCAACCTACGAGGTTACATTGAAGGGGTTTGCAGAGTATATTTTATATTTCTAGCCTTTTTATAATGCTTTTTACGGTTTCCGACGGTTTTGCTCCGTTTTTCAACCAATATTCAACACGTTCTCGATCTAAAGCAACCTGATCTCTGCCTTTTTTGGGATCATAAAACCCCAGTTCTTCCAATGTTTTTCCGTCACGTTTGGTTGATTTCGTGATCGCCACTATTCGGTAAAAAGGTTTCTTTTTTGTACCAAATGTTTTTAGCCTCAACACAACTGCCATTCTCTTTCCTCCCATGCTTGGTTAACCAGTTAACTGGTTTGTTTTTTTACTGTCTTTTTTTCTTTCTATGTTCGCGCCAAGCGCGATCAACTTTTCTTCAAGATCTTCATATCCTCTATCCAAATGATATATTCGAGATATTTCCGTACGTCCTTGAGCCACCAGAGCCGCTAAAACCAATGCCGCCGACGCGCGAAGATCAGAGGCCATAACCGGAGCTCCTTTAAGTCTAGAGACACCTTTAATGATCGCCGTTGCTCCTTCCAATATTATCTCAGCGCCCATACGATTGAGTTCGCTAATGTGAATAAATCTGTTCGGATAAACTTTTTCAGTAATCACGCTTATCCCTTCACTGATACACAGAAGCGTCATCATTTGAGCTTGGAGATCGGTCGGAAATCCGGGATAGGTTAGTGTGGTGATATCAATCGAACCAATATTCGGTTGCGATCGATATACATCCAACCCGTTCGAATGTTCTTCAACCACGCCTCCGGCTTCTTCCAATTTGTCAATTAACGCCGCGTTATGTTCACATGAAGCGGACTCTAAAAATATTCGTCCGCCGGTCGCCACCGCCGCGATCATGTATGTCCCCGCCTCAATCCTGTCCGGAATAACAGAATAAGTCGTGCCGGAAAGCGAAGATACACCTTTTATTTTTATCGTAGGGGTTCCCTTTCCCTCGATACGAGCTCCCAAGGAAATCAAAAAATTCGCCAGATCCAAAAGCTCCGGTTCACACGCGGCATTCTCGATTATCGTCTCGCCCTCAGCCAAAACAGCCGCCATGAGTATATTGGCTGTCGCCAAAACACTTGAGCCGAAATGTCCGCCGAGATAAATTCTGCGAGCGGTTAATCTCTCCGCTTCGGCTAGAAGATATCCGCCTTCCACCCGTATGTCCGCGCCAAGGGCTCTGAGTCCTTTCAAATGCAGATCGATCGGTCTTTGTCCTATCACGCATCCCCCGGGAAATGAAACTTTCGCTTTCCCATACTTCGCGAGGAGCGGTCCCAAAACAGCTATTGACGCGCGCATCGTGCTCACCAATTCATAAGAGGCGGTTACGTTATTCACTTTACCGCTTAGAATTCTGACTTCTCCGGGAGACCTCCGGACTTCACGCCCTAAGGCGGAAAGAATATTCAGCATTGTCTCGACGTCTTTAAGATCCGGTACATTTTTAATAACGCATTCTTCTTCGGTCAAAAGCGTGGCCGCGAGTATCGGCAGGCAAGCGTTTTTAGCACCACTTACTCTCACCGAACCGGAAAGTTTTCTGCCTCCCTCAATAACCAATTTATCCATTTTTAAAACCCGTTATTACCCGTTCGTAACCGTTAAAATCTTTAGAGCTTGTAAGAGAGATAAAACCGTTTTCCGAAAATCTGTTTTTCACCTTCCGCGCCTGATCATACCCGACTTCGACCGATAGAGACCCCCCCGGCGCCAATAAACGCAAGGCTCCGGAAATAACAACATTCAAACAATCCATTCCTTCTTTGCCGGCATACAATGCTAATCGAGGTTCAGCCTTCACCCACGGATCAAGCCGATTAAAATCTTTCTCCGATACATACGGAGGATTTGACACAATCAAATCAAAAAAATCGTTGTATTCTTCCGTGAAATACGAAAACCAATCAGAAATAACCGATTTGATCTTGTCTCGAGATCCAAATTTTTTAAAGTTTTCCTCGGCGACACTTAACGCGTCTTTAGAAATATCCGCGGCTATTATTTTACAATCCGCGGTTAATTTCGCGATCCCAAGCGAGATAATTCCGCTACCCGTACCCGCATCCAGTATTTTTGGTTTTGTTTTTCCTTTTTTCCGACACAAATCTACGGCCTTCATAACCAAAAGTTCGGTTTCCGGGCGAGGGATCAAAACTCTCCGGTCAACTTTGACTTCCATTCCCATAAAAAGAGCTTTGGCTTCTTCGTACTGTATCGGTGTCGTGTCATTCATATTTAGTCGTTGGTCTTCAGTCGTTAGTCTTCAGTCGTTAGTCGTTGGTATCATCAATCTCGTAAGTTGGACAAACTCTAACGACCAACAACTAACGACTGACGACTATTTTACTGCCGCAAGCTTACGTTTTCTGTCTTCGGCCTCGATCGCCGCGATAAATTCGTCAAGAATGCCTTCCAGTATGTTCGCCAAATTGTATACAGTCAGATTGATCCTATGATCGGTAACTCTGTTTTCCGGAAAGTTATATGTTCTTATCTTTTCCGAACGGTCTCCGCTTCCAACCTGACTTTTTCTTTTATCCGATATTTCTTTTTTTTGTTCTTCCTGCTTTTTTTTCAATACACGCGCTTTAAGCACCCGCATGGCTTTTGCTTTATTTTTGTGCTGACTTCTCTCGTCTTGACAGCTCACGATCACACCGGTCGGAAGATGCGTTATGCGAATCGCGGAATCGGTAACATTCACATGCTGTCCCCCGGCACCGCTCGCTCGATACGTATCTATTTTTAGATCCTGCGGCTTTATTTCAATTTCTTGCGTCTGGGCTTCCGGAAGAACCGCGACTGTCGCGGCCGAAGTATGTATCCTTCCGCTTGCTTCCGTCTCAGGCACGCGCTGAACCCTATGCGTTCCCATTTCAAATCTTAAAAACTTAAAAACATTCCGGCCTTCAACGGAAAAAATCACTTCTTTTATAGCTCCCAACTCCGATTCGCTCAAACTTATTACGGAAGTTTTCCACCCTTTTCCGGCGGCATATTTCAAATACATCTTATAAAGATCCGCCGCGAACAGCCCGGCTTCAACCCCGCCGGTTCCGGCTCTTACTTCCATGATCACATTACGTTTGTAATCTTCGTTATCTTCGGCCAATAACAGTTCTTCAAGTTCCTCAACCTTCGCGATTATCGCCTTGGATACCTCGGCCGATTCTTTTTTGGCCATCGCGAAATATTCGCTGGAAGCGTCTTCTTCGTCAATTATCTTGCCCAGATCCTTTTTTTCTTTTTCAAGTTTCAAATATTGATCGTATACCGCGATCATTTCTTTAAGAGAAGCGTACTCTTTGGCCTTCACTCGATATTTTTCCCGATCGGCTAACAGCTCCGGAGAAGAAAGTTGTTTTTCCAGTTCCTCGTAATACTTCTTTTTTTCTTTAAGTTTTTCAAACATAAGTAGTAATAGCGAAACTTTGTCCTTTGTATACTGTCACAATTCAGGTAACAAATAGGGAGTTAATTTAAAATACGTAGGGACACGGCATGCCGTACCCTTACGTATTAAAAAAAAAAAAACAATATGAACAAGATCTGTCTTATTTAGTAACAGTACGCTTTCTTATTGACCGGGGTTGGTTTCCGGCGCGTTTTTCGGCTTTTTGCCCCCATAACGCTTCTGAAAACGCTCAACTCTACCCGCGGAATCCACCAACTTTTGTTTACCGGTATAAAACGGATGACATTTTGAACATATCTCAACATGTATCTTTTCTGTCGTCGACCGTGTATGTACGGTATTCCCGCACGCACAAACTATCGTCGTTTCCCCATACTTTGGATGTATACCTTTCTTCACTTTTAACCCTCCTCTACTAATAAGTGCATAAATATATTAAGGTTACATATAATACGAACTCTTATTGTACTAAAAATCCAGCAAAATTCAAGAAAAATAATCGATTTGTCGATTCTTCCCAAAATTCCAATTCTACCTCAATTCCACCTCGTAAGTGTAACCACGGTTCTCATAAGGGCACGGCATGCCGTGCCCCTACGAATAATATAAAACATGACACAACAAATCGTAGGGGCCGGGCCTGCCCGGCCCTTTTATCCCCATCATCATTGATAACCTTTATATGTTGGTGCCATTATAAACGGTTACCTGAATTGTGACAATACGCGCCCCACTCACATTTTACTCATATTCTGCAGAAACTCTTTATTGGTCTTGGTCTTGTTTAAGCGGTCGATAAGAAGCTGCATGGACTCAACCGTGTCCAGGTCACTGAGCGCCTTACGCATTAACCACACCTTTTTAAGCTCATCATCCTCTACCAAAAGCTCTTCTTTTCGAGTATTTGAACGCTTAATGTCGATCGCCGGATAGATCCTGCGCTGAAATAGATTTCTATCAAGCTGGATTTCCATATTTCCCGTACCTTTAAATTCCTCAAAAATAACCTCATCCATACGGCTTCCCGTATCGATAAGAGCAGTCGCGATAATGGTTAAACTTCCGCCTTCTTCAACATTTCGCGCCGACCCGAAAAAACGTTTGGGTTTATGTAAAGCGTTCGCGTCAACACCGCCGGAGAGGATCTTTCCTGAATGTGGAACCACCGTGTTATAGGCTCTGGCTAACCGTGTGATCGAGTCCAGCAGAATAACAACGTCATATTTGTGCTCCACAAGCCGTTTCGCTTTTTTCAGAACCATTTCCGCCACCTGAGTATGACGTTGGGCTTGTTCGTCAAATGTAGACGCGACAACTTCGGCATTAACCGACCTCTGCATATCCGTAACTTCTTCCGGACGTTCATCAATTAAGAGTATTATCAGTTTCACTTCCGGATAATTATGCGTGATGCTGTTGGCAAACTTTTGGAGAAAAACAGTTTTACCGCTGTAAGGAGGAGCAACTATGAGCCCTCTCTGACCTTTTCCCACCGGCGTTAAGAGATCCATCACCCTCATCGAAATTTCTTTCGAATCCGTCTCGAGCAAAAATCTTTCTTCAGGATAAAGCGGAGTTAGGTTTTCGAAAAATATATTGTTTTTCGCGACTTCCGGATTTTCAAAATTAACCGCCTCCACTTTTAAAAGCGCGAAATACCTTTCGCCCTCTTTCGGAGGACGGATCTGGCCGCTCACCGTATCACCCGTTTTTAAATTAAATCTTCGGATCTGCGAAGGAGAGACATATATATCGTCCGGACAAGGCAGATAATTATAATCCGGACTCCTTAAAAAACCAAATCCGTCTTCCAGAACTTCGAGAACACCTTCCCCGTACGCCAATCCGTTCTTTTCTATCTTCGCCTGCAGTATTTTGAAGATAAGATCGTGTTTCTTAAGCCCGCTAATACCGTTGATCTTAAGTTTTTTCGCGAGCTCCGTCAGCTCGGCAATTTTCATATTCTTCAGTTGAACTATATCCAGTTCTTTGTCTTTTCTTTTAACTTTTTCCATATTTCATCTACTCCTTTTTTCATGTCGCACAAGTTTTCATTGTTTTCTATAACGTAATCGGCGGACTTTATTTTTTCGAGAATTGAGATCTGGTTCTGCAATATATTTTCCGCCGCTTCTCGAGAAATTCCGCGGCGCGCGGCGTTTTCGAACTGTTTTTCCTTCGAGGAAGCGACAACGATCACAACATCCATGGAAACGTTCAGCCCGGATTCGATCAGAAGCGGAGCGTCAACAACAACTATATCTTCAACATTTCGGTCAATTTGCTCTTTGATCTTTGAAATGATCTCCGGATGAAGCAAATTACAAAGCGCTTCCAGATCTTTTTTACTGCTGAAAACTTTATCGGCTAATTTTTTTCGAAGGATATCTCCATCTCGAACGATCTCTTCGCCGAAAAGATCGATAACCGCCTTCTTTATCCGCACGTCTCCGGTTAAAAGATCATGAGCAATTTTATCCGCGTCAATTATTCGCGCTCCCAGGGCGAAAAACATCTCCGCCGCCGTAGATTTACCGGAAGCAAGTCCTCCGGTAAGCCCGACAACAAGACATTTTTCATTTTGATCTGATTCGTTCTTTTTTGCCTCATCCATATCTCTAACTGTCTATCCTCATTTAAGTTATGATGTGTCGGGGAGTTTCTCCCAGACACATCATCCTGAGCAAAGCGAAGGATCTCTATAGATGTTTCTCCCCGAGAGATCCTTCAGCCCTTCGGGCTTCAGGATGAGGGTTCGGGAAGCTCCCCGAACCCTCAATCAAGTGGCTCGGCATCGAGCCAGTTTTTACCGGCTTTCATATCCACTTTGAGCGGCACTTTAAGTTTTATCACATTTTCCATAATATCTTTTATCTTGCCCGCCGCGTCGCGCAAAGACTTTTCCGGAATTTTAAAAACCAACTCGTCATGTACTTGAATGATCATTCGCACTTCAGAGTTTTTAAACGCTTCTTGACACTTTATCATTGCCAGCTTTATGATATCGGCGGCCGTACCTTGAACCGGCGTATTTACCGCTATCCTTTCCGCGAACCCCTTCATCTTTCTATCCCGAGCTCCTAATCCGGAAATATAGCGCCTTCTTTTTAATATCGTTGTCACAAATCCGTTCTTAGCGGCTCCATCTATGGTTTCGTCAATGAAAGATTTGATCCCGGGATATCTTTCGAAATAGGCTTCAATAAATTTTTGCGCCTCTTCAAAACCTATATCCAAATCTTTTGCCAATCCAAACGGACTCATGCCATAAGCTATGCCGAAATTAACCGTTTTGGCGATACGCCGCATCTTTTTTGTTACATTTTCCCGACTGCAGTCAAATATAAGCTCTGCCGTAAACGTGTGAATATCTTCCCCTTTTTTAAAAGCTTCTATAAGGCTCTCATCCGCGGACAAATGTGCCAATACCCGGAGTTCTATCTGGGAATAATCCGCCGAAAGCAGTATTTGTTCTTTGCCTCGGGCTATAAACGCTCGTCTTATGCTTCGTCCAAGTTCCGTCTTTATCGGAATGTTCTGCAAATTCGGTTCGCTTGATGATAAGCGTCCTGTCGCGGTTACCGCCTGATTAAATCGACCGTAAATTTTAGAATCAACAGCCAAATTCATTAAAGAGTCGTAATATCCGGTTTTAAGTTTATTGAGTTCCCTATATTCAAGTAAAATTTTCGGCAAACTGTGTTTTTTCGCTAGAACTTTCAGAACGGATTCATCCGTTGAAAACCCCGTTTTTGTTTTTTTCACCGTAGGAAGCTTAAGTTTTTCGTATAAAATGTTCTGCAGTTGTTTCGGTGAATTAATATTAAATTCTTCGCCAGCGAGAGAATATATCTCACTGGTTGCCCGACGCAATTCTTCAGATATGCTGATTGATCCCTTTTTAAGATACGCAAGATCGATATCAACCCCTTCAGTTTCCATATCAAAAAGAACTTTCACCAACGGCATTTCCACATCATAAAAAAGAGCATCAAGCCCTTTAACTTCAAGCGTCTTTTTCTGAACGCCATAAAGCCGAAAAATTATATCGCTTTCTTCCGAGACGGAATTCTTGTCGTCCGTATCGGTCGAAAGCGCCATCGTGGCCTGCCCGGTCTTATCTGCCGCTTGAGCATTTGTTAAAAAATGAAGCTTATACCCCAAACACCTTATCGCCATACCCGCCAGATCATATTTGGAACGAGCCGGGTCGATCAAATAATCGGCCAATAAAACATCAAAAAATATCCCTTTCGGTTTTATCCCCGCCTCACACAAAAGAAACATCTCTTTCTTCGCGTTATAGCATACTTTACGTATGTTTTCGTCTTCCAGCACATCCTTTAGGAGTTTATGCGCAAAGTTGTATTCCGTCTCTTCTTTCGGCATCACAACATAAAAGGCTTTGCCTTCCTCAAACGAAAATGAAACCGCTTTGATCTTTTTTTGCCCGTGAGAGAGCCTCACGCTGAACGCTGTGAGGGCGTTTGCTTTGACCGCCTTGAAAACTTCCTTTATTTCCGTATCCTCGCTCTTCGAAAGATAAACACCCGCGTCAATTTCTTTCGGCATAATTTCCATCAAAAGTTTTTCAAATTCCAATTCACGATATAACTCAACCAAACGATCGGTATCTATATTTCCCACACAAAGTTTTTTGACATCGATCTCTATCGGAAGATCCCTATCCAATTCCACCATTTGTCGGCTAAACTCAGCCATTTCTTTTCCAACGATCAGTTTCTTTTTCACAGATTCGGACGATATTTCATCAATATTGCCGTAAACATTCTCCAAAGTACGATACTCACCGATAAGTTTTCCCGCCATAACACGCCCGATCCCTTTTACTCCCGGGATATTATCACTCGCGTCTCCCATAAGCGCCATAAGATCAACCATTTCGCTCGGAGTCACACCGTATTTCTCCTCTACCTCTTCCGCCCCGTACAGTTTATCTTTACCCATATGAGGACTAAGAACTTTAGTTTTTTCGTCGATCAACTGTAAAGCGTCTTTATCTCCGGTAACGATCGTAACAGCAAATCCGCGAGTTTTCATTTGTTCCGCGAGCGTCGCGATAATGTCATCGGCCTCGAACCCCTCCATCTGAAACATTTCTATACCATACGCTTTTATAACTTGTTTTATTTTCGGGATTTGGGAGATCAAATCATCCGGCATCGGTTTTCTGTGTATTTTGTATTCTTTATATTTTTTGTGTCTTACCGTAGCCGCGGCGGAATCAAAAACCACCGCGAGCATTTTCGGATCGTAAACTCTCAAAATTTTCTTTAACATGTTGATGAATCCATAAACGGCATTGGTGGGAAATCCCGTAGAAGTATTCAAACTTTGTATCGCGTAAAATGCCCGATAGCAAAGCGCGTAGGCGTCAATTAAATAAATGTTTTTTTCTTTATCGTCCATTTTACAAAGCTATGAAAATTAATGAATACAAGGGGATGGCAGCATATGCTTTCTATATTTTCTGATTGATACACAAGATATTTTTAAATGAATGTGGATTCTCTTTCGGTGAGTTTCTCCAACAGCTTATATTATAACGTTTTTGAGCTAAATGTCAAGCTTACAATGCAACAGAAACATCGTAGGGGCGAAATATTTTTCGCCCGTTTAAAGACAAATGATTGTTTTTTAAGGGCGAATGATTATTCGCCCCTTGTACATTGTCACAATTCAGGTAACAAATCGTAGGGGCCGGGCCTGCCCGGCCCTTTTATCCACATCATCATTGATAACCTTTATATGTTGGTGCAATCATAAACGGTTACCTCAATTGTAACAATACGCGCCCTACGAACATACATTACCCTCGAAATATTACAACCAGGAGCAGAAGAATAAAAACTCCCGAAAAAATATAAAAATCGTTGAAATAAAAGAAATCCGAGAGTCTGTCAAAAAACGTATCTTCTTCCTGTTTCCCGCTTAGTCCTTTCAGCTTTGTCCTGCTCGTTTTAATTTTCGGCGGTTCCACGGAGGACGGACTTTCGTTTCTCACTTTCGTGTCTATTTCCGTTCGAATCGCGTCAATTTGGTCTTTTTGAAAACGCAAGAGTTCACCCGCTATTTTATACGCGGGAATAACTCCGCTATCGACAAAACCTATAATTTTATCGGCATCAAGATTTAAATAATCGGCAAGTTCCGATAAAGTGAGTAACTTTTTAGACATACTATCCCTTTATTTTTCCGTCAGTGATCCACGCGTCAACTTTAGAACGTTCGAACGTCCACTCTTTACCGTTTCTTTTTCCCGGTAGCATTCCGTCATTTACCCAATCTTTGATCTTGCCCGCGTCAACTTCAAGATACTCTGAAAGCTCTTTGATATTCATATTCTCATTTTCAAGAACGCTTTCATTTGAAAAAACACCCGCCATTTGAATTCGACCGTTTAAAACGGCACCTTCCGAAATAGACAATTTCGCGGTTTCGATATCACCCGTAACACGCGCGCTTGATTCCAATTTTAAAATGTTCACAGCTTTAATATTCCCATCAATATTTCCCGCGACCGCGATATCTTCACCGGTTATATTCGCCTTTATATCCGCTTTTTTTCCTATCATTAGGGAACCCTTAGTATCCAAAGTCCCCTCAAATTTTCCGCTGATCCTGAGATTTACCGGATCATCAAACCGCAACGTACCCTGCATACTCGCGTTTACATCCAGCATTTTTTCGTCACTTCGCAGTCCTCTGTCTTCATTCTTTTTACGTCTCATATCAGCCTCCTTTTGTATAAATGACAAATGTCAAAATTCAAATGACAAAACAAATCTAAATGACAAAAAAAACCCACTTCACCTACTCTGGTGGAACAAATCTGATGTCAATAACCTACAGCCATTTTACTTCTTTTACTTTCGAAAGTGAAGATAATTCGAACAATATGTCTTTACGATAACTCCGAGCTAAAACGAGATCAAAAACAAACTCTCTTCCCCCTTTTTTATCCTTGGTCATCATTTTTTTGATCTTGCCGTCGTATGTATCAATAATTCTCTTTATGTCGTCCGCTTTACACGAACTATCATTCGCGAAAACAACGATCTTTAGTTTCTTAGCGGGCCTCTTAAGTTCCATTCTTTCTTCTAACCGTGAGAGAATAAGAACCGCTAAACAAACGACTGTGGTCATTCCCGCCGCCTCATACATCGACGCCCCTGTTGCCAACCCTACCGCGGCAACAGCCCATATGCTTGCCGCCGTTGTCAATCCTCTGACCGATGCTCCATACCTCATTATCGCCCCGGCGCCAAGAAATCCAATGCCCGTGACAACACCCGCGGCGATCCTTGACGCATCCACATCCCCGATATGATTAAAATCGATCGCCACAATAATGGACGTCATCATAAAAAGTGTCGAGCCTACACACACCAAAATATGTGTTCTGAGCCCGGCCGCGCATCCGTGTAATTCTCTTTCAATACCGATAAGTCCACCCAAAAGCGCCGACACCAAAATACGCACCAAAATCGTCATGCTTGTCATATTTTCTCCTCTAATATCCCCATACCAAACCCGTAGGGGCACATCGCATGTGCCCGTTATTGCGAGGTTGCTGGTAACCTCGTGGGGCACATGCAATGTGCCCCTACAGATTACGATTTGTTATTTTTATGACACCACAATTCCATCGAAAGGGCACGGCATGCCGTGCCCCTACGTATTTCAAATTAACTACCAATTTGTTATCTGAGTTGTGGCAATACGCACCCCACAGTATTATACACCATAAAACAAAATTTTCCACATATCAAACAACTTCGTTTAAAAAATGTTTCTTTTTTTTACCGTATTTGAAATATTTTTCACCTAAAAACGCTACCATGGCGGCATTATCACCGCAATATTCTTTTTTCGGCAAATATAATTCTATTCTTTTTTTTTCGAGGAGCGCTTTAAGCCGCCCGCGAAGAAGCGCGTTATTGACAACCCCGCCTCCCAGAGCAAGTCTTTTGACCCCGGTTAGCTTCAGTGCGCGGGAAATTTTTTTTTCGATCACGTCAATTATGGCTTCCTGAAAAGAAAAACATATCTTCGTTTTTTCCTTTTCAGTTTTTGATGACGAACGCCAATAATACATCACCGCGGTTTTTATTCCACTAAAACTGAAATCTATATTGTCTCTGGAACCTTTTAAAAGCGCGCGGGGAAAATGTATTTCATCTTTTCCTTTGAATTTGGCGGCTCTTTTTTCAACGATCAAGCCTCCCGGATATCCCAATCCGAGCATTTTCGCGATCTTATCAAAAGCCTCTCCCGCGGCATCATCCTTCGTCCTGCCGATAAGATGAAAATCTTCCAAACTTTTGCAATGATATATGCTCGTATGTCCGCCGGAAACTACCACGCCGAGAAAAGGAAATGGCGCAAGCGCGTCTTTATTGTCCAAAAAACACGACAAAATATGCGCGTCAACATGATTAACTCCGATAACCGGAATATTTCCGGCAAACCCCACCGCTTTCGCGAAAGCGATCCCAACAAGCAAAGAACCCGGAAGTCCCGGTGTTTCGGTGACGGCAACAAGATCAATATCCTCCAGCTTCTTTCCGGCGTCCTTTAACGCAAGTTTACAAACTCGCGATATATATTCAACATGATAGCGTGAGGCAATTTCCGGAACAACTCCCCCATACTTCGCGTGCAAATGAACGCTCGAGGAAACCCTGCTCGAAAGAACGGCGCCATCGACCACTATCGCCGCGGCCGTTTCATCACAAGACGTCTCTATCCCCAAAGTAACCATATGTTCTACACTTTCCTATGGACGCGCGTTATTCCTTTTCGTCACTTTTTTTCAATTTTACCATTTCCGACAAAAATACGAATTTAACCCCGTCCGCCTTCATTTTGGGTATAGTTTCTTCCAAAACTTTCACCGTTAAACTTCTGTCATGCCCAATCGCGATCACATATCCTTTGCCAAAAGCCATCTTTTTCAGTTTGTTCATCCGTTCTTTAATATATTCCTCATCAGAGTTATGGTCGATGAAAATGTCTCTTTTTATGCAGAAAACACCTTCTTTTTTGGCAACTTGTTCCGAAACCGATTTTTCCGTGGTAAAAGAATCAAGAAAAAACATATTTTTTTTCTTCAGAAGCTTACATATTTCCGTCATTAACCGCTCGTCACACGTCGCTTTCGACCCCATGTGATTAGACATTCCCGTCGCGAAAGGCACTGATCTAAACGCGGAGGTAACGTTCTTTTTAATTTCCGCGCCGGTCATATTGCAAGTGACGGTGTTCTTTTCCAAAGATCTCGTTTCTTTTTCAGGTTCCATGGGCAAATGTATGATAACCTCAAACCCGTTTTTTTTGGCAAAAGAACATATTTTTCCGGTATAAGGCGCGTTGGGAAGAACCGCGAACGTAATAGGTGTTTTTAAAGCTTTAAGCGTTTCCAAATTTTTCTTCGAATATCCGAAATCGTCAAGCACCAAAGCGACCACGGCATCCTTTTTTATCGATTTGGCAAGTTTTGAAGGCTCCGCGCGTTTTGCTGACTTCTCTGTAACTCTCGTCGGCTCCTGATGTTTGGAAGACTCCATACCGGCCGCCTTCGCCACTTCCTCCATCCAATCCGGTATAACATTTTTTACCGCGGCACGAAAGACAGGTTTGTCCCTATAAAAAATTTCAAAATCTACAACCGGCGTATTTTTATCAAAATAAAATAAACTCTCATTGCATCGAAACTTTTTATCGTTTTTAAGACTGTTTTCAATTGCAACCAACAACCGTGACGCTGACACTTTCTTGCTGAGTTTAAATACATACTGCAGCGTTTCTCCCCGCAAGCGATGTCGTGTCCATTTTATTTCTTTTCGCGAAAATATGTCTTTATTGGTAACACCAAAATCGCTCAACACCCCCAATGTCGACTTTTCAAGCCCCGCGACACTTTTCGTTATATCTTTCGTTCTAAGCACGAACCATCCGATAGCAAAAAAAATCAGAACCCAAACCAAAAATGTTATACCGCGCCTTTTCATATGTTAACCCTAATCAAAATTACAGGTCATTCCCCAAGATACCCCCATGCAACCTACGAGGTTACATTCGCGGTCTCCTTGGATTTTTCCGTTCTTTCAAAAAAAACGTCTATTCCTTTTAGCACACTTACCGCCGTATGAAGTTGATTATCGTATATTCTGTCCGTTATTTTTTCTTTCGCCGCGGAAGGTTCCGCTTTTTCAAAAATTCGAGATTCATCCTCTTCATCGTCAGTCAACATTTTCTCACGAACCAGTTCTTTTTGTTCAACATAAACATCCGGATCGATTCCTTTATCTCGCAAATTGTCTCCCCGCGGCGTAAAATATGCCGCTGTCGTCAAGCGTAGCGCGGATTTATCTCCAAGAGGTATCACAGTCTGAACCGACCCCTTCCCGAACGTACGCGTTCCGATAACCAAAGCTCTTTTATTATCTTTCATTGCTCCGGCAAATATCTCAGCCGCGCTCGCGGACGTTTTGTTCACAATAACCGCCAAATTGATGTCGGCGTATTTTGCTTCTTTTTCCGAGAAAAATTCCACTTTTTGAGCCGGATTTCTGCCCTCGATGTATACGATCAGAAGACCTTTTTCTAGAAAAAGATCCGACACCTCGATCGCGGCGTCAAGTAGCCCTCCGGGATTATTCCTTAGATCTAAAATAAGAGATTTCATCCCTTTTTTGTTAAGTTTAGATATCTCTTTATCCAGATCCCCAACGGTTTTTTCTTGAAATTCGGATACCTTTATATACCCGATATCTCCTTCAATAATTTCAGGGTCCTTTACACTTTCGAGCTTTATTATCGCCCGCGTTACGATAAATTCCGATATTTTATCGGTTTTTTCCCGAAAAACCGTTATCGTAACCTTTGTTCCCGCCGCCCCGCGAAGTTTTTTCACCGATTCATCAAAAGCCGCCCCGCGAGTTGATTTCCCATCAATTTTTACGATTCTGTCCCCGGGCTTGATCCCGGCCGAAAAAGCCGGAGTATCTTCCATCGTCGAGATAACGGTAAGGATCCCCGACTCCATTCCGACACTTATTCCCACTCCGCCAAATTCACCTTTAGTTTCAACCGTAATTTCCTCAAAACTTTCCGGATCCAAAAATTGGTTATATCCGCCAAGCGTTCTCATCATTCCGCCGATCGCGCCATACACCAAGTCCTTAAGCGGCACCGATTCAATATAGTCGGCTCCGATCAAAGTTACCGAATCGGCGAAAATCTGAATTTCTTTAAATAATTCTTCACTGTCATCCACAAACCGTTTATTTTCCGCCAAAGCAATAAGCGCGGTTCCAACCATAAAAACCAACAATACCCCAACCCACACCCTTTTTTTAATAACCCTCACACTTACCTCCAAAAACCCCGTAGGGGCACATTGCATGTGCCCCTACGTTATCTTTTTGCGCAGCATTTCCCCCGCCAGCTTAGGATTTGCTTTTCCTTTTGTTTCTTTCATCACCTGTCCGACAAGAAATCCTAACGCGTTCGTTTTTCCGTTTTTGTAATCATTGACAGATTTTTGATTTTTCTTTATCACGTTTTCGATGCTCGACTCCAACTCTCCTTCGTCCGAAACCTGTTTAAATCCCTTTTTCTTAACAATGTCATCAGGATCATCTCCGGTTTCCAAGCACACCGCAAGAACTTCTTTTGCTGATAACCCGCTAATCGTACCATCTTCAACCATTTGAATTATTTTCGATAAGTTTACCGGATCCAGATTTAACCCTTTCACATCCGTGGACTTTTCTTTCAGATGTTTCATCACCTCACCCTTGATCCAATTGGCCGCGATTTGCGCTTTTTTAACATTTTTTTCGACTTCCTCAAAAAGATCAGCTATATCTTTTCGAGAAACAAGCACCTCAACATCTTTGTGACCCAATTTATATTCAGTTTCAAACCTTTTGATCTTTTCCGCGGGGAGTTCCGGCATTGTATCTCGTATAATTTCTACCTCTTCCTCTTTCACTTCGAACGGTACAAGATCCGGTTCCGGAAAATATCTGTAATCATGCGCGGCTTCTTTTGCCCGCATAGAAATCGTCACATTTTTGTTCTCGTCCCAAAGGCGCGTTTCCTGCGATATGATCTCACCGTCTTCTAAAACTTCTTCCTGCCGGATCTCTTCGAATCGAAGCGCGTCTCTGACAGCTTTAAAAGAGTTAAGGTTCTTTATTTCCACCTTACTGCCTAACTTTCTCGCACCCTTCTCTCTGATAGAAACATTCGCGTCACACCGAAGACTTCCCTCTTCCATATTACAATCAGAAATTTCCAAATATTCTATTATCTGCTTCAATACGGTAAGATATTTATGCGCTTCGTCCGGCGACCGTATCTCCGGCTCGGAAACAATTTCAAGAAGGGGCGTCCCCGTACGGTTAAGATCAATATAACTGAACGGAAGCCGAGCGTCATGTATGAGTTTACCGGCATCCTCTTCCAGATGCGCGCGCGTAACCCCGATACTGCGAGAAGCGCCAGAGGCGTCCTCTTCGACAGTTATTTTTCCGTTATACGCCAAAGGCATATCAAATTGGCTGATCTGATAATTTTTCGGCAGGTCCGGATAATAATAATTCTTCCGGTCAAACTTCACCACGCGTTGTATTTCACAACCAAGCGCGATAGCCAATTTTATAGCATATTCAAAAGCCTTTTTATTAAAAACCGGCAACACCCCGGGAAGCCCAAGACAAACCGGACACACCTGAGTATTCGCCCGCGCGCCGAACTTCGTACTGCACGCGCAAAAAGCCTTTGTCTTTGTAGCAAGCTGTACGTGCACCTCCAACCCTATGACTGTCTCATATTTAGTCGACATTACGCGCCCTTCACCTCTACCTCCACACCATGTCCCCCCTTTGAAAAAGGGGGTTAGGGGGATTTTGTTCTTTCACTTTTTTGACACATTTAGACTCACAAATCACATGCCCTCACTTTATGATGTTCCGTATTTTGTTCAAAAGCATGCGCGCTTTTTATCAAAACCTCTTCTTCAAAAGGTTTTGCCATAAGCTGTAGCCCCACCGGCAAATTCCCTTTGCCGAATCCGCAAGGAACAGACACCGCCGGAAGCCCCGCGAGATTAGCTGAAATCGTAAAAATATCCGAAAGATACATAGCAAGCGGATCTTCCACCCGTTCCCCTATTTTAAACGCCGTTGTCGGCGTTGTCGGAGTCAATATGCAATCACACACCTTGAACGCTTCCTTAAAATCATCCGCTATTTTAGTGCGTACCTTTTGCGCTTTTAAATAAAAAGCTTCATAATATCCACTGCTAAGCGCGTAAGTACCCAAAAGAATCCTGCGTTTAGCCTCAGCGCCAAACCCTTCGTTCCTACTACCAATATACATTTCTATCAAATCACGAGCATTACGGTCTCTATGCCCGTAATGAACCCCGTCATACCGAGCGAGATTGGAACTGGCTTCTGCCGGCCCGATAATGTAATAACAACTAACCGCGTATTTTGTGTGCGGAAGCGAAATATCCACCGTTTCCGCGCCAAGTTTTTTAAAAACTTTTATCGCATCAGATATGCAATTTCTCACATCATCATTGATCCCATCAATAAAATACTCTTTCGGAATACCTATCTTCATCCCCTTAATGTCCTGATTCAAACTGTCAGTATACCGCGGCACTTCCGCATTAACGGAAGTGGAATCTTTTTCGTCATATCCCGCTATCACTTCAAGCATAGCCGCGCAATCAGCAACATTATTAGTTATCGGCCCTATCTGATCCAAACTCGACGCGAACGCGATCAAGCCATACCTCGAAACTCGCCCATAAGTCGGTTTAAACCCGACAACCCCGCACATCGCCGCAGGCTGACGAATAGACCCGCCGGTATCCGACCCAAGCGCCGCCGCCACTTCCCCCGCCGCGACAGCCGCCGTAGCCCCGCCCGACGATCCTCCGGGAATGCGGGTCCGATCCCATGGATTTTTAGTAGGCCCCGTGCAAGAGCCTTCACAAGAAGACCCGAACGCGAACTCGTCCATATTCGCGCCATTAAAAATAAGCGCGCCTTCCGCCATTAATTTTTCAGTAACTGTCGCGCTATACGGCGGACGAAACCCCTCAAGTATGCGTGAAGAACAAGTCGTAAGGGCGTCTTTCAAACAAATATTCCCTTTTGTCGCAATGGGAACACCAAAAAGAGCTCTCCCTTTCGCCCCTTTTCCCAAAACCGACGCCCGCGCGACAATAGCTTCACCTTCAACTTCACTAAACGCGTTTATAGACTTATCTATCGACAATAACCGCTCAATCAAAAAAGAAACCGTATCTTTTAAAGGTTTATCCGCCTGTTCCAACCATTTTCGGTAGGTGTCAATACTAAAAAAAATATTATCCATTTTATGCGTCTTTAATTATTTTAGGCACTTTAAAAAAATTGTCTTTTTTTGAAGGCGCGTTCTGAAGCGCTTCTTCCGGCGGAATCGACTCTCTTAGAACATCTTCGCGAAATACATTCTTCATAGAAGAAAGTACATGTGTGGTAGGCAAAACATTCTCAACATCAACCTCGTTTAACTGCTCAATATACCCCAATATCCCGGCAAGCTGATCCTTAAACGTAACAATTTCCCCGTCATCAAGCCGAAGACGAGAAAGATTAGCCACATAACGCACATCATCCTCAGTAATAGTTTTCCCAGCAATTTTCTTCTTTTTCATGATGGGGATACAATATCATAATAATATGGGTAAGTCAATACAGGGGAGAATCCCCCAAATCCTAATTAGAACGGGGCGTACAAAAAATACTCCTTCAGTATCCCCCAAAAGGGGAATATTTCGGCTTGAGAATGACTCTAATTTAGTTTAATTCATCGCTATCCGCCAACTTTGGCACTTTTTCTTACAA
>JADHWG010000021.1 GCA_016783605.1 Candidatus Omnitrophota bacterium | reverse complement strand
AGTAGTGTCAAGATAATTGGGCACTTTCATATTTAAGTTCTTTGATATCTTCCCCCATGGGGGAAGACGGCTCACCCTTTGGTTGCTTCACACTATCTATATGCTGAATTATTCCGTATACCCAGTAATCTACACTTCTCGAATTCTTAAAAAACCCCTGTATCTTTATCCGTCTTCTTATCTCTTCGATATATCTTTCCAGATGATTTGTCGTACTTATAAACCGTTTATCTTCTATATAGTCGTAAAATGATAACGTATCAGCAAAATCCTTCTTGAGATTCTTTGCTGCCGTGGGTTCTCGGTCTTTCCATTTTTTGTAAAATTGGTTAAATCTTGTTAATGCTTCTCGCCTTGATCCTGCCTTGTATATTCTACTCGCGTCTCTCATTAAACTCCTTCGATTCTTCACCTTATGCTTTATTCGTTTACTCACATTCCTTAGCTTATGCGTGTAACACCACTGCCATTTCGCATACGGATACACCATCTCTATCGCCGCTCTTATCCCTCTTGCTCCGTCACTGGCTATCAATCTTAAATTCTTTCCTTCCAATCCCCGCCTATACAGATCGTTCAATATCCCTGTTACTTCTTGTTCGCTTTCACTTCGTGCCAACTTAAATGTTAATATCTCTTTCGTCCCGTCATTTTTTATTCCTATAACAAGTATTACCGGTCTCTTTCTCACTTCCCGCTCTTTTACCTTTACCCAAATACCGTCTATAAGCAAATATTTGTACTCGTCCTTTATTCGCTGTGTTCTAAAAACTTTTAGATCTTCTTCAAATCTTCGTAACAATCTTGATGCTGTTGCGTGACTTACCGAATCTCCTATAAACGACTTGAAAAACTTTCTTTGCTTGCGCGTAGATAGCCCTAACATCAAGGACATTAGCACCATCTCATCAAATTTATCATGTCTCCTTTGGTATTTGTTAAACATTTTAAAACTTGTGTCTATTTTGCCTCGAACTCTCGGCACCATAAGTTCACTTCTGCCAAATGTCGTCGTTAAGCTCCTCGCATACGACCCCTTGCGCACTCCTTGGCGATTACTCGTACGTTCATATCTTCTAGCTCCTAGCTTAGCGTTAAATTCTTCATCTATCCCTCTTTGCAATATGCTCTGTATGGCCTTGTGTGCTTCACTCTCAAATTTATCTGTCACTCCCACTCCCATGTCCAGCAAGTTACGCTTTACATATTTCCATTGAACTGTTAAATTATCCTTTGTAAAGTCTAAATCTTTCATAATGGCATGCCCTCCCTGGGGATTATTCCCCGGTTAATGGTTTTAGTCAACCACTAGGGTATGCCATTTTTTTTATCTTTTCAAAGAACTTTTTTCAGATCTTTCGACTCGGGCTTCGCCCTCGCTCAAGATGACATCTGTAAAGTGCCCACAATATGTTACACTATCATTCCACTTCTACGAGCTTCATAAGGGCACGGCATGCCGTGCCCCTACGAAACTGTTTTGGGGTTAATCTTTTTTACGGAAATTTCGTCGGAAAATCCATGCCGGTTTTTTATGTGTATGGAAAGCACCGCGTAGCATAAGATCAACACCGCGATTCCGGCCGCGAAACTCATAATTGGAGAACGCGTAATAACGTGCGCGGCTAAAACGCCGCTGATGAATATCACCAAAGGCACGGCGTATAGAAGCAAATATACCCGCATCATGCTCTTAGTTTCCACCACTATTTCAACTTTGTCTCCAATTGAAAAAAATTCGTCTCTTTTTTTACGAATAGAAACCTGTCTTCCCCGAGAAGCTTGACAGCTGCAGCATTTGGAACATTTCTCATGCACATCAGTTTCGACAACAACAAATTTATCCGTTACCTCAATTATTTTCCCGACTTCTTTCATTTTTCACCTTATCTTCGCGCCATGCATTCGTTATACCAATTACATTTTATTCGGGCACATGCAATGTGCCCCTACAATTCGTTTTGTGCCGCCAACGATATTGATTGTTTCACACAAACAACCTTCGTAGGGGCACGGCATGCCGTGCCCGATATTGTAACGAATGGATGAGAAATTTGTAGGTTATATCCGCAGGCGATCTATTTTTTCGCGATCCATCGCGCAGGGTTTCAGCTCTTTTTTATTTTCTTCTTTCGTCCAATATTCAACAATCGCGTCACTTTTTCGTTTGCTTTTTGAATGAGCAAGTAAAAGATCTGCCGCTTTTTTTATGTTTTTAAAACTTACGTTTCCTCTCAACAAAACATACGGCCCGGGATCGTCTTTTAACCGCAATAACACGTCTTTTCTGTGTTTTAACTCGAGAATGCCCATATTATCTTTTTCGTCCCGTCCGACTATGGTTTTGGTTGCCTTATCCAACCTAAAATGCCTGCCCCACTTTAAAAGCGCGATGTTATGAGGATCCAGCGCGTCAGAATCGATCAAATCTTTCAGTTTCCGAGCAAATATCTTATCCGTAAGAAGACATCCTCCGGAAGGCGCGAAAAATTTTGTAAGAGAATACTTTTTCGCTAGAGCAAGCTGTTTGGACCGTCCGCGTCCGGAAAGATCAAGCAAACGGCTCCGGTCTACGACCCCCTCGGCCTCCGGCACGGTTTTTTCCAAAAGTTTCGCCGAAAGAGGCCGCAGAAGATATCCGTCTAATGAAGATCTTTTTCGAATGATATCTAAAGCACCTTTTCTTTGAGACATTGGACGCTCGCCGAGAACTTCTCCGGTAATAACAAAACCGGCATTTTCTTTTTTCATTATGTCTTTGGCAAGTTTAAGCATCAATATTTTGCAGTCTATACATGGATTAAGATTCGCGCCGTATCCGTGATCGGGAGATCTTAAAACTCCCAAAAACTCCTCCGACATATCAATAAACTTGATCGGGATATTCGCCTCGTTCGCGCTTTGGCGTACTCTTTCAGTAAATTCGCGTATATCTCGAGAAGCAAACTGCATAAGGAACACAACACCTTCGACCGGTATTCCCTGTTCCATAATAACTTTCGCCGCCAATAAACTGTCCAGCCCGCCCGAAACGAGCGCGATCGCTTTTTTTTTCATAATATATGTTCCATCCCAATTTCGTAGGATAAAGGGCGGGGAAACCCCGCCCCTACGAATATGATTATTCCATGTAAATGATTCGGCATATTATTTATCCCAACGTCATCGTAGGGGCGCGGTTCCCGCGCCCGTTATCTTTAATACCCACAGCATGAGCCAACTCTGCCCCAGCTCCCTTTTTCAAAGGGGGTTGTGGGGATTTTGACTCCTTCAAGGTTGCATGTAATGATGATTTTAAAAAAAATAGGGCCGGAAGTTATTCCGGCCCTACCCCATCAAGCCGTGAATAAAGGGAAAATTGGCGGCCTGGTATCCCAGGTGGGAACCCTCTCGACAACTCCAAAAGAACTGCCAAAGTTAGATCCCCGTGCAAAAAATGTTGGCCAAAATTTTCTTATCCTTCTCACACGAGCTCAACAGCTATACTTAATCATTATATCACCAGCACTTCGTTACCGCAATTCAAATATAATGCCTTGAATAAATTGATCTTTTACCGGAAGGCCACGTTTAGTTCCGAAACAAGAGTCTCTTTTATCTTCGAATGAACGGCTTCAATTTCCTCTTCCGTTAAAGTTCTCGCGCTCATGCCGTATTCAATGCTGTAAGTTAAGCTTTTTTTGCCCGAGGAAACTTGTTTTCCTTCATACATATCTACCAATTCAACGTTTCTAAGCAGTTCAGCGCCTGTTTTCAGTATAATTCTTCGAATATTTTCCGCCGCCGTTTGATTCGAACAAAGAACCGAAACGTCTCTTGACGATGACGGAAATCGATTAACGGCTATATGCCGGCTTTCGAGTTTCGAAAGAGAAATGATTGCATCCAGCTTGATCTGACACGCGAAAACTTTTTGCGCGATATCATATTTATCCAAAATTTTCGGGCTTATTTCACCTATGAACCCGATGGTTTTTTTCCCGATATTAACGGACGCCGAATACTGAAATCCCGCCTCCTCGTTCGAGTGAAACTTGACAGGAACCTTTAACACGCCGCATAACGACTCAACAATTCCTTTTAAGTCGAAAAAGTTCACCGCGCGCTCGGCTTCCTGCCAATTTTTTCGATTTAGACCCGTAAGAGCGCAAGAAAGAACCGGAATTTCCAGAAACTTTTTATTTTTCCGAGAATACAGCTTTCCAATTTCAAAAAAACCAAGATCTTTATTGTTTCGGTTTAAGTTCCAAGCGATCGACTTGAGCATTCCGGTCAAAAGTTGCGGTGTTAACACTTTTTGCTCTTCCGATAACGCTTTTTCTATTGTTACCGGCCGTGCCGGTTCGATCCCGGAAGTGAAAAGTTTCGCCGCCGCGGGACTGATCAGGCTGTATGACATAATTTCGTTCAAGCCAAATCCGGCACACGTTTCGGTGATCTTCTCCAGAACTATACGCGGCGTTTCTTTTCTTTGAACCGAGGGAACGAATTTTGCGATTTCCCTCGGGATATTATCATATCCGTAAATCCTGGCGATTTCTTCAGTCAGATCGATTTCCGATCCCAGATCCGCTCTAAAACTCGGGGGACAAACCGTAATGCTTGTTTTTGATCTAGCCGTGATCTGTATCCCCAACCTTCGAAAGATCCTTTCCGTCTCGGTCTTTTTTAGACGAACTCCCAATATTTTCTCAGCCCGTTCGATGCTAAACTTGATTCTCTTTTTCTTTTCGGTTAAAGTTCCCGTTTTATGAAACGCGCAAATTTCACCGCTCGTTTCGCGTGAAATTAATAGCGCCGCGCGATCGGACGCTTTTGATACCATGGCTTTGTCGACACCTCTTTCGAATCTATAACTGGAATCCGTTGAAATGCCGAGTTTTCGTGAAGTTTGTCTTATCGAAACGGGCGAGAAATACGCGCTTTCCAAAAGAATATTTCGGGTGCCGGTGGTCACTTCCGTATGTTTTCCTCCCATGACTCCAGCGATCGCTATCGGACGCTTTTTATCCGCGATCACTACGATTGGCGGTTCCAGAACACGTTCGACTCCATCGATCGTGACTATTTTTTCTCCCTTTACGGCAACTCTTACAATTATTTCGTTTCCTTCGATCTTGTCTAAGTCAAAAGCGTGCAAAGGTTGGCCCGTTTCCAAAAGACAAAAATTCGTTACATCAACAACGTTATTCACGTCCCGCATCCCGACGGAAAAGATCCTATTCTTTATTTCCGAACTCACTGCCTTTACATCCACATTTCGGATCACTCTGCCGCTATAATAGGAACATAAGAGATCATTTTCGATCGAACAGATAATTTCAGGACCATTTTTATGAATTTTTTGTTTAGGAATAATAAATTCCGGCAACAACAGGTCTTTATTGAAGATCGCGCCCACTTCTCTTGCCAACCCCAATACGTTCAAACAATCCGGCCGATTCGCCGTTATTTCCAGCTCCATAACAGGATCGTTTTTGTAAGAATCAATTTCGCCAACTTCCGAGCCTGACATGGTAAGCGCTTCGGCAATATTGTTCACACTTGTCTCGATCTTGATATATTGTTTTAACCATTTGTAGCTAAGTTTCATCATTACCCTTTATTTTGATGTCATCTCCCGAGACCCCCCCCCGAAACAACCTCGTAGGTTCAACCTACGAGGTTCAACCTACGAGGTTGGTTTGGAAGATTCCCCCTTTGAAAAAGGGGGTTAGGGGGATTTTTATTTTTTAAACAAATTGGCTTAAAAAACGTATGTCATTTTCATAAAAGAGACGGATGTCTTCTATTCCGTATAACAGCATCGCGATCCTTTCAACGCCCATACCAAACGCGAATCCGGTATATTTTTTCGGAGCATAACCGACCGCTTTAAAAACTTTCGGGTTAACCATCCCCGCGCCCAGAATTTCAAGCCACCCGTTTCCCGAACATACCCGGCACCCTTTTCCTTTACAGATTATACAGGAAATATCCACCTCAGCGCTTGGTTCGGTGAAAGGGAAAAAATGCGGTCTCATCCGCATCAAAATGCTTTCCCCGAACATACTTCTGCAAAAACAAGAAAGCACGCCTTTCAGATGTGAAAATTTAATATCTTTATCAACCATTAAGCCTTCTACCTGATGAAACATAAAAGAATGCGTGGCATCCACCGCGTCCGGACGATACACCCTTCCCGGCATGATCACTTGAAAAGGAGGAAGCGCGTTTTGCATAATACGTATCTGCACATTCGACGTATGGCTTCTGAGAAGTTGTTTCCCCTCGATATAAAACGTATCAAACGCGTCGCGTGACGGATGGTCGAGCGGAATGTTCAACGCTTCAAAATTATAAAATTCCGATTCTATTTCCGGGCCTTCGGCAATACCGAACCCCAAAGAAATAAATATTTCGTTTATGCGGTTCATTACACGAGTTATCGGATGGATCGTCCCTTTTCTCGCCGCTATTCCCGGCATGGTAACGTCTATTTTTTTCGCCTCGCTCTTTGCGCGAGACGCGCCCAAATTTTCCTGTAAGTTTTTTATTTTTTCCGCAAACTGATTTTTTAAGAGATTCGCGTATTGTCCTATCTCTTTCTTTTGGATCGAGGAAAAACCTGAAATTGATCTTAAGACTGTCGTCAACTCACTTTTTCTACCGAGGTATTTTACTTTTATATCCTCGAGAGAGCGCAGATCTCCGCACCCGGCGATCATTTCGGTGAATTCTTTTTTTATTTTTTCCAGCGTATCCTTTGCCGTCATGTTCAACCTTTATTTTTTAGCCCGGAGATCTTGTCGTTTTCACCGAAGACTACAAGTATGTCTCCTTTGGCAACCACGTCTTCCGCCTGCGGGTTCACATTAACAATTTCTTTTTCCGATTCAGAACCTTTTCTGGTGATCCTCTTTTTCTTCTTTATTGCTATAACGTTCAGACCATATTCGGCTCGTATTTCCAAGTCTCTGAGTGTTTTTCCGACGAACTCTTTCGGCGCGATAATTTCAATAACGCTTGAGTTTTCAGAAAGTCCGATATGATCCAAAACCGTATCCGAAACCGAAATGAGAGTTTGCGCGAGACGTTCTCCGGTATCTTTTTCCGGCAAAATAACTTTTGTCGCGCCGATCTTCTCCAGCACTTTTTTGTGTGCCATGCTTGTCGCCTTACACACCACGACCGGCACGCCCAATTCTATTAAAAGAAGCGTAACCAAAATGCTGGCTTCCACATCCGTGCCGATAGCGCATATCGCCACATCAACTTTATCAAGCCCTATCGATTTCGCCGCTTTCATGTCGGATGAATCCAAACACACCGCTTTGGTTACGCTATCCATAACGTCGCGGACAAGTTCTTCATCCTTATCTATGGCAACTACCTGCTGTCCTTTTTTCGCGAGAGTTTCCGCAACACTGGCCCCGAAACGACCCAATCCGATAACAGCAAACTGTCTCATGTTTTTCCTCCCTTGTTGGTGAGCCTGTTAACCAGTTGGCTAGTTATACCAATTACGCTAATTAATTGCACATTTTAATGTTTTTCCATTTTATTCGGGCACATGCAATGTGCCCCTACAATTTGTTTCGTGCCGCCAACAGGATTGATTGTTTCACACAAACCACCCGTCTTACAATCCATCAACCCACCATCACTTCTTCTTCCGGATAAATATAGTTATCTTTTCTTTCCTTGAACGCCACCGCCAAAGCGAGTGTCAATGGTCCGACCCTGCCGGCAAACATTGTCGCTGTAATACAGAATTTACTGAATTCGTTAAGTCCGGCGGTTATTCCGGTTGAAAGCCCGACCGTACCGAAAGCCGACACCACTTCAAAAAACGCTTTGACAAAATCTCCACCGCGCCGACCCATTTCGGAAAAAGTTATAAGAATCGTAAAAACAAATATCCAAGAAAGCGCCAAAAAGAATATAACAAGCGCCTCTCTGATTATTCTGCGGGGAATGGATCTGGAAAAAAGCATTGTTCGGCGTTTGTTCTTGAACATGGCATAGATCGAAGCGGCAACAACAGCGAAAGTGCAAGTTTTTATGCCGCCTCCGGTTGACCCGGGGGAAGCGCCTATGAACATCAAAAAGATGAGTGTCATAAGCGACGGCACCGTCATTTTTCCCGTTGCCATCGTATTAAATCCGGCAGTCCGGCTGGTTACGGATTGAAAAAACGCGCTCAAAACGCGCTCGGGCCACGCCATTAATTTAAAAAGGTTCTCCCGTTCAAAAACAAGTAAAAGTATAGTCCCGAGCACAATTAAAATCACCGAAACGGTCAAAGCTATCTTCGACTGCAAACTGAGTCTCCTCGCCGAACCTGTTCTAAAAAACAAACCACCGATATCCATAATAACGATAAACCCTATCCCGCCGAAAAAGATAAGCAATATCATTGTGATATTTATGAACGGATCCGCCTGGAACTGAACGAGACTATCCGAAAAAAGAGAAAATCCGGCGTTACAAAAACCCGATACCGCGTGAAAGATCGATCTTTCAATGGTTTCAAACACACTCCATCCGGTCGTGTGTTTCCACCGCAAAAACAAAAATAAAGCGCCGATCGCCTCCGCTGTCAGGGTAATTCCGATGATATACGCGATTAGTTTTTTGAAACCGAGAATATTCTTTTTGTCCAACGTGGATTTTATGATGTCAGTTGAATGAAAGCTTATCTTTTTGCCCAGCATAACCGCGAATAAAGTGGAAAACGTCATTATCCCGAGTCCGCCGGCTTGAAATAACGCAAAAATGACCCATCTTCCAAACCTTGAAAAACTCGTTGCCGTATCCTGTACGGTAAGCCCCGTAACGCAAACGGCGCTTGTCGCTGTGAACAAGCTGTCCACAAGCGAAAGCCGACCGGTGTCAGCTGTCGCCGCCGGCAATGCTAAAAGTATAGCCCCTATAACTATCACGCACAGAAAACTAAAGATCAGTAACTGCGGCGGAGTGAGTCTGCCCATATAATTTTTATACTTTCACTTGTTTTATAAGAACTTTGAAAGCACGAGTGTCATTTGCCGCGAGTTCCGCGAGCATCTTTCGATTGAGCTCAACTTTTTCACCTTTTAAGGCGGCAATAAATTTGCTGTAAGAAGTCCCTTCCGCGCGGCAAGCCGCCGTAATTCTGGCAATCCATAAAGCACGAAAATCTCTCTTTTTTTTCTTCCGTCCTATGTAATTATAGATCATTCCCTTTCTTACAGCTTCTTTCGCCGTCTTCAATAATTTAGATCTTGCTCCCTCTCCGCCTTTTGCCGCTTTAAGCGTTTTTTTTCTGCGTTTCAGTGATGAGGGCGCGTGTTTTACTCTTGTCATTTTTTTTCTCCCGTTTTTTCTAATTCGGAATTCGCTTCAGTTTTTTCGCGCATAGTCTTATTTTGTCTATACCGTCTTCTCTTCGAATCCCGACTTCTCTTTTACGCGTACGGCAACAAATTTTTGATCTTTTTCTCAAAAGTTTTGTCAACTACCGTCGCTTTCGACAGTTGTCGTTTCCTTTTTTTACTTTTCTTCGTAAGAATGTGTCTTTTGCTCGTCTTGCTTCTTTTCACTTTCCCCGACTTGGTAAGCTTAAACCTTTTTTGTGCCCCTTTTTTAGTTTTCAACTTCGGCATAATGTTCCTTCATCCCCCTTTTATAATGACAAATGACAAAATTCAAATGACAAAAAAAATTAAAAAATTAAAACTTATCCCCCGCATATTCGCAAGCGATCTTGCCGGCTTTTTTTCGAAAACTCCGTCAACTTCCTTTGCCGGTCATAATGACTATGGACAGTCTTTTCGTTTTATTTCTCCGCTTAGCTTTTAGGCGTTAATGTCATAACCATGGTTTTCCCCATTGATTTGGGACGCGATTCCGCCTCGCCCAGATCCGAAACATCCGCGATTATTCTGTTTAAAAGTTCCATTCCCAATTCCTTATGCGCGTTTTCCCTGCCTCTGAACCTGAGGGAAACTCTGACTTTATCTTTTTGTTCCAAAAACTCTTTTATATGTTTCAGTTTTACAAGATAGTCGTGTTCTTCGATTTTCGGTTTAAACCGAACTTCTTTCAAATGCGTTACATGCTGTCTTTTTTTTGCCACTTTTTGCTTTTTTTTCTGTTCATATTTATATTTGCTGTAATCCATTATGCGGCATACCGGCGGAGTCATGTCCGGGGCGACTTCCACAAGATCAAGCCCGACATTTTGGGCTCGCGCGATGGCGTCTCTAATCTCAACAACTCCGACTTGTCCGCCTTCTTCATCAACAAGACGCACTTTTGCCGCGTGTATTCTCGTATTTATCCTGGTATAATTTTTTACTTTACCCCGTTTCGCTGAAAAATTTGGTTTGTACGAAATAACATCCTCCTATTTTTTTTGTTTAAGGTCTCGATTTCCGAACAGGCACAGGGGCCTGTCTCTTGTATATTGTCACAATTCAGGCAACAAATCGATAGTGACCGGGGACACCCGACCATTTTGTCCCCTCTTCAATTAATCGGACAAGGCAGGCCTTGTCCCTACAAATAATATAAAACATGCCCAACAAATCGTAGGGGCCGGGCCTGCCCGGCCCTTTTATCCCTCTTTCCAAACCCCATCCACTCGTAGGGGCACGGCATGCCGTGCCCTTACAAGGTGGAATCGTTTTCGTTCACGGAAGAGAACTCCTTTGAGCTCTCTTCCTTTTGCAACAATTCTATCAATTCTTCTTGTTTAAGTGTACCTAAATTCCTGTTTTTTCGGCTTCTTAGAGAAACCGTTCCGGATTCTTCTTCTCTTTTTCCTACGATCACCATATACGGAATTTTTGTTATTTCCGCGTCTCTTATTTTCCTCTGCATTTTTTCGTCACGAGAGTCCATTTCAACGCGGAACCCGAGTTTTAATAATTTTTTTGTTACTTCCGCACCGTATTCAATACAATTTTCCGCTATCGGTATCACTTTCACTTGTACCGGCGCCAGCCATAACGGGAAATCCCCGCCATAATGTTCGATAAGAGCGCCCATAAAGCGTTCCAAACTCCCCAATATCACACGATGAAGAACTATCGGCCGCTTTTCTTTCCCGGACGAATCCGTATATTTCAGATCAAACCGTTCAGGAAGAGCAAAATCACACTGTATTGTCGCGCATTGCCACGCTCTTCCAAGCGCGTCTTTCAGTTTTACGTCTATTTTCGGCCCGTAAAACGCTCCGTCTCCTTCGTTTATTTCATATTTTATTTTTTTTGCCTCTAAAGCGTTCTTTAAAGCAGTGGTCGCTTCTTCCCAATCCGCAATCGTCCCGATATATTTTTTAGGCCGCGTACTTAACTCAACTTCAAATTCGCCGAATCCAAACGTCTTAAGCGTCTCTTCGACAAAATCAAGTACTCCTATTATCTCTTTTTCGGCGCCTTGACGCAAACAAAATATGTGAGCATCGTCCTGTGTGAATCCCCTGACCCTTAAAAGACCGTGAAGAACTCCGGATTTTTCGTGCCTGTACACATTCCCCAGCTCAAAATACCTTATAGGAAACTCCCTGTAACTCCTTATCCTTGAAGCATATACAAGAATATGCCCCGGACAGTTCATCGGTTTAACGGCAAATTCTTTATTGTCGATCTCGAAAACATACATGTTTTCTTTATAATGCTCGTAATGGCCCGACTTTATCCAAATGTCGCTTCTCAAAATATGCGGACTTGATATCAGATGATATCCCTTTTCGACATGTTTCTCCGTAATATAATCCACGATTATCTGCCTCAGCATAGCTCCCTTCGGATGAAATAAAGGAAGACCGCCGCCGACCAACTCATTAAAACTGAAAAGTTCCAATTCTTTCCCAAGTTTTCTATGGTCTCTTTTTTGAGCCTCTTCTCGCAGTTTTAAAAACTTTCTAAGCGCTTTTTTGTCAGCGAACGCCGCGCCGTAAATCCTCTGGAGCATAGGATTTGTCTCTTTCCCTCTCCAATACGCCCCGGCCACGGAAAGCAATTTGAAAGCGCGGATCTCTCCGGTTTTTTCCACATGAGGACCTTTGCAAAGATCTTGAAACTCTCCATGTTTATATAAAGTTACCTCTTTCTCTTCCAATTCTTTTAAAAGCTCAAGTTTATACGTTTCTTTCGCCTTTTTGAATATCTTTTCGGCTGACGCCTTCGATACGTCTCGGCAAACAAAGCTCATATTTTCTGAAATGATCTTTTTCATCTCGTTCTCTATCTTGGGAAGATCTTCCGGAGTCAAAAAATGATTTTTTAAATCCGCACCGGATCTTTCCCGACAGGAAGAAAAATCAAAATCGTAATAGAATCCTTCTTCTATTGCCGGCCCTATCCCCAACTTTACTCCGGGATACAACCGTTTTACCGCGTCCGCCATTACATGCGCCGCACTATGCCGCAATTTCCAAAGTTCATCGTTTTGCTTTTTCATTAGCCGCCTTTTTCAATACCTCATTACAAGTCTCTTGGGGCACATGCAATGTGCCCGTTCGGGTCGCATTGCTTAACGCTAGTCGCGATCAGTTTTCGCAGAACGCGAAAAAAAAATGGGTCCTTCGACTCGCTAAAATGCTCCTATTCGTCGCATTTCTTAACACTCGCTCAGGATCAGTTTTCGCGTTCGCGAAAAAAAAATGGGTCCTTCGACTCGCTAAAATGCTCCTATTCGTCGCATTTCTTAACACTCGCTCAGGATCAGTTTTCGCGTTCGCGAAAACTGGTGGGCGATACTGGGGTCGAACCAGTGACCTCCACGATGTCAACGTGGCGCTCTAACCAAGCTGAGCTAACCGCCCCGCGGTATGAATGACAAATGTCAAAATTCAAATGACAAAAAAAGAGCAAAATTAAAGCTTGTCCCCGCAAGTTTTAAACGGGGATGCCAAAATTCCCCGCCCGAGGCGGGTCCGCCTACGGCGGAAAATAACAAAATAGCGGTGTGTCTCCTTTTTTACCTCAACCCCCAATTCCACCTCGTAGGTGAAACGACAGCACCTTGTATTCCCGCGACTTCCGAAAAACTACCCATTACCCATAAGCTTCCTGGGGCACATTACATGTGCCCGTTCGGGTCGCATTGCAGGATGTATATTGTCACAATTGAGGTAACAAATCGATAGTGCCCGGGGTCACCCGACCATTTTGTCCCCTCTTCAATTAATCGGACAAGGCAGGCCTTGTCCCTACGAATAATATAAAACATGACACAACAAATCGTACGAATAATATAGAACATGACACAACAAATCGTAGGGGTCGGGCCTGCCCGGCCCTTTTATCCCCATCATCATTGATAACCTTTATATGTTGGTGCCATTATAGACGGTTACCTAAATTGTGACAATGTACGAGGGACAGGCCCCTGTGCCTGTCCGTTATATAAATTCGCGTTCGCAAAGAACGGCATCCTGGCCCTTCGACTCGCAAAAATGCTCCATATCGCTCGCATTTCTTAACGCTACTCGCGATCAGTTTTCGCAGAACGCAAAAACTAGAAAACTGGTCCTTCGACTCGCTAAAATGCTCCATATCGCTCGCATTTCTTAACGCTACTCGCGACCAGTTTTCGCAGAACGCAAAAACTAGAAAACTGGTCCTTCGACTCGCTAAAATGCTCCTATCGTCGCATTTCTTAACGCTCGCTCAGGATCAGTTTTCGCATTCGCGAAAACTAGCAAACTGGTCCTTCGACTCGCTAAAATGCTCCTATCGTCGCATTTCTTAACGCTCGCTCAGGATCAGTTTTCGCATTCGCGAAAACTGGTGGGCGAAGAGGGAATCGAACCCTCACAGTTTATTCAACCGAAGGATTTTAAGTCCTTTGCGTCTGCCAGTTCCGCCATTCGCCCTGCCTTTTACCAAGAAACACTCCCTACCCAAATCAACTTTAATGAGCACATGATTTACGCGCCTGGAGGAAGCGTAAATTATAGTGCGAATTAAATCCCCGCAAGCTCTAAGCGGAAATCTCTTGGAGGCGCGGACCGGATTCGCACCGGTGTACGCGATTTTGCAGACCGCTGCCTAGCTGCTCGGCCACCGCGCCTTTTTCCCTTTTCGACCGTTTTCTTGTTCCGTTAACCCCTTATAACCCGCTAACTTAACATGCCCATTAACAAATGTCAATGCGGAATCTACTTAAACCTCGCGCCGCGAAAACAACCTCGTAGGTTGCAACCTACGAGGTTGTTTTCGCGGTGGTTATGTTGTTTCCCATTTTATGTTCGCGTTTACGTATAGAACGTTTATTCCCCCGAGATGGTTATCGGGTTTATCCTTCAAAAGATGTTTTGACGATAAATCTCTTACTGACAATCCCGGAGAATAAGTATAATCCGGATCCTCGATCGTGCCGATCCTCTTACTTGCCGGACAATCCATAAGATGCACGTCCGAAATATATTGTTCTTTATACAACGTACCGAGTTTTTCTGGAAAATTGCCGCCATGTTCACGCGCGTATATGTAAAGAGCCAATCCCACCTGCCGTAAGTTGTTCGCGCAAAGAGTTCTTTCCATTTTCGCGCGGCTATAGTTAATGAAGGGAAGCATAATAATGCCGATCATGATCACTGTCACAAAAACCAGCAGAAGTTCGCTTATCGTAAATCCCTTTTTGTTCATACGCCGTTCGTCCACTTAGCCATATTTTCTATTGTCCCCAATATGGTCTTCGCCATTTTCTTCTTTGTAATATTTCTAAATGAATCGATCTCGCCGGCGGCGTTTATCACTGTATAATCTTTTTTGCCTTCGCCGAAAGGATCCTTATCTCGTTTTTTTATGTTTGCGACTATAAGATCCAAATTTTTTTCTTTAAGCTTTTTTTTGCTGTTTTTAAGCAGTTCTTTCGTTTCGAGCGCGAATCCCACTTTTATCAAATTATTGTTCGACTTTATTTTTGAAAGAATATCCGGATTTTTTACCAAACATATTTCCAAGCGATCTTTTTTCTTAATTTTATTTTTTTGGGTTTTTCCCGGTCTAAAATCGCATACGGCAGCCGTCATAATTATACAGTCAAAATCTTTTATTCTTTCCGAAACCGCCAGATCCATTTCTTTTGCCGTTAACACGTTAACGATCTCAACGTTCCTCGGAGCGGCTAACTTCACGGGACCGCTTACGAGACAGATCTTGAATCCTTTTTTCGCACCCTCCGTTGCGGCCTCATAGCCCATGATGCCGGTCGAATGATTTGTAATGAATCTGATCGGATCCAGCGGCTCTATCGTTGGACCGGCCGTAATCAGAATGCGCATGGGGCGTGTTTTCTTTTTGGAATTTTTCATGGATTTTTTTTGCTCATCTCTTATGAAGTTAAAATGTTTTCCACTTTTTCCACTATTGTTCCCAAAGGAGCTAAACGTCCTATCCCCGACGAGCCGCAAGCCAAACGCCCCGTAGCTGGTTCGATAAAATAATACTTTTTATTTTTTAAATATTCTATTTTTTCCTGAATTATGGGATTATTAAACATAATGCTATTCATCGCCGGCGCGAAAGCTATCGGACAATCCGCGGCGGCTATCGTGCAAATCAAAATATTACTGCATATACCGGCGGCAACCTTGCTCAGCACGTCGGCGGTCGCCGGCGCCACCAAAATAAGATCCGCCCATTCGGATAAAGAAATATGCGCGGCTTCACGCGAATCCGTAGGAGAAAACATATCCTTCACAACCTTTTTATCGGATAACGTTTCCAAAGTAAGCGCGGTTACAAAATGTTCCGCCTCCTTCGACATAACACACTGCACCGAATACCCTTTTTTTCGAAGGAGTCCAATAAGTTCGCACGCTTTAAAAGCGGCTATACTTCCCGTTATTCCCAAAACAATATTTTTTTTCATTTAATTTTTACCCGCGCGCTTTTTTACGCGGCTTTTATTCTGACTTTACCTTCTATGATCTCTTGGATAGCGATCGTCGTAACTTTTTCGGCCGGCGAGATGTCCACGAGTTTTTTCATTCCGCTGTTCAGCTCTATCGCTCTTAACGCCGCGAGATTACAAAGTTTATACACGCTTCCCGTCTTTTTTAACAATTCATCCGGTGATATTCTTTCCATTTTTTCTTGTCCTTTTTTGTTTTGGTTTAACCGACAGACAGAACGGACAGAGCCGAACGAGCCTGTCCCTTTATATATTGCCACAATTCGGGTACCGATATGCATTACTTATTGGCGCTGTCGCACAATATTCCCAAAATGTCATCCTCGCGAACGCGGGGATCTATAATTCCAAGAAACACCATACAAACAGATCCCCGCGTTCGCGAGGATGACAGAAAAAGGTGTTTTGCGACAGCGGCCTATTGTATTCAAAATCAACTATTGGTTTTGTAGGGGCACGGCATGCCGTGCCCTTACCCTTACGCATTGTGACAATACGCGCCCTACGATTTATTTTCTCTTTCCGCTTGGATTATACTTTTAAGTTCATCCACGGCTTTTTCAAGGTTATCGTTCACAATCAGATAATCGTATTCGTCGCGCGCGGCGATTTCACGCTCGGCTTCTTCCAGCCTTAGCAATACATCTTTTTTTTCGTCTGTTTTTCTGTTTTTCAGCCTTTCTTCCAACACTTCTCTTGAAGGAGGCATTATAAACACGCTTATGCTTTCGGGAAACGCCTTTTTTACTCGCCTGGCGCCTTTAACATCAATGCTCAAAATTATATCTTGCCCCGCGGAAAGCGCTTCTTTAACTTGAAGAGAGGAAGTCCCGTAACAATTGCCGAAATTTTCCTCATATTCAAGAAACTCCCCTTCCTTTACCTTTGTCTTAAACTCTTCCTTTGAGACAAAAATATAATCTTCCCCGTTAACTTCCCTCGCGCGAGGCGCGCGGGTGGTATAAGACTTCGACCTCACCAGAGCCGTCATTTCCTCAAGCAAGTTATCAACAATCGTCGTTTTCCCGCTTCCCGAAGGAGCGGACACAACAATAATAAGTGTCTTTTTTTTCTGCATATCACTATTATCTCGAACACGCGCGGAAAATAGATCGTAGGGACTCCCTCGCCTGTCCCTGTCCGTTGATATCACTCACGCGGTAAAAAAAATTATTCGATATTCCTTATCTGTTCTCTGAGTTTTTCTATTTCGCTTTTTATCTCGATAACAGCTTTGGCAACTTTAAGATCGTTCGATTTCGCGCCGATGGTATTTGCTTCTCTTTGCATTTCCTGCGCGATAAAATCCAGTTTTTTCCCCACTTCCGCCTTCGCTGTTCTTATCGCTTCTTTATACGCGGCAACGTGCGCGACTAAACGCGTTATTTCTTCGGCAACATCGCAGTTTCTCGCGAAGGAAGCGACCTCCGTTTCCAATCTGTTTTTATCCGGAGTCACTTTTTTTGCCACTTCTTTGATTGATGTGATCAATTTGCGCCTGTATTCTTCAACGCTTTTTTTTCCGTATTTTTTTATGACAACTACATTCTTCTCAATTATTTTAAGTCTTGAATAAAAATCTTTTGCCAGCTTATTTCCTTCAGTCCGCCTGTAAGTGATGAGTTTTTCCGCCGCTTGCTCAACGATTTTCTGTATGTACGGCCATTGTTTTTCTTTAGATTCTTCTTCAACCGCTTCAACAACTCCGGGAAACCTCACCAATTCTTTTATCCCGATCTCGCCTTTTATTTTAAGATTTTTTTGCGCTTTTTTGATCTTTTTAAAGTATTCGTTGAGCACTTTTTCGTTCACTTGCACCTTTTTGATGCTAGTGTTTTTATCAGGCACTCCGACATTGACGTTAACAAAAACTTTTCCTCGCGAGAGCTTTTTCCCCAGGATTTTTTTTATTTTTTCTTCCAAAAGGAAAAATCCGTTATACACACTGCATCCGACACTTAAACTCTTATGGTTTAACGATTTTATTTCAACCGTCACCTTCCCGTAAGGTGATTTTCCGGTGGCTTTTCCAAACCCTGTCATTGATTTTATTCTGGTTTTTGGAACACTTTTTGTTTTTGCCATTTTTTTATCCTTCTCCCCATTTTTTTGTTATAACCGTCTCCTCAACATCGATCGTGGGATATATGTCCCTAATAATTTCTCCGGGAGCAAACCACAATTTTATTTCTCTTTCCGCGTCCTCCGGGTTTGCCGAAGCGTGCATCACATTTTCATAAACTCCCGCGGTGGTTATTCTTCCGTAAGCGCCTCTAATGGAAACCGCGTCAGCTTCTTCCGGGTTGGTTTTGCCGCAAATTTCTCTGACTTTCGAGATCGCGTTTTCTCCCCCATATACGAGCGCCATAACTTTCTTTTTGTGGTATTCTCCCATGATATACCTTATCAGGTCTTCAAAAAACGGCTCTTTATTAAGAGCCTCATAATGTTCTTCCGCGAGCGGTCTGGAAACTTTCACAATTTTCGCGCCCACAATATCCAGCTTTGTTTCCGAAAGGCGCGTAAGGACATTGCCCGTTAACGATTTTTTTAATCCATCCGGTTTGATCAATACCAACGTCTGCTCTTCCATCTGTCACAGCCTCCGATACATTTGTTTCCCGCGAAACGAACTTAACCCTCCGCAACCACAAACAGCCCTATCCCACACCTTTGCAACAATTTATACAAAACAAAAGCGAGGGATATCACACATAAACCCTTATAATAGACGCCCTAATACATATAATATTCTTTCTATTGTAACAACTTGCGCCGAAAAGTCAACCCTTGATTCACCTTTTTGGAGGTTTAATCCCCCGATACCCCTCAAAAAATAACAATGAATTCTCCGCGCGGCTTATGTTTGGAAAAATGTTCCAACTGCGGGACGGCTTTTTCTCTTCTGATTTCCTCGAATTTTTTGGTGAGCTCACGCGCCAATACGATCTCCCGATTGCCGCAGATATCTATAAAATCTTTGAGAAATTTCAAGATTCTGTGGGGAGATTCGTAGATTATGACCGTTCGTTCTTCGTCTTTCAGCATTTTTAGTTGTTTTCGGCGGCGAGCGGATTTATTGGAAAGGAATCCTTCAAACACGAATTTGTGCGTCGGCTTGCCCGAGGAAATCAGTGCCGCGATAAGGGCGGTTGCCCCGGGAATCGCCAAAACGGGGATATTGTTTTCAATACACGTTTTTATCAGCTTGCTCCCGGGATCGGAGATCCCGGGCGTTCCCGAATCGGAAACCAAAGCGATAGTTTTCCCCTCAAGCAGCATTTTGATAAGATGCGGTGTTTTTCTCTCGATATTATATGAATGATAACTCGTAAGCTTCGAGCTAATATTATAGGCCCCAAGCAAAACGCGTGTTTTTCTCGTATCTTCCGCGGCAATAACATCCGCTTCTTTCAACATCCTCACCGCGCGAAAAGTTATATCCTCAAGATTCCCGATAGGTGTGCTCACAATATAAAGGGTGCCAATTTTCATGCTTAACGTTCCCGTTCAATTCGTAGGGCGGACACATGGGTACGCCCCTTGTATATTGTCACAATTCAGGTAACAAATCGGCAATTTTCTGGAACATACGAGATCCCGACCGAAGAGCCGTGATCTCGTTGCTTTATCAAATCCGTAGGGGCGCGGTTCCCGCGCCCTTTAGTCAACATCATCAATCAACATTTCATCAATTAGGGCGGGGAGACCCCGCCCCTACGATTTGTTATCTGAATTGTGACAACATACACCCTACGGAAATTTATTTTTATATTAACCGTTGGCCTATTTCGGCAGAGCTGTCATTATGAATACCATTACGAACAACGACACCGTTTCAACGACTCCGAGCACCATTATGTAGTTTCCGAAACCTTTGCCGGTTTCAGCTAAAGCGTCCGCCGCGCTCGCGCCGGTTTTGCCCTGCATCCATGCTGAAAAACCTAAAGCCAGCCCCGCGCCCAATCCCAGAATTATCTGAAACGTATAACTTTCCGGCGGCATATTGGCCGCTTGTATCGAGTTTCTGAGAATCATACCGTAAATTGTTTGTGATAACGGCGCTCCGACAAACGCGATTAAGATAAACGGCGCCATTTTGTTCTGCAAAAACGCTCTTTTCCAAGCGCCTATCGCCGCCATGCCCGCGACTCCGGTTCCCAACGCCGACCCAACCGCCGCCATGCTTAAAGATAATCCCATGTCACCCAATCCCGCAATCATAGTCCCCTCCTTTTCTCGTAAGGGCACGGCATGCCGTGCCCTTAACCACTTCTATTCACAAAACGGTTTATATTTTTTCCCTGTCCACTGCATTCCAAGATGACCGGAAAATTCGAGCATATTTAACCGGATCCCGTGAACTATAACCGCCATACAACTTAACGCGATATTCAACAAATGCCCGAAAAACAAAATAAATACCGCCGCGACCGCGCTTATAACACCTGTAATGCCGCCGCCCAACGCCATATTATTGAAACTTTCGGCGACAACCACCGTCGCGTATCCTACGGCAAAAAGTCTTAAATAGGACACAACATCCGAAAATGAGCCGATAACACTTAGCGGAAGATTCGCGAGTGTGCCGAGAGCTCCTTTAAAAAATCCTTTTTCCGGATCCGAGCAAAATATCACACAGCTTATCCCCGCTACAAAAAGCCATACGCCGAAAGAAGGAAACGGCTTGTTTAAAACAAATTTTCCGGCCGCGAAAAACATCCCCCACAAGATCATTATCCATCCGACTTGAGCGAGCGCTCTAATGGAATTGATCACCCTTACGGCTCTAAACAGATGCGCGATCGTCAGATGAACGGCGCCGATCACAAAGCATATAAAGATCAAAAAGTTCTGATTTACAGCCGAAAGGCTGTTGAGTTTGCCGATAATGAGCGCGTTAAAAACCGGCAATTTCGCTAAACTTTCCGAGCCAAACCATGTTCCCGTGATCGCTCCCCACACAATGGTTCCTATGCTCAACACATACATCAAAAAAAACGGTTCACCTGAAATTTTCTTGAATTTTCTTCTTAGCAAAAAAGTTGTGCCGAGAAAAATAAGTCCGTATCCGGCATCGCCCACGATCATCGCGAAAAACAAACTGAAAAACAATAAAAAACAAAAACTTATGTCATACTCTTCGTATCCGGGAAGCGTATTCATAAATTTGAATACCGGATCTATTATCCTAAGCCACCGCGGATTTGTTATGTGTGTCGGAACATCTTCGGAAATCTCGGGTTTTTCTGCGATATATCCCATATTGTGCCGCTCGGCCATGGCGGATATTTTGCTTAGCGCCCGGACGGGACAATACCCCTGGAGATACGAGAATTTTCCTTCTTCCTTCATCCCGAATTTCACGGATAAGCGAACATGCTCTTTTTTCAATTTCTTCCCGCATGCCTTCACCGCTTTTAATATTTTTGCCTTTTCTTTGAAAAAAGTTTCGATTTTTTTTATTTCTTTTTGTTTTTCTTCTATTTCCCGCCTCATCTTCCCAAGCCCGACAGCCGGGGGCAAAACTTCTTCAAAAGGCATATCGTCTTCGGTTTTCATCGCCAAATACAACACATAAAAATACCCGCTTTGTTTTTTTACAACAAAAAAAAGCCCCAAATTCAGTTTCTTCCCTGATCCCCTCTTGCGGGTTTTGGAAAATTTTTTGAATTCTCCTTTTTTTATTCTGTATAGTTTCGGGGAAACGCCCTTTTGTTTTAAAGATTCAAAATCTTCCGGGTCGAATTCTCCCCAAGTTTCGAACCAAAGCATTTGTTTTCTTGTTTTTTCTATGCCGTCTTCAAGTTCTCCTTTTTCACGCGCGGCATCCGCGACTTTATCAGCAGTTTCAAGGATCCCTCGTTCATGAAAATCCATCTTTTGTTTCTTATCGAAAACATGGTCATATGGAGACACGATGCCGGTCATTTTATCTATTTTGTCAATTTTGTCTTTCAAAAAATGTATTTCGTGATGTTCTTTGTCTTCGGCGGGTTTAACGTGCACCACTCCCGCTTCCTGAAGACGAGAAACAAATTTCGCCCGTTCAGGTTCGGAAACGATCAAAGTTATTTTTTTCATTTTTTCAATCATAATTGGACATTTCCCAAATACAAATCTTTTTTTACCGCCAGGTTGTTTATTTCTTTAAAATTTTTTCTTTTGCGATTTTACCGGTTACAACCGCGGCGGTATCCATATCTCCGAGATATATTTGGATCCTTCGCACGTTTTCTTTTGCCTCAGGAATCATCACTTTTTCGAATAAATTAACTCTTTGTGTCGTTATTCTCAATTCTTCATTTAAAAGCGCGTCCTGCTTTTTCAAAATCTCTGTTTTCGCGTTTAAGATCATCACTTTTTTTAGCGCCTCTATCCCCGAATCCACCCATAACGGTATTTTTTTGAAATCATATTTTTCTTCGGCAAACTCCACTTTTTCGAAAATCGGAATATCTATTCCGGCAATGTTTCCCGTCCCTACCACAATTTTTTTAACTCTAATGAGTTTTTCCAACCCCACTTTTTCATTAAACACATCCACCCATTCATACACTTTGGCTTTAAGATATGCTTTATTTTTTTTTACCTCTGCTATTTCCCGATGCATTCTTAATATTTCCGCCTGCAATTGTTTCTTTTTCAAAATAAGTGTCGGAAGATACAAATTAAATCTTTTAAGCGAATCTTTTTGTTTTTTAAGTTCGTTTTTTGTCAGTTTGATTTTTTTTGACATATTTCTTTATTTCTTTTTCGGCCAAAATTCGTTTACGAGTTCCGTTCTAAGATTCGTCTCTTCCGGTTTAAAACACTCAGCCAACATACCCCACCCGTTATCAAGCGCTTTTTCCAACGGAATGTTAACTTTTAGATCCATCATTTCGTTTTCAAAAAGTTCGCCATATTTTAAAAGTTTTTTGTCCCAGTCGCTCATTCTGAATCCCATTGACCGTTTTTCTTCCGTTTCTCCATACTGAGAATAAAGCTGTATCATGACATCCATGATCGCTCTATGATCGCGCCGGGTGTCTTTATTAACTTGTTGTTTTAATCTGCTTAAAGAACCGAACGGTTCTATTCTGCCGCCTCTTAAATAAAATTGCCCTTCGGTGATATATCCCGTGTTGTCGGGAACCGGATGCGTAACATCATCTCCCGGCATGGTCGTAACCGCGAGTATCGTGATGGAACCGGCTCCCTCAAAATCAACCGCTTTTTCGTAACGCGAGGCAAGCTGGCTATATAAGTCTCCGGGATAACCTCTATTGGACGGAACCTGTTCCATCGTGATGGCAATTTCCTTTAACGCGTCGGCAAAGTTCGTCATGTCCGACAATAGCACCAAAACTCTTTTTCCTTCTAAAGCCAATTTTTCAGCCACGGCCAGAGAAAGATCCGGAACCATAAGCCCCTCAACTGTCGGATCCGCCGCGGTATGAACAAAGAATATTGTTTTTGTTAAAGCGCCGCCTTCTTCAAGAGTGTCTCTAAAATACATATACTGGTCGTATTTCAGCCCAATGCCGCCAAGGACGATAATGTCAACTTCCGCTTGAAGCGCGATCCTTGCCAAAAGTTCGTTATAAGGTTCTCCCGAAATTGAAAATATGGGAAGTTTTTGAGATTCCACAAGCGAATTGAATATGTCTATCATGGGAATATTTGTTCTGACCATGGTTTTCGGGATCACTCTTTTCGCGGGATTCGCGGAAGGACCGGCGATCTCGATCATGTTTTCCGTAATTGACGGACCGTTATCCCGCGGATTTCCGCTTCCGTCAAATATTCGACCTAAAATGTTTTTGGAAAACCCGACCTGCATGGGATGCCCTAAGAACTGAACTTCGTCTCCGGTTGAAATCCCCCGGGCTCCGGCAAAAACCTGAAGATAAACCGTTTTTCCATCAAGCCGAATAACCTGCGCCAAAGACTCCCCGCGCGCGGTTGATATTTTAGCAAGTTCGTCATATGCCACGCGTTCGGCGTTGACAGCAACAACGTTCCCCGCGATATTCAATATTTTAGTGCATACTTTTCTCATAATTTTTCGCCTTTCAAAATATTCCCCATTAACATCCCATCACCAACCTCAATTTCGTAGGGGCACGGCATGCCGTGCCCTTACGATTTATCAATACCCTCTTTCCACCTCGTAGGTGGAATTCCCATTTGATCCCTTTTGTTCCACCTACTCTGGTGGAATTTGGGCACGGCATGCCGTGCCCCTACGATGTATCAAATTTTGTTATGCCGGGGTTGAGGCGGCATCTCTTTTTCGCGTTTCTTCGACAAAATCGTCAATTTCTTTTTCCTGATCTTTAAATTCTTTTGAATCCCATGCTTTATAATTCCAATCTATGTATTTATGTCTGAGATTATTAAAAAACGTTCTCGCTTCTGCTTTATCCGTAAAATTTATATCCGTTTTTAATATCCCCACTGTTTTTTTGAACACATATTTCTGTCTCGCGGCGTCCGTTGCCGCGTCCACTTCGTCAAACGCGTTTTGTTGAAGATACACATTGTCGAAAAAGTCGCCTTTAAGAAACATCGTAAAGTCTTCCTGACTCGTTCCCTCTTCTCCGACCACTTTCATCATCTGACTTACTTCGTCACTTTTTCTCAAAACGTCTTTTGCCGCGTCCACTTCGTCTTGCGGAATAATTCCGTCATATTTACTCCAGCTTTCCAAGGGATCAACTGAAGGATACTTTCTTGCTTCCGCCCGCGCGCGCGAAAGACCGTGAAACGCGCCTACAACTTTTAACGTTCCTTGAGTTACCGGTTCTTCAAAGTTGCCCCCGGCCGGGCTTACCGTTCCACCGATCGTCAGGCTTCCCTTTTCTCCGTCATGAAGTTTTACCACGCCCGCTCTTTCATAAAAACTCGCGATTCGCGATTCAAGATACGCCGGATACGCCTCTTCTCCGGGAATTTCTTCGAGCCTGCCCGAAATTTCTCTCATCGCTTGCGCCCAGCGTGAAGTGGAATCCGCTAAAAGAAGCACGTCAAGACCCATCTGGCGATAATATTCGGCCAAAGTCGCCGCGGTATACACTGAAGACTCCCGAGCCGCAACCGGCATGGAAGAAGTGTTGCAAATAATTATCGTTCTTTCCATTAAAGATTTTCCGGTTCTCGGGTCGGTCAATTTGGGGAATTCTTTTAACGTTTCCACAACTTCTCCCGCTCTCTCTCCGCAAGCGGCAATAATAACAATGTCCACTTCCGCGTATCGGCTGGTTATTTGCTGAAGAACCGTCTTCCCCGCTCCGAAAGGTCCGGGAATACAATACGTTCCTCCTTTGGCGACGGGAAAAAGCGAATCAATAACCCTTATCTTTGTAACCATCGGTTCCGTCGGCGACATTTTTTCCCGATACGCGTTTATCGGGATCTTTACCGGCCAGGTAAACGTCATCGTCACTTTTTCCTTCAGACCGCTTTCGTTCACAAGAACCGCAATTTCGTCTTTAATGGTAAAACTTCCTCCGGTGGATATTTTTTCGATTCTATAGTCTCCGGTCAATTCAAACGGCACCATTATCTTGTGTTCAAAAATTCCTTCCGGTACGCTTCCCAGAACGCTTCCTCCGGTAACCTTGTCTCCTTTTTTCGCGCTTGGCGTAAATTTCCATTTTTTCTCATCCGAAAGCGCGTCAATTTCTTCACCTACCGGTAAGAACAACCCAAATTCTTCAGCAAACGCCGGTAAACTGTTCTGGAGTCCATCATATATTTGCCTTAGGAGTCCCGGCCCAAGCTGTACACTCAACATTTCTCCGGAAAATTCAACTTTATCTCCGACTTCGATGCCTTTTGTGTATTCGAAAACTTGTAAAAAAGCGTTGTTCCCTGTGATCTTGATCACTTCCGCCTTTAACCTTTTTTCTCCGGTTATAACATACGCGACTTCATTCTGGATAATGTCGCCCGAGAAAACCGCCTTGATCATATTACCGTTTACGCTTTCTATTTTACCCAATTGCTTCTTCATAATTTACCTCACATAAGTTATAGAAAACTTTTTCGCCTTTATCTTTGTCAAATGCCGCAAGACGGTCCAATATCTGGAGTTTTAGAAAATACACACTCAGCCAATTGATATCAAAAAAATGCTGTTTGCTCGCGGCGTCAAGAAAATCCCAACGCACTTTTTCATATTTTATTTCTTTTTGGAGAGGAGTTCCTTCTGAAAGCGCCGCCTCAAGCGCGGAAGAGATCGAATCTGAACCCGTTATCTTGTTCCCCGCACGTTCTTCCGAAAGCAAGCGGCGAAGTTCCGAATCAAAAGTTTTCCAATCCAAAACCACTTTCGTGTCCAAGGCGTCTTTTCCGCTGGCGGAAATTTTCGCCGAACGAAGTGTCTCCAGATCCCGCGGAGAGAGCCATTTTCGGCATTCTTCTTTAAAAACTTCTTTCTTTATCGGGGGGGCGTCTTTAAATTCAAGGTGGGGTAGCGACGCCACAAGATAATAGTAGCTATTCATTCTCTTTCGTCCTTAATTATTTGAGGGGTCGGGGAGTTTCCCGACTCCTCATCCTGAAGCCCAAAGGGCTGAAGGATCTCTATAGATTCTTTTGGAAAATTAACAAGAGATCCTTCGCTTTGCTCAGGATGAGTGGTCGGAGGAAAACTCCCCGACCCCTCAATTATTTGTCACCGTTCAACATTTCTACAACTTTGGGATTCAAAAAAGAACTAACCGCTTCCGCTATCGCGTCGTCCGAAAAATCATAATAGGAATTTTCACCTTTTTCGCCTATAAAAAACCCTTTTTCTATGTTATGCGAAGTTTTTATGGTAACGCCTTCTGTCATTTTGCTTTTTAATTTTGATGTGAAATATTTTTTTAGGGCTGACTTCTCTTCTTCCGGCAAGAGCAATTCAAGATTCGTTTTTTCTCCCGCGGAAAAACTTTCCAGAATGGTTCCCACCGCTTTTTTTAAGACGTCGGGCGAGAATTGTTCACTTACTTCTTTTTTGACTACCTTGTCGAAAAGTTTTACGATCTCCTCTCTTAAGCTGAGAAGAAGATCCCGGTGTGCCTGTTTTACGGCGGAACATCCCGTTTCTTTGATCCTTTTCGCTTCTTCAGTCGCTTTATTCAGGATGTTTTCCTTTTCCTTTTCGGCTGTCATGATCGTATTTTTGGCTTTTTGTTCCGCGAGGTTTATAATTTCTTCCGCTTTCTTTTCCGCTTCGTTAACACCTTCTTTTTTTATCTTCTCTATTATCCCTTGAATTTCAACACCCATAAGTCTCTCCTCTTCATTGATTAACGAGAAAATGGAGCATATTTAATACTTTAATTCCGACTTTCCTCCCACAGCAACCTCGTAGGGGC
>JADHWG010000070.1 GCA_016783605.1 Candidatus Omnitrophota bacterium | reverse complement strand
AACAAATCGATAGTGACCGGGACCACCCGACCATTTTGTCCCCTCGTCAATTAATCGGACAAGGCAGGCCTTGTCCCTACGAATAATATAAAACATGCACAACAAATCGTAGGGGCCGGGCCTGCCCGGCCCTTTTATCCCCATCACCATTGATAACCTTTATATGTTGGTGCCATTATAAACGGTTACCTCAATTGTGACAATACGCGCCCTACGTAAATGCTACCCGTAAATTTCGTAGGGGCTCCCCTTGTAGGTGCCCTTTATTTCTACACTTTTCCTTTTCCCGTCAAGTTAAAAGCCTTTTTAACTGTTTATAGACACTTTTTATAGCAGAAAAAACGTCTTCTCTCTTAATGAATTCGTAAATATTCTCCGCCTGTTCGGAATCATAAACATGGACTATGAGATTTCTTTTTTCTATCATTTCCGGGAAAAGGCTTTCATGTTGTTCGTCTATGATACCCGCTTTGAAGGCTTCTTTGAAACATTTTAGCGGAGTTGAGCATTCTACGCCTTCCTCTCTTAAATGCTCTTTCAATGTTTTCCACATACTTTCAAAAGTGTATTCGAACCGTTTTGTTGTCGCTTCAATGATCAAATCTCGGTTTAAAAAATCAGATAAATATTTGGATTGAATTATTCTTTTGAACTTTTCAAGTGCTTTTTCAAATTTTTCAAAAATTCTCTTGAACTTTTCTCTTTCCATAAATACTTTCTGATCGTAAAAAACACTAACACCCCCACCACCCTTAGGCTGGCTCATACTGTGACTAATATCTCAAACCATAAGGGGTAAGGGCACGGCATGCCGTGCCCCTACGTATTTCAAATTAACTCCCAATTTATTACCCGAATTGTGACAATGTACACCCTACGTAAGTGCTTCCCGTAGATTTCGTAGGGGCTCCCCTTGTGGGTGCCCTTTATTTCTACACTTTTAATCAAAATCACAAAAATTTCTTTGTTATTTGACCGTTTATCTTTTTTATGTCGTTCTCTTTTTCAGTTAAGATCGAATGGACAATCTGTTTATCGATCGAGATGTAATCGTGTCCAATAACATTTCTAAAACCTATCATCTTTTTTAGCAGGGATAGATCTTCGTCATCAATAATTTTCTTTTCAAAAAGAATTAACGCGGCCTCATATGAGCTTTGGGGAAAACCGTAGTCTTCGTCCACAACAATGTGTTCGATCATATCGAGTATGTGGTTTATTATTTGAAACAAATTGTATTCTACAATGTCCTGAGCAATTGAATCTTCTTCGAATTTCTCATAAGATAAACTTTTGTAAACAGAGATCTTTTTTAGATGTTTATCAATTTGTTCAAGCCTGGACATTATCACATTTTTATCAACCATGATCACGACCTCCGTTTCATCCGTGCGATCTTTAGTCTTTGCAAATTTTTTCCATCTTCACTTAAACGCAAGTTTCTGAAATAATCTTCTTTTAGCTCTTCTTTTTCTCTCGCGCAAAGAAGTATTCCAAGAGAAAAGACCTTGAGAACCAATTCAGGGGTTGCTTGGTTTACCAAAACAATATCCACTTTTCTTTTTAAGATAAGCTCTATCTCCAGAGCCAAATCCGTTCTTTCGGAAAAATCCAATTCACCGCCTATCAGAATATCCACATCGCTTTCCGGCAAAGGCTTTTTTATGATGGAGCCAAATAAAAACGCGTATTTAATATTGTGGTTGTTTTTCAATATTTCTTTAACTTTATCAATATTTTTTATTTTTTTATCCATGTTTCACTGCTATTTAAGAATACCCATAGCCTCCAAAGAATAGCTCATGCTACGAATGTTAGAGATAATAGATCTCAAATAACCGACTTCTACCAACTCTCACCCTTTGAAAAAGCGGGAGAGGGAAAATTTGAACTCTAAGTTGCAATTTTTCCGCATAAGATAACCCTATCTTTAACAAAAACTTTTGTCATTTGTGTTTTGGATTTTTAATTTCTTTTGTCATTTGAATTTTGTCATTTGTCATTTTTTTTCTGTACCATTCGATCGTTTTCTTTAGACCTTCCTCGAAGTCGGTTTTAGCGGTGAATCCGAATTCTTTGCGCGCTTTTTGGGTGTCGAGGCATCTTCGGGGCTGACCGTTCGGCTGAGATCTGTCCCAGGTAATTTTTCCTTCAAATCCCGTAAGGCGCGCGATCAGTTCAGATAGATCTTTGATGGAAATCTCTCCCCCGGAGGCGGAACCGCCTCTATCGGAGAAACCGGATCCGAGATTGATCGGTTCGGACTTATTGTATTTTTCGGTCGCCATTAGAATTCCTCTGGCGGCGTCTTCCACATATAAAAATTCTCTTGTCGCTTTCCCCGTACCCCATAGAGTAAGAGAAGTATGCCCCTCATGCCCCCTGCCCCCTGCCCCTTGCTCCTTGCTAACCGCATCCACACATTTTTTGATGATGGCGGGGATTACATGAGAGGATTCCGGATCAAAATTGTCTCCGGGACCGTAAAGGTTCACTTGAAGGAGATTTATTGAATTGAAGCCATACTCTTCCCTGTAAGCTTGTGATTGAACAAACAGCATTTTTTTTGCCAGACCATACGGCGCGTTTGTCTCTTCAGGATATCCGTTCCACAGATCTTCTTCTTTAAAGGGAACCGGCGTGAATTTCGGGTAAGAACAAATAGTGCCGACATTTACAAATTTTGAAACTCCGCGTAAACGTGCTTCCTCCATAAGCTGTACACCCATCATAACATTATCATAAAAAAATTTGCCCGGATTCTTACGGTTCGCGCCGATCCCGCCGACAACCGCCGCGAGATGAATAATTATTTCCGGCGAAAAAATATCGAACATACGTCTTATATCTTCGATTTTTCTTAAGTCGTAGTCTTCTATCTTGGGAACGAAAACTTGAGCGCCTTTTTCCTGAAGTTTTTTGACAACTACGCTTCCAAGAAACCCCGCGCCGCCGGTAACCATCACTTTTTTATTTTGCCAAAAGTTCATTAATCCGTTCTCCACCATCTATTCGGAAATTTATTTTTTAGGATCTCGTCCCCCTGCCCGATCGGATCTAACCCTACCGCTCGCATATCGGCGTCTATCATTATCTTCACTAAATCGCTGAATATGATTTTTGGTTGCCAATTCAACTTTTCGTTGATCTTTGCCGTATCAGAAATAAGGCTTTCCACTTCCGTCGGTCGAAAATAACGCTTGTCGATTTTGACATATTCTTTCCAATCCAACCCCGCGTAGGCAAAAGCTTGTTCCATAAACTCCTTTACGGAACTCGCCTTGCCGGTTCCAAGAACAAAATCATCACCTGTGTCCTGCTGTAGGATTTCCCATATGATTTCCACATATTCGGGAGAATATCCCCAATCTCTTTTCGCTGTCAGATTCCCCAGATAAAGATGCTTTTGTTTTTTCGCCAGGATCGCCGCAACGGCTCTTGTGATCTTGCGTGTCACAAAAGTTTCGCCTCGGCGCGGACTCTCGTGGTTGAATAATATCCCGTTGGACGCGAACATATTATATCCTTCACGGTAATTCTTCGTCATCCAAAATCCGTAAACTTTAGCGCAAGCGTAAGGGCTTCTCGGTTTAAATATCGTCTCTTCGTTTTGCGGAGGAAGCGCCGCGCCGAACATTTCGGAAGAGGCGGCGTGATAAAACTTTATATTGTTATTGCTTCGCCTTATCGTTTCCAGAATTCTCGTTGTTCCAAGCGCGGTTATGTTTCCCGTATATTCAGCCAGATCAAAACTGACCCTGACATGACTTTGCGCGCCCAAATGATATATCTCATCCGGTTTTATGTTATAGATGATGCTTGAGATCTGTTCCCCGTCGGCCAGATCCCCGTAATGCAGAAAAAATTTAATACCGTCCGCGTGAGTATCTTCGTAAAGATGGTTTATTCTCTCGGTATTAAAGGTGCTTGCCCTTCTAATGATACCGTGAACTTCATACCCTTTTGACAGAAGAAATTCCGCCAGATACGACCCATCCTGCCCCGTTACTCCGATAATTAGTGCCTTTTTCATGAATAAATTCCTTATGTCCTTTTGCCCGGCGCGGACGGACTTCGTCCCTCTCACTCCCATTTACGTTTATTCGTAACTGGCGTTCATTATAACACTAACGTTTAAAACGACTGAATTTCTATGCCTCGGCTACATCATCTATATCCACAACACACGAGATCGAAGAGTTGATCGCTTCTATTGAAATTACCAAAGTTGTATTCTTGTTTCGTTTTTCCAAGATATAACCTTCAACACCTCTTAGAGGGCCATTCTTTACTCTGACTCTTCTGCCCACTTTTAAATACGGATGGGGATCTATTTGGATCTTATTTTCCACCAATATTTTCAAGGAATCGATCACTTCGTCTTCAACGGGAACATATTTGTTTTTAAAGTGAATCAGGTGTACCACTCCGGGCTCGGAAACGATCTTCACTTTGTCTTTTAATGGGAATTTGGCGAAACAATAGCTTCTAAACAGGGGCTGTTCGATGAATTTTATTCTGTCGGACCATTTTTTTCTTACGAGTACTGTCGGGGTGAAAGATTCTATTCCCTTTTCGGTGAGACGTTTCTCTACGAATTTTTCATGACGGCTTTTGGTATAAAGCACGAACCATTTTGGAAGAGTCAGCAATAAATGTTCTTCGGGAGAGAATAATTTACTTTGTTTTTTGGTGGAATTGGTTTGAGAAGAAAACTTTTGACTTTTGTCAATTACAGTCTTTCTATTTTTCGATAAATCAGCAGTTATTTGATTAGCTATTAACATATGAAACCACAAACGTCCGTATAATATACTATTAATAACTCTCGGGAGGCTCCATTGCCTCGACGAATTATATTATCACAAGAGGTTTCAATGTCAATTCAAAAATATCCGTTTTTTGGGGAAAAATGCGCGAGCGGCAAAACCTGCTTTCAAAAATCTAAACCACGGCTTTATATTTTTTTCGTAACTCTATTAGGCACGCGAGAAATGATCCGATCACGAGTCCTACAATAACTCCGCCGACGGGGTAAAACCATAATTTCTGATTTGAAATAACCTTCTCGGTTTTGAACTCGCCGTATATCGCAATATTTCGCACATTTGCTTCGGCTAAGCGAAGATCATCTTTTTGACAGTTAAGATTTCTTATCTCTTTTTTCGCTTGTTTGCTGTTAATAGTCATTAACGTTTCTTTTTCAGTTAATACTGTGTCATACTGATTCTGCAGATCTTGCAAACGATTAACATTATGAAGAACAGCATCGAAACCGCTCAACTTCACGGAGGGCTTGATCTTCCTTTTTTTCAACTCTTCGTTAATAAAGTTCAGCTCTTTTATGTTGTTTTCCATCGACACCATTGTATTTAGCAACCTTTCTTCTTTCTGAATAAGCGTTTTAAGTTTTTCTTTCTGCAGTTCGATCATATTTTCTTTTGCTAAGATTGCCGCGTCGAGCTCGCCGATATTGGCCCTCAATTGTCTCTTTTTTGCCCTTATTTTTTCTCTATTATCATCCACCAGTTTAACGAATAGATCGCTCATTAATTTAAGGCCTTTTTCTACATTGTCTTTCCTCTGCACCGAAGTGATCTTTATCAAATTCGTTTGTTTAGGTTTGGACACATCGAAATTCAGATCTACACCGGCAAAAGATTTTATCGAATCTTCGTCCAGATTCCACTTGTAAACTTTATCTTTTATTCTCTTGTCAATTTCACCCGCGGAATCTAAAGGTTTCTCTTGACCGCCCGCCGCGCCGATCACTCCGGGTTCAATAAGCATCGTGATCTCGTAGAGTTTGGGAGTTGAAAAAATTTTTATTCCCATCGTGCTTAGTGAAACAATAGTTGACATAATTACGACACACAAAATCATTTTCCAATGCTTTTTAACTGTTTCAAAAAAATCATACAGATTTATATTTATTTCCTGCACTTGGATCATGATATTAGTTCCTCCCGTGACAATCTTCATTTGAATACAACAAAATACAAAAAACGCATTATATTCAAGTTTTAATCATAATTTTCTATCTTTTTCCTCGAACCCAAGATACAACCTCGTAGGTTCAACCTCGTAGGTTCAACCTACGAGGTTGTATCTTGGGTTGCTTTATCCCGTATTTCAAATATTCGGCAATACTCTGATAACGTTCCCTCCATGTGCATTTTGTTATATAATTCCAGATCTCCGGCCGTATCGACTTCTAACCATCCGCCTGAAACCGTAACAGCACGAAGTTCTTGACCTGAATCTATCAGATATTGCAGGAAACTTGTCATAAACATATTGGAAAAACTTTTGCCTTCGAAGACAGCTTTTCTGTCCATATTTTTGTAGATATCTACAACTTTTGGAACAAATTCCGCGCTAATTTTAATGAGCCCCATATATTGTCCTTGAATTTCTTTGAGCGCGGCAGGTTTTTTGCCGAGTTCCGTAATATTATCACACGCGTCCGTCTTTAAAGTTTCCGCGTCATTAAGCGGATTTTCCGAACGGATCTTCCATAAATTAAGCCAAGACTCGTCAACTGTCGTGCAAATGGAAGCTTTACAAGCCAGAAGTTTTTTAATAATTTTCTTTTCAAAGATGATATCCCCATAAACCGCCAATATATCAGCGCCGCCGCCAAAAAGTTTTTCCGCGCGCATAAAAGACGCCACCATATTTGTGCTACGGTAATCCGCGTTATAAATGGTTTTGTGCCCTACGGGCTCCACTTTATCGGCTTTGTAGCCGGTTACAATAGTTATATCTTTAATCCCAAGGCTTTCTAACACTCTTATCTGATGCGTGATTATTGGAACACCCGCCAAGCGCGCCATACATTTAGGCTTCTCCGTCGTATACGGTTTCAGTCTCCGGCCGATACCGGCCGCCAAAATAACCGCTTTAACCGAATTCTTCATTTGAAAAATTCCTTGATTAACGCGGTATCCCGCGCGTCAAAAGGATCCATCCTCTCCGGATGCCACATAATTGCGGCTTGAGGAAATTTTTTGTGCGCTAAAGCCTCTACTATTCCGTCAACGCTTACCGCGATTATTGTCAGTTCTCCTCCAACATCACATTCTTTGACTCCAAAATTATGATAACTATTAACACTGTCGCGAGACGCGAGCGGCATAACCCGATTCAAACGCGCCTTTATCTCATGGGTCTTTCCCGCATGCCCCTTTATCTCGCTTATTTTTCCCCCATAATGTGTTGCCATAAGCTGTAGTCCCCGACATACACCAAGAACAGGTATTCCCTTTTCAGAACATACTTTCAATAATTCATGTTCAAAGTTGTCTCTTTCCGGAGCTGT
>JADHWG010000001.1 GCA_016783605.1 Candidatus Omnitrophota bacterium | reverse complement strand
GCCGGGCAGGCCCGGCCCCTACGATTTGTTGTGCATGTTTTATATTATTCGTAGGGACAAGGCCTGCCTTGTCCGATTAATTGACGAGGGGACAAAATGGTCGGGTGGTCCCGGTCACTATCGATTTGTTACCTGAATTATGACAATGTACAAGTGGCGCACGTTTCCCCGCCCGTGAATGCTGGAGGAAGATTTTAGTATGATTGAAATCAAAGACACCATGCGTGTTGCCAAATATTATAATAATCGTGACGTACGGATCGAAGAAGTGCCGACGCCGAAAATTTCGTCACGTGAAGTGTTGGTCAAAGTTATAGCCAGCGGCATTTGCGGCAGTGATGTGATGGAGTGGTATCGCATTAAAAAAGCGCCTTTGGTTTTGGGGCATGAGATCGCGGGTGTTATTGTTGATGTGGGCGAAGACGTAAAAAAGCATAAGATAGGAGACAGGGTTTTTGTGTCGCACCATGTGCCGTGCAACACGTGTCGCCATTGTCTTCGTGGGAATCATACCGTCTGCGAAACGCTCCAGAATACAAATTATGATCCGGGAGGATTCGCGGAATATATTCGCGTGCCGTCCATTAACGTGGATCGCGGTATTTTTTTGTTGCCGAACGAAGTTTCTTTCGAAGAAGGGGTTTTTATTGAACCTTTGGCTTGTGTTCTGAGAGGCCAAAGAATCGCCGGGATGAGTCCGGGAAAAAGTGTTTTGGTTCTGGGGAGCGGTATTTCCGGACTTCTTCACATATCTTTGGCCCGGAATGCCGGCGCGGGGCGCATAATTGCCACGGATATCAACGAAGAGCGGCTTAAACTCGCGCGTAAATTCGGCGCGGATCACGTTATCCCTGCGGATACCGACGTTACGAAAGAAATGCTCTCGGCTACGAAAGGCGCCTTAGCGGACATCGTGATCGTGTCAACCGGGGCAATATCCGCGTTTATTCAAGGGTTTCGATCGGTGGAAAAAGGCGGGACGGTTTTATTCTTCGCGCCGACAGATCCCGATATGGAACTTGCTATACCGGTTAACGAATTTTGGAAAAAAGGCATAACTTTAGTGCCGTCATACGGGAATAGCCCTTTGGACGCGATAGAAGCGATAGAATTAATTCGCGCCGGAGGGGTGAATGTCAAGGAAATGATAACACATCGCCTGCCTTTGTCAGAAACGGCGCTGGGATTTAAACTGGTTTCCGAAGCGGGGGCATCCATTAAGGTTGTTATTGAGCCTCACGCCTCCTGAATAATTAGGGCACGGCATGCCGTGCCCCTACGGATAATTGTCGTTTTCTTTGGTACATTATGCCAAAAAATTTGTAAGAGCACAGTATGCTGCATCCATACAAGTCTATTGACTATAATCCGGGATTGATATACAATTGACACGGAAACTTTCGTATACGACAATACGGGCGGTAGGACTATGTCCATATCTAAAAAGTTCGAAAAGTGAGGATAAATCATGAGTAAAAAAGTATTAAAAATAGGCATTCCAAAAGGGAGCCTTCAGGAAGCCACGGTAAGACTGTTCGATAAAGCGGGATATAAGATCAAAATATCTTCAAGGTCGTATTTCCCGGATATCGATGATGATGAGATAGAGGTGATTCTGTTTAGAGCGCAGGAAATGTCTCGTTATGTCGAAGACGGGATCATCGATTGCGGGATAACGGGGAATGACTGGATAGAAGAGAATTCTTCGGATGTAAAAAAAGTGGCGGAACTTGTTTATGCGAAACAAAGTATGAAACCGGTTAAGTGGGTTCTCGCGGTGCTTAAAGGTTCGAGTATTAAAGGCGTAAAAGATCTCAAAGGGAAAAAAGTGGCGACGGAACTGGTTAATGTCACCAAGCGGTTTCTTCGAAAAAAAAACGTAAAAGCGGAAGTGGAGTTCAGTTGGGGAGCGACGGAAGTCAAACCCAAAATGGGCATAGACGCGATCGTTGAGGTGACCGAAACCGGTAACAGTCTTAGAGCTAATGACTTAAAGATCGTGGAGACCGTTTGCGAATCAACCACGCGGTTTATTGCCAACAAGAAGGCGTGGAGGGACGCGTGGAAAAAAGAAAAGATAGAGCGAATAACTTTGCTTCTGAGGGGAGCTATCCTTGCCGAAGGAAAAGTAGGTCTAAAAATGAACGCCAGGAAAGTTGACGTGAAAAAGATAATAAAGATCCTTCCGGCGATAAAAACTCCGACCGTTTCCATGCTTTTTGACGAAAAATGGGTGGATATCGAAACGGTTATAGATGAAGAGACGCTAAAAAAACTGATCCCGCGCCTAAGAAAAGCCGGCGCGGAAGGATTCATAGAATATCCGTTAAACAAGGTGATATATTAGGTAGGGTGTACATTGTCACAATTCAGGTAACCGTTTATAATGACACCAACATATAAGGGTTATCAATAATGATGGGGATAAAAGGGCCGGGCAGGCCCGGCCCCTACGATTTGTTGTGGCATGTTTTATATTATTCGTACGATTTGTTGTGATATGCTTTATATTATTCGTAGGGACAAGGCCTGCCTTGTCCGATTAATTGAAGAGGGGATAAAATGGTCGGGTGGCCCCCCGGTCACTATCGATTTGTTACCTGAATTGTGACAATATACAAGGGACAGGCCCCTGTGCTTGTCCGTTAATAGGGTAGGTACAGGCATGTCTGTACCCTACTATGTTACAGCCGATTTAAGGAGGTGGAAACGGCATGCCCTGTGGGAAGAAAAGAAAAATAAAAAAAGTTAAAAGACATAAACGGAAAAAAAGAATGAGAAGAGACCGGCACAAGAAGAGAAAGGTATAACTTAAGTGACGAATAAGATCTTTGCTGTTATTTTCTTTTTTATGAGTTTTTTGTTCTTAAGCGCACCTCAAGCGTCTTGCGCTGAGGCGGTTTCAACTGTGGCAATTGATTCGGCGCGGATGGAAGATCCGAAACTCAGAGAAATTTCGACGGCGCTCGCGCATTTCATAGCCGGAGCGGTGTATGACAATTTTGACGAACAGGAGAAAGCGATTGGTGAGTACGAGAAGGTGCTGCCCTTCGCGCCGGATGAAGCTGTGGAAGTGTATCTCAGATTGGGCGCGGATTTTCTGATTCTGGAAAAGGCGGATAAGGCTCGTGTCGTGCTGGAAAAAGCGTTGGAATTGGATGAGCGGAACATAAAAGCTCATCTTTTTTTGGCGGCGGTGTATACCACCAAAGGCGAATTTGATAAAGCTCAAGAACTGCACGAAAAAGCGCTGAAATATGAGCCAGAGAATCTGAAAGTGCTTACGTTCTTATCGGATCTCTTTATTGTTCAGCGGGAATATGATAAAGCGGCCGAAGTGTATGAAAAGATGCTTCAGAAAAAGAAGAACGACGAGTATCTTTATTTCAATTTGGGCGTTATTTACGGCAAATTAAATCTCTTAACGGAAGCTGAAAAAAATCTTACCAAAGCGATCGAACTTGATAAAAACTATCTTGAAGCCCAGATGGTTCTCGGATTTATTTATGAAATAGGCGGGAAACATTCCGAAGCTGTAGAACAATACAGGAAAGTGATAGATCTCGATTCGGAACTTATTGAAGCGCATATAAGGCTTGGGACGCTTTACGCGCGGCTTAATGAACCGGACAAAGCCCTGAGACAAAACGAAATATTAATGCGGATGGAAAAGCGTTCGCCGGCGCCGTATCTCAGGAATTTCGGCATATACGTCTCTGAAAAAAAATATACCGAAGCGGAAAAGGTTTTACTTACCGCGCTGGAAAACGGTATCTCGGACGCGGTTATTTATGCTTCACTCGGATCCCTTGAGAATCAGAAAAAGCGTTACAAAAAAGCCGAAGAATATTATCTTAAGGCAATCAAAAAAGATCCCGAGAACGTCAGATTTAAATTGTATCTGGCCGATATCCTTGAACAAGATCAAAGACGAATGGAAGCGATAGCTGTCTTGGAGGATGTTATTCGTGTCTCGGATGATATGCCGTCTGCATTAAATCAGCTCGGATATATGTATGCCAGTGAAGGGATCAAGTTGGACGAAGCAGTTCGGCTTCTTCAAAAAGCGGTTGCCGCGGAACCGTCCACCGGAGAATATCTTGATAGCTTGGGGTGGACGTATTTTAAAAAAGGTGAACTTCAAAACGCGCGAGGTTGGCTTGAAAAAGCGGTAAAATATTTACCGGATGACGCGATTATTCGTGAACATCTTGGAGACGTATATTTCGCCCAAGAGAAGCTCGTTGAGGCCGGAGGAGAGTGGAAAAGAGCTCTGGAACTGGATCCCAAGAGAAAAGAAATAAGAAAAAAACTAAAAAAGACCAGAAGCAAAAGAGAAAGAAAAAGATGAAAGAAAAGATCACGACGGGCGAACTGAAGGAGAAAGCGATAGAAATAAGGCGGGATGTATTGACGATGCTGTCAAAAGCCGGAAGCGGGCATACGGGCGGGTCGTTATCGATAGTGGAAATTTTGGTGGCTTTATATTTCGAAGAGATGGACATTACTCCGGAAAATTGGAAAGAAAGAAACCGCGACAAATTTATTCTTTCAAAAGGACATGGATGTCCGGCACTATACGCGGTATTGGCCGAGAAAGGTTTTTTTCAAAAAGAGGAGCTCGGGACTTTGAGACAGTTAGGGTCGCGCCTTCAGGGCCATCCGCAATTCGGTCTTCCCGGAGTGGAAATATCGAGCGGATCTTTGGGGCAGGGGCTTTCGGTAGCCCTCGGAATGGCGATCGCGGACAAAATGGACAATGTGGATTCCCGCGTTTATTGTTTAATGGGAGACGGAGAAACCAATGAAGGCCAAGTTTGGGAAGCGGCGATGACGGCGGCGCATTACAAACTTGATAACTTGTGCGGGATAATTGATTTTAACAAACTTCAAATAGACGGATTCTGCTGCGACGTGATGGATCTGGGAGAATATTGCGGCAAATGGAAAAGTTTCGGATGGCACGTGACGGAAGTCGACGGGCATGATTTTGAAGAACTGAGAAAAGGATTTTCTGACGCGCGAAAAGCGAAAGGTGCTCCATCAATTTTGATCGCGAATACGACAAAAGGAAAAGGCGTATCGTTCATAGAGAACAAAGCCCAGTGGCACGGTATCGCGCCGAAAAAAGAAGAGTTAACGGAAGCGTTAAAAGAGCTTGACGAAGAGAAAAAACGGATTGGATAATCAATAAATGGTAGGGTGTATATTGTCACAATTCAGGTAACCGTTTATAATGGCACCAACACATAAAGGTTATCAATGATGATGGGGATAAAAGGGCCGGGCAGGCCCGGCCCCTACGATTTGTTGGGTATGTTTTATATTGTTCGTAGGGACAAGGCCTGCCTTGTCCGATTAATTGACAAAGAGAAAAAACGGATCGGATAATCAACGTAGGGGCACGGCACGCCGTGCCCCTACGAGGTTGCCGGCGAAAGGCGCGTCGTCAATTTTGATCGCCGGCGGATGGCGAGAGAATTATCAGTAACGAAAAAAGGAGAAAAAAATATGATCATGCTTAGCAGAAGAATAAGGATGTATATCAGGCAATACAAAACTATGATCATCGTCTCTGCGATCGTCATTATCCTTTTGATCCTTTCGGTGATAGGGCTAATGTCTTTAGAATCCTTTTATCGCAAGATGACCATTGCGACAATGCCGGTTCAATTCATAATGGCCGGGATCCATGCCGGGATATTCGTGTTTATGTATTTAACCTTTATGCGCGGCGGTTTTGCCAAATTGGATAAGGCACCCATAAAAGGCAAAGACATAGCGATAAAATGGAACGATGTTATCGGCATGCATGACGCGAAACAAGAGGCCGGCGAGATCGTTCAGCTCATCCGGGATAGAGCAGGGGTACAAAAAATGGGCGGCAACGTAATTAAAGGGCTTCTTATGTTGGGACCTCCGGGATGCGGAAAAACATATTTGGCTAAAGCGATATCGACGGAGGCGAATATGCCGTTCATTTCGATGTCGGGAAGCGAATTTGTGGAAGTGTTTGTAGGAGTGGGTGCTTCACGCGTCAGAAAACTGTTCAAAAAGGCGCGGGATCTGGCGTACGGGTTCGGAGGATGTATTATTTTCATCGATGAAATAGACGCAATAGGAAGAAGCAGAACATTCAGTTTTATGGGAGGTCAGGAAACCAACAGCACATTAAATCAGATGCTTGCCGAAATGGACGGACTTAAAGGTAAAGACGACAATATCGTTGTGATCGGCGCGACCAACGCGTATGAACAGCATCTCGATCAGGCGCTTCTCAGGCCCGGCAGATTTGACAGAAAAATTATGATAACAAAACCGTCTCAGGATGATAGAGAAGAACTTTTTAAATTCTATCTTGATAAAGTGAAAGCGGAGTCGGAACTTAATTTAGGACGTCTCGCGCGCCGCGCCGTCGGCAAAAGTCCGGCGGATATCGCGAACATCGTGAAAGAATCCGCGCTTATCGCGACCAGACACAGAAAACCCGTTATCGGACTTAAGGAAATAAGTGAAGCTTTTGAGAGAGTCGATCTCGGTATCAAATATCGTCTTACGGTAACGCCCAAGGAAAGAGAAATGACGGCGTATCATGAGTCCGGACACTTGATCACGACGTTTTTGAAAGCGCCGTCAAAAAGCGTTTTTAAAGCGAGTATTATTCCGAGAAAAGGCGCGCTTGGTGTTGTATGGTCGCCGGAAAAAGAAGAACTGCATTCTCATAGCAGAGAACATTTGTTTTCGGACATAATGATAGCTTTCGGCGGATTCGCGGCGGAAAAAATCAAATTCGGGACTTCCACCAGCGGTGTGAGTTCTGATTTTCAAAAGGCGATGGGGATAGCCCACAGCATGGTTTGGCAGCTTGGAATGGGCAAATCCGGTCTCATCGGAGATTTTACCATAATACCGAAAGAACAGCTTTCCGAAGATGTCAGGATCGCGCTGAATAAAGATACGAACAAAATAATGTCAGGATGTTTGAAAGAAGTTGAAACGGTGCTTATGGAAAAAAGAACGATCCTTGACAGATTCGCTTCGGAACTTTTAGAGCGAGAAGAGTTGGAATATGATGAAATTATAGCCATTTTTTCAGAATATGGGGAAAAAGAAAGTTCCGGACCGGATGAATCTGACGAAGAAGAAGAAAAAAAGTGGGATAACCGTGCGTAAACGCGGTTTTAAAAATATTTTCGCTGAAAGCGCGGCCTATCTTGGTTTAATGGCGATATTATTTTCTTTTTCCGGATGCGAACCGTCATTCCCCAAAGAAAAGCTTCCCGAAGCCGTCAAGTTCGTTTGCAAAGACGAATACGACATGGACGTCGACGTTACGGTAAAAGGCCGGACGATGGGAATATATTATCCTATGGAAGGGCTTCTTGACGCGGGACTCGGCATCAGTTCCGAAGCTTGGGATACGATCAGTAATCTTCTGCTCATCGCGTCACGAGTTGTTCTCAGTACGGACGCGGATATAAAGTTTTATTGCGTTATCGCGCAGGATGCCAGGCTTCCGGAACTGCAGGTTGTGATAATAAAATATGTCGAAGACGTGAAGCTTGGGATGTATCGAAATATTTCGAGAAGCGAATCGTTTAGACGCACGCTTTTCAGTATCAATCTTACGCCTCAAGCAAAAAAAGAAAGATCGATAGAAAAAATATTTGACAATTTCAGCGTGGAAGAAAAAACGCGCCAAGGCGTGATGGACGATTTTTTTAGAAGCGCGCCCACAAGGCTTTCAGATATAGGATATTGGCGCGGGAAATTTTATTTGAAAGACGCGACGATGGAAGAGTTTCTCGCGGCGCAGATCGCCAATCGAGTAAAACTCGGATTCCGCGGTGAAGAAGATCTAAAAAAACTTTTCAAATACGAAAATGTTGAAAGTAATTTTATTTCGACAGACGAAATTAAAACCTTTCTTGTTAAGTTTAAAATATCCGATCACGACGCGGGCGAAAACAAAACCAAACAACACAGAAGAAAGATAGAAGAGATCGTGAAAATAGTGAACAGAGTTGTATGCGGATATAAATTTAAAAAATTTGATTTCCTAATAATGGAAGACCAATTGGAAAACGCGAGTTTAAAAGCGACGGAAAAAGATGTTTTTAATTTTAGCAGAAAGAAGTTGTCGGTAAAAAAAGTTGTACAGGCACCGCCGGGGTATTTTGGTTAGCCGGTTGATAGTTGGCTGGTGAATACGTTGCATGTTACACGGTTCAGGTTTCAGGTTTCCCGCCGGAGGCGGACCCGCCTCCGGCGGGAAAACCTGAAACCTGAAACCTGCAGCGTGTAACATAAAATTGGGAGTTATGAATGAAAGAAAAAGGTGCGGAGCGCGAGGCAACCAGGGACGGATTCGGGAAAGCTTTACTTGACTTGGGGCGGACCAATAAAGATGTAGTTGTTTTATCCGCGGATCTAACGGAATCGGTGAGAGCCAATTGGTTTAAAGAAAAATATCCGGAGCGTTTTATCAGTCATGGTGTAGCCGAACAGGATATGATATGCGCGGCGGCGGGACTGGCGCTTTCGGGAAAGATACCGTTCGCGTGTACGTTCGGAGCGTTTGCTTCCGGACGCGCGTGGGATCAGGTCAGAGTGTCGGTGGCATACATGAATTTGAATGTGAATATTATCGGAAGTCACGGAGGAATTTCAGTCGGAGAAGACGGGGCGACCCACCAAGCGTTGGAGGAGATCGCGCTTATGAGGATCATTCCGAATATGACGGTTGTCGTTCCGGCAGATTCTGAAGAGGCGAATTTAGCGACTCTCCAGGCGGCGGATATACCCGGGCCCGTATATATCAGATTGGGACGCGTCAAAGTTCCGATATTAAAACGAACATCGGAATTTAAGATAGGTAAAGCGGATGTCGTGACCGAGGGAAACGATGCTACGATAGTCGCGTGCGGGCATTTGGTTACAAGCGCGATCGAAGCGGCGGAAGTTTTGAAATCTAAAGGAATAAATATCCGTGTAATAAATTTGCACACACCGTGTCCGATCGATAAGGAAACAATAATAAACGCGGCGGAAGAAACCGGGGCGATCTTGACAGTGGAAGAACATACCGTTTATGGCGGGCTGGGAAGCGCTGTCGCGGAAGTGATCGTTCAGGAAAAGCCTTGTCCTATGAAGCTTATGGGCATAAAGGGAAAATTTGGAGTAAGCGGCGCTCCGGACGAATTGTATGAACATTTCGGGCTGCGGGTGGATGATATCGTAAGGGAAATGGAAGATCTGTTAAAACGTAAATGAGGGGGCGGGGTATTTCTCGACCCCTCATCCTGAGCGAAGCGAAGGATCTCCATAGATCATTCGTTTATATAAGGACATACATCATGTTTATTACCGCGCCTGCCAAAGTGAACCTATTCTTAAGAGTTCTCAATAAGAGGAATGATGGATATCATTCCATCGAGACGATCTTCGAAAAAATTTCACTCTGTGACGAGATCAACATTGATGTAATTGATGATCGTACCCCGATTCCACCTCGTAGGTGGAACGAGTTCCACCTACGAGGTGGAATCGGGGGTGATGAAACTGATACCGGCATCCGGATCGAATGTGACGATCCGTCCATTCCGGTTTGTTCCGACAGTTTAATGGGCCGCACGGTCAGGCTTTTTAAGGAAAAGGCCGCCGTTAACGACAATTTTATTATTAAGCTTAAAAAGAACATTCCTTCCGGCGGCGGACTAGGTGGAGGTTCCAGTGATGCCGCGGCGATATTGCGCGCGATGAACAAAATAACGGGGCAGAAGCTTAACAAAACCTCACTTTTGGACATTGCCGGCAAGTTGGGCGCGGATGTTCCTTTTTTTTTGAATGACGCGAACTTCGCCTGCGGAAAGGGTCGCGGAGACATTATTACGAAACTCGAGTTTGAACGCAAAATTTGGCATGTGCTTGTAATACCGCCGTTTAAAATCTTAACAAAAGACGTATACGGGCGCTTTTCCCCTTTTGGCTTGACAAAGGATATAGCCCTTGATAGAATGTTCAGCGCTTTTTTGGAGGATAAAAACAGCGGGAGTTTGGCAAAAAATCTTCATAACGATTTACAGCCAATAGTATTACGAGAATTTCCCGTTTTAAAAAAGGTGTTTCGTGAATTAGAAGGTGCCGGCGCGCTTGGTACTCTTTTATCCGGAAGCGGTTCTACTGTTTTTGGGATTTTTGACGAGGAGGTTGTGCGGCAGGCGGAGAAGAGACTTCTTGGCGCATTTCCGAAAGAAGAAAATTGGCGGATATGTGTGGTAAGTACGTACTGAGAGTTGCTTATGTTATCTGCTATGGACTAATCTCAACGGAAAGGAGCTATGGATGAAAATCACGGAAGTCAGAATTTTTCCGACAGAAAGTAAAGACGGCAAACTTAAGGCGTTCGCGACGATGACGTTTGATGACTGGTTTGTTGTGAGGAACGTCAAGGTTATCCAGGGGAATAGTGGTCTTTTTGTCGCGATGCCTTCAAGAAAAGCGGTGGACGCGTGCGGCAAATGCAGATTTAAAAATGTTGTTGGAAGCAAATATTGCAATCAATGCGGAAGCGAGCAAAGACCACAAGTTTTTTCTGCCGGCTCTGAAAACGAAAAGTATAACAGCCATATGGACATAGCTCATCCGATAACTCAGGAATGCAGGGTGTATATACAGGAACAAATTTTAAAGGCGTATAACGAAAATTCAGCGCCTGTTCCCAAAAGCGAAAAAGCCGAAGAGAAGACTTTGTTTACCAAACCTTCCGGATCGGAACCTTCCGCGACCGATGTTGTGCCAGAAACCATTGATGTTTCCGATGGCAAAGATATAGAATTGTAGTTCGTTGGTTCGTTGATCGTTGGTTCGTTGATCGTTGATCGTTGGTTCGTCAACGAGATCAAATGGCGGGTAGTGTAATGGTAGCACCGCAGCTTTTGGAGCTGCTTGTCAAGGTTCGAGTCCTTGCCCGCCAGCCATCGATTTTCAGCCAAAGGCTGAAAATCGCAGAGCAATTGAAATATGGGTAAAAGGACTATTGCAGAAAAATGGACGCGAGGGGCTCGAGGAGAGAAAACAAATTATGCTCATGTAACTAAGATTGTAAAAGGGCTTGAAGAAAAAGGATGTGTCAAATGTCGGTAATAGTATACCTGGATGAAAGCGGCGATCATTCACTTGAGCTTGTAGACAAGGACTTTCCTTTCTTTGCTCTCGCGATGTTTGTTTGTGAGAAAACGATATACAACCACAAAATTTCTCCAGCGATCAATCAACTCAAAATGGATTTTTTTGGGCACGAGGCAGTTATCATTCATTCGCGGGATATACGCAAAGCTCAGCGAGATTTTGGCATTCTTACCAATCCTGTTAAACGCGAGGAGTTTTATAGAGAATTAAATCGAATAATGTCGGATTCAAACTATCAATTGATAGTTTCTGTAATAAAAAAGCAGGATCATAAGGAAAAATATGGTATATTGGCGGAGAATCCGTATGATTTGGCAATGATATTTTGCATGGAGAGGCTCTTGCCTTTGCTTGAAGAGAAAAAACAAGACGGGGTTCAACTCATCGCGGAAAGCCGTGGCAAAAAAGAAGATAATAATTTAATGTTAAGTTTTCTAAGAATTGCCAGCCAAGGCACCAATTATATCCCCGCGGAACGGTTTAAAAAGATAGATTTTAAACTAAAATTTATTCCCAAGATGATGAATGTGGTAGGTACGCAATTAGCGGATTTGGTGGCCTATCCGGTCGCCCGGTACGTACATAGTCATAATAAGCCGAATCCTGCGTACGATATTATAAAGACAAAATTTTACAGAGGTGATGGGAGGATACAGGGATTAAAAATATTTCCATAAAAACAAAAAGCTCCGACTTACGTCAGAGCTTTTTGCCGACCGGGAATCCCCAGTCCCTTGAATCAAATCCTACGTAAAGTGTACATGAAAGAACACTATTTGTCAAATAAAATTTCACTCCAATTTTATAAAATCGCTTCTGTAGCGACGGATGGGCATTTTGATAAATAGTTGAGGGGTCGGGGAGTTTTCCCCTCTTGCAAAGGTGTCATCTTGGGCGAAGCGAAGGATCTATAGAGATCCTTCAGCCCTTTGGGCTTCAGGATGAGGGGTCGAAAAACTCCCCGACCCCTCAAATAGTTGACAAAATTGATGTTTGAAATTAGGCTATGGACAGCATCGGGTAGCCAATTATCGGTGGGAACTTAAGGAAACAGAAAGATGAATAACATTACGGCGGTTGTTTTGGCGGCGGGTAAAGGGACCAGGATGAAATCCGGTCTTCCCAAAGTATTGCACAAAGTTGGATCGAAGACGATATTGGGAAGAGTTATAGAAAATCTTAGATCCTCCGGTATAACGGACATTACGGTTGTTGTAGGATATAACGCGGAGCAGATCAAAAGTTCTTTGACAGGTGAAAAACTAAAGTTTGTTGAACAAAAAAAACTTTTGGGATCGGCAGACGCCCTGAAACAGGCGCTGGACGGTCTTACGAAAGAAAAAGACGTATTGGTAACGTGCGCTGATGCGCCTCTCATAACAAGTGCGACTTATCGAAATTTGATGGATACACATTTTTCAGAGAAGGCGGGGTGTACGGTATTAACTTCGGTTTTAACCGACGCGGGGGAATACGGGCGAATCATTCGCGGCGCGGATGGAAATGTCTCGGCGATTTGTGAGGAAAAAGACGCGACACAAGCTCAAAAAGAAATTAAAGAGATAAATGTCGGAACTTATTGTTTTCTTCGAGATGGCCTTGAAGAATTTATAAAACGCGTTAAGATCAACGAGAAGAAAAAAGAGTTTTATCTGACGGATGTTATTGATCTCTTTGTGAAGAATGGGAAAAAAGCGGTTGCGGTCGGTTGCGGCGCGGAAGAGGCGGTAGGGATAAATTCAAGAGAAGATCTGGCGCGCGCGAATACTATTATGAACAGAAAAACTCTCGAGAAGTTAATGAAAAAAGGAGTGACCATAATCGCTCCGGAGTCGACATACATAGATGAATCGGCAAAGATCGAAGCTGAAACCATAATTTTTCCGAATACGGTTATTGAAGCCGATGTTGAAATTAAGGCGGCCTGCCGGATCGGGCCCTTTGCCAGGCTTCGCGGCGGTTCGCGGCTTGCGGAAGAAGTTGAAATAGGAAATTTTGTGGAAGTTTGCCGGACAAAAATAGGAACCAAAACGCGGGTGAAACATCACACGTATCTGGGGGACGCCGTAGTCGGCAAGCGAGTGAATGTCGGCGCGGGAGTGATCACCGCGAATTATGATGGTGAGAAAAAGTTTAACACGATAATAGAAGATGATGTGTTTGTAGGAGTCGGCGCAATTTTTGTTGCGCCGGTAAAAATTGGGAAAGGCGCGAAAATAGGCGCGGGAAGTGTTGTTACGAAAAATAAAGATGTCGCCGCCGGAGAAACGGTAATGGGAGTTCCCGCGCGGGTGCGCAAACAAGTAGGGGCGGATTTGAATTAATTGAGGGGTCGGGGAGTTTTTCTCCGACCACTCATCCTGAGCAAAGCGAAGGATCTCTTGTTAATTTTCCAAAAGAACCTATAGAGATCCTTCAGCCCTTTGGGCTTCAGGATGAGGAGTCGGGAAACTCCCCGACCCCTCAATTAATTTATGCTACATGTTGCACGTGGCACGTTACACGCTTTCCGCCAAAGGCGGACCCGCCTCCGGCGGGAAACATGTAACCTGCTACGTGAAACGTGTAACGTATAACGTTGATCAACCTACGAGGTTGTCAAGAGGGTTATGGCAACGATATACTAACGAAGGGGTGATTGCATTATGGATAAATTAATGGTTTTCGCTGGGAATACGTGCGCGAGGTTGGCAAAAAATATTTGCGAAGAATTGGGAGTCGGGCAGGGAAAGATAAAGGTGGATAAGTTTTGTGACGGTGAAACGCGTGTAAAGATAGAGCAAAACGTCAGAGGGAAAGATGTGTTTCTTGTACAGTCCACTTCACATCCCGCGAATGAGAATCTTATGGAGCTTTTGATAATGATCGACGCGGTAAAAAGGGCGTCCGCCCGCAGGATCACCGCGGTTTTGCCCTATTATGGATACGCGAGGCAGGACAGAAAAGATCAACCGAGAGTTCCCATTACGGCGAAACTTGTCGCGAATTTGCTTACGCGTGCCGGAGCGACGAGAGTTCTTACAGTGGATCTGCACGCGGGACAGCTTCAAGGATTTTTTGATATTCCGTTGGATCATTTATATGCCATAAGCATATTTGAAGAATATTTTAAACGGGAAAAATTGAAAGATGTTGTGATCGTCTCTCCAGATGTTGGCGGAATTAAAATGGCAAGAGCTTACGCGAAACGATTTAACGCGGATCTGGCCATAGTTGACAAAAGACGCATAAATGACACTGACGCCGAAGTTATGCATATTATGGGCGACGTCAAAGGACAAAACGTTATTATGGTGGACGATATCGTGGCAACCGCGGGAAGCTTGGCGGAAGCGGCGCGTGCGCTTAAAAAGCACGGCGCGAAAGACATTTACGCGGCGATCACGCACGCGGTGTTGTGCGGACCGGCGATAGAAAGAATAAAAAAATCTGAAATTAAAAAGTTGGTCGTAACGGATACGATCAGGGTGGAAAAAACAAAACAGTTGGACAAAATAGTGCAACTATCTGTTGCCCCGTTATTTTCGGAAGCGATACGGCGCATTCATAATGAAGAATCGGTAAGTGCATTGTTCGAATCGTAGGGGCACATTGCATGTGCCCGAATAAACATCAAGGAGAGGTGAAGTAAATGGAAAAGATAACACTAAAAGCGGTAGTTCGAAAAGATTTCGGGAAAAGCGGATGTAAGCATCTAAGAAAGATCGGAGAAATTCCCGCCGTAGTATACAGAGGAGGCAAGCTGGGAGCAAATGTTCAGATCGGTAAAAAAGATCTGTGGAGAGCTCTTCATACGGAAGCCGGCGGCAACGCGATCATCAGCATGGATATAACCGGTGAGGAAAAACATCTGAAGAAAACGGTTATTGTTCAGGAAATTCAGCTTGATCCGGTCAGTGACGAAGTGGTACACGTTGATTTTCACGAAATTTCTCTTAAGGAAAAACTCAAAGTTAAAGTTCCGGTTGTCGCCAAAGGCGAAGCAGTCGGAGTGAAAGAGGAAGAAGGCGTGTTGGCGCAGGTAGTTTGGGAAATTGAGATGGAATGTATGCCTACGGCCATTCCGGACGAGATCACGGTGAATGTCGAGAACTTGCATATCGGCGACGCTCTTCACATTAAAGATGTGGAATTCCCGCAGGACGTTCATGTTTTGGACGACCCTGAAAAGGTTATAGCTTCCGTACATCTGCCGAAAGTGGAAGAGGAAGAGGAAAAAGAAGAACTTTCCGAAGAAGAAACGGAAGAACCGGAAGTTATTAAGAAGGGTAAGAAGGAAGAAGAAGGCGAAGCCGGAGCCGAAGCCGAAGCCGGTCAGGAAGCAACTCACGAGAAAAAGGACAAATAAGATTCGAACGGGCACATGCAATGTGCCCGAATAAATTTGCCCGAATCGAACGGGCACATTGCATGTGCCTCAAGAAGCTATTCCGCCTCGTAGGTGGATAGGGCACAGCCTGCGAAAGTTGGAGTTTGCATAATGAAAATCATTGTTGGATTAGGAAATCCGGGATTGCGGTATAGAAACACAAGACACAATGTCGGATTTATGGTGATCAAAACTCTTTCCGAAACGCATAGAATTCGGCTTGGGAAAAAAGGTTTTAACGGGACATATGGGATTGGACGTGTAAAAGGACGGGAAGTGATGCTGTTTAGGCCGTCAACATACATGAATTTGTCCGGAGAAGCGGTAAACGCGGTTCTCGCGTCTAAAGCCGAAGATAAGGCGAAAGACGTATTGGTGATAAGCGACGATTTTAATCTTCCGCTTGGAAGCATAAGGTTTCGTGAAAAGGGGAGCGCGGGCGGACATAACGGGCTTCAATCAATAATTGATAGAATCGGACCTGATTTCGCCAGACTTAGGGTTGGGATAGGCGCGGCGGTTACCGGAGACACCTCTTCGTATGTATTGGCGTCTTTCCCGCGCGGAGAACGAGCTCAAATAAAAGAAGCGATACAAAATGCCTCCCAAGCCGCCCAAATGTGGATTCGTGAAGATAGAACGAATATGCCGATTTCGTAGGGGCACGGCATGCCGTGCCCTCAATTAACTGAGGGGTCGGGGAGTTTTTCTCCGACCACTCATCCTGAGCAAAGCGAAGGATCTCTTGTTAATCTTCCAAAAGAATCTATAGAGATCCTTCAGCCCTTTGGGCTTCAGGATGAGGAGTCGGGAAACTCCCCGACCCCTCAATTAACTCTTGAATGTGGTGGGTATGTGTGTTATTATTTAACAATCAAAAATGGTGGTAAAATATGGAAAAAGTAAGATCATACACAGGACTTTTCATCATCACTCCGGAAAAACCCGAAGCGATCGATGATGTGAAGCGCAGTATAACTGCGGTTATCAACGACAATTCAGGAAAGATCCTGAAGGATAATATGATAGGCAGAAAAAATCTCGCATATCCTATTAAGAAGAACAATAGCGGTATATATTATGAGGTTACCTTCTCTGCTGTGCCCGAAAGTATTTCAAAAATACAGAGAATGTTCAACATAAATACTGATATACTGAGGTCGTTGATAGATTTAGCAGGTTGAATTAAGAGTAGCGCGTAAGGCGTGAGCGCGGAGGGAAATAGAAATTTTCTCTCCGGGTTATTCGTTATGCGGTACTGTATCCACAAACAACGTAGGAGGGATCATGGCTGCCAGCATGAACAAAGTTTTTTTAATGGGCAATTTGACGAGAGATCCGGAACTGAGATATGTTCCAAGCGGTTCGGCAGTAGCTAATTTTAGCGTGGCGGTTAACAGGACCTATAAAGACAACGCCGGAGAAAGAAAAGAAGATACGTCGTTCCTTCGTGTTGTCGTATGGGGGAAGATGGCGGAAATTTGTGGAGAATATCTTACAAAAGGCAGACAGGTTTTGGTTGAGGGACGGCTGAAATCCCGTACGTGGGAAACTCCTGAAGGGCAGAAGAGAAACGCCGTGGACGTTGTCGCAACAAGTGTGCAATTCCTTGGCTCACGTGATAAAAATCAGCAATCTCAGAGAGACAGCGGGTTTGATTCAGCGCCTAAAGCCGCAAAACCCGAACAAAGAGAAAATAGTTTCAATGGAGTGGAGTCGATAGATGTAGGGGCGGAATCCGGTGGCGGAAGTGACCAAACTCCGTTCTAATATTTTAAGGAACAATGGCGTTTAACTTAAGAGGGAGCACTAACAATAGTGAGTGAAAAATTATGAAAAAGAAGAAAGTGGAAAAGAAGACCAGAAAAATTCTAAAAAAAAGACCTTGCCGATTGTGCAGAAACAAGATTGAATCTCTTGATTACAAGGATGTTGATTTCTTGAACAAATTTATATCCGACAGAGGAAGAATCATAACTTCTCGTATCACCGGTAATTGCGCGAAACATCAGAGGATGGTTGCCGGCGCCGTAAAAAGAGCGCGTTTAGCGGCACTACTTCCTTTTGTGAAGATAAAAGAAGGGTTGGCGCGTAGAAGGCCGAGGAGAGCGTGATGAAAGTAATTTTAATGAAAGATGTGGACAAGTTGGGTGGTATCGGGGACGAATTAGAAGTGAAGGACGGCTATGCCCGAAATTATTTAATTCCCAGAAAATTAGTTATTGAGTCCAATAAAGGCGCGCTTAAAATACTTGAGCAAAAGAAACAAGAAAGGCGCCGCCGGGAACAGAAAATTAAAGATAATTGTCTCGAACTCGCCGAGAAGATCAAAGCCGTTTCATGTACCATTTCCGTTCGTGCCGGAGAAAAAGATAAACTGTTCGGAACCGTGACGGCTGAAATGATAGCCGAGGTTCTAAAAGACGAAGGCATTGAGATCGACAGACGAAAAATAGCTCTGGAAGAACCGATAAAAGCGCTCGGTGTTTATAATATTGAAATCCGGCTTCATCCGGAAGTTAAGGCCGAGGCGAGGATCTGGATAGTTAAAGAATAACAAAATTTTTTGAACTTTCCCGATCCTTTCCGAAAAAAATCAAATGATTCCGAAAACGCTTATCGAAAAAGTGCCTCCGCAAAACATGGAGGCGGAAGTGGCTGTCTTGGGAGCGATGCTGATCGACCGGGACGCCATATCCAGCGCCGTAGAGCATTTAGAACGGACCGCTTTTTATTCCCAAAGCCATCGTGAAATATTCCAAGCCATAATCAAATTGTATGATGAAAACGAAGCTGTCGACATAGTCACACTTACGGAAGAACTGAAAAAACGAAACGTTCTGGACAATGTCGGAGGTCCGGCGTATATTTCAGAACTTGCCACAAGCATTCCGACATCCGCTAACATCAACCATTATTCCAAGATCGTACGCGAAAAATATCTCCTGAGAAAATTAATAGACACCGCTACCAAAATCGTCGGTGAAAGTTTTGAACCTGCCAGTGAAGTTAACAGCCTTTTGGACAGGGCGGAAAAACTCATCTTTGACATTACTTCAAACCAGAAAAAGAGTATGAGTATTTCCGGGATGAAAGAGATCGTCAAAGAAAGTATTGAAACGATCGATAGACTATACCAACGAAAAGAGAATATTACCGGCATCCCGACGGGGTTCCATGACCTGGATGTAATGACTGCCGGTCTTCAAAAATCGGATCTTCTTGTTCTTGCCGGACGACCTTCCATGGGAAAAAGCGCTCTTGCGATTTCCATGCTCGAATACGCGGGTGTGGTGAAAAAGGTTCCTTCAGTATATTTCAGTTTGGAAATGTCCAAAGAACAGCTCGCGCAAAGAATGCTTTGCTCCATAGCCGGAGTCAACGCCCACAAAGTGCGTACGGGATTTTTTGCTCAATCAGATTGGCCGAAGCTTGTAACAGCCGCGGGGAAACTTTCAGAATCTCCGATCTATATAGATGACACTCCCGGAATATCCGCTCTCGAAATAAGGGCTAAAGCGAGAAGACTAAAAGCCAAGCATGACATCCAACTTATTATCATAGACTACTTGCAGCTTATGCGGGGGGAGACGAGAAATGAGAATCGTCAGCAAGAGATATCTGAAATATCCAGATCCATGAAAGCGTTGGCGCGCGAATTGGACGTGCCGCTTATAGCCATCAGCCAGCTTTCAAGGGCGGTGGAGCAAAGAGCGGATCACCGGCCTCAACTTTCGGATCTAAGAGAATCCGGAGCCATTGAACAGGACGCGGATCTGGTCATGCTGCTCTTGAGGGAAGAATATTATAACCCCACCGAAGAAAATAAGGGCGTGGCGGAACTGATAATCGCGAAACAAAGACACGGCCCGGTAGGCACGATAAAACTCGCGTTTTTACCGGAATATACAAAATTCAGCAATTTATCCAGGCTGGAAAAAGAGGAAGAAGGTTTCTAATGAGAAAACGATTACTCGTGATCATTTTCACTTTTGTGTTAGCGGCCAGTGTATTTTATCCTACCGCGCATTCGGATATTAGCGATAAGAGCGTGAAAAAGATAATAGATATCCAAGTTAAGGGAAATCACGCTATCAGTACAGCCACCATTTTGAACAAGATCAAATTGCGCAAGGGAAATGTATTTGAAAAAGGAGCACTGAACAAAGAACTGAAACGTCTCTACGCGATGGGATATTTTTCGGACGTATTTGTCGAAACCAAGTTTCGTCCGGAAGGAGTTGTGGTTATTTTTACGGTGGTTGAAAAACCAATTATCGCGAAAATCGAGATCAAAGGCGCTTCCCGCATAAAGAAAGCGAAATTGGAACAAAAAATAGTCATAAAAAAAGGCACCCTTTTGGATTTTCATCTTGCTCAACAGGATGCCGCGGCTCTAAAGAACTTTTATCTGGAAGAGGGCTACAATAAGGTTAAAGTTAACTATAAAGCTAAAACCAATCCCGAAACCGGAAAAGCGATAGTTACATTTCAGATAAACGAAGGTGTGGCGCTCAAGGTAAAAGCCATTAAGGTGGAAGGGAATAAAAACCTTTCCGAAAACGAAATAAAGAAATACATGGCTATCAAACCGGAATTTTGGTTTCTTCAAAAAGGCGCGTTTGATGAGGATAAATTCCAGGCCGATTTGGACAGAGTAAGAGCCGCTTACAGAAGTAAAGGCTTTTTAGACGCGCAGGTTACCGGTAGGACCGAGTATACCGAGGACAAAAAAAAGATCATAGCCATAGTTGTTGTGAACGAGGGTAACAAGTATCTGATAGGAAAAGTTTCGCTTCAAGGCAATCTTGTTTTTCCGGAAAAAGAAGTGCGTAAAGAAATAAAACTAAAGTCAGGAGATACGTTTGACTATGAGAAAATAAAAGAAGACGTCGAAAAAATCCGTATGCTCTACTACGACAAGGGATATATGAACGCGGAAGTGAACTTGCTTCATCAATATGACGCGTCGAACGATCGGATGGATCTCACGTATGATATCAACGCGAAAGAAGAGACGTTTGTCGGCAAAGTTAATATTGTCGGCAACACAAAAACAAAAGATAAAGTCATACGCCGAGAATTAAGAACGTATCCGGGCGAAAAATATGACGGTAAACAGCTTAAAAAAGGTAAAGAACGTATTTACAACTTAGGTTTTTTCGAAGATGTGTATCTCGAAACCGTTCCGACAAAACAGAAAAATGTTAAAAATTTGAACGTAACGGTGAAAGAAACAAAAACGGGCGACTTTTCTCTGGGCGGTGGATATAGTTCTGTTGACGCGTTTATCGGATTTGTGCAGATCCGTCAGCGCAATTTTGATATTTTGAATTTTCCCACTTTCACGGGAAGCGGACAAGATCTTGTTGTCAGAGCCGAAGCCGGTAGCGCGAAGAACAACTATTATGTGAGTTGGACGGATCCATGGATATTCGATTATCCATGTTTATTCGGATTCGACCTTTACAGGAACGAACATAAAAAGTTGGGAACGTCAGGATATGATTATGCGGAAAGACGCACAGGAGGGTCGCTGAGACTGGGTAAAGATCTGTCCGATACTGTGAGCACCGGACTTTTATATAACCTCGAAGAAGTCAACATAAGCGAACTGCCGAATGAGGCGAGTAACGCTCTTAAAGACGAAAGAGGGGCGAATGCTTTAAGCAGATTGACGTGGCGCATGAAATATGATTCGAGGGATAATCAGTATTCACCGTCAAAAGGTCTTGTTACCGGGTTTGCCTTGGAAAATGCCGGCGGGTTTATCGGCGGGGACAGAGATTTTTACAAGTTTTACGGATATTCGAACATTTTTCACAGTATTGTCGATAGAGTGGTTTTGGAACTTTCCGGCAGAGGCGGAGTTGTTGAAAATTATGCCAATACCGATTCTGTGCCGATATACGAAAGGTTTTATGTCGGAGGCGCGACAACCATAAGGGGATATAAAGAAAGAGGTGTGGGCCCGAGAGACTCGGTCGATAAAAACATAGTTGTCGGAGGTAAAGCGCTTTTGATCGGAAACGCGGAAGTTACTTTCCCGCTATTCAAAAGAGTAATAAAAGGCGCGGTTTTTTACGATGTCGGAAATGTAACAACGCAGTTCAGCGAAATGTTTTCAGATTCCGAATATAAACAAGGTGTCGGTGTCGGTGTGCGGGTAAAAACTCCTATCGGACCGGTAAAGCTTGATTACGGATACCCGCTTAATGACAATGAAGGCGACAAAAAAGAAGGACAGTTTTATTTTAGCGTAAGCCACGGATTTTAATCAAAAGGAGAAGATGATGAAAAAAATGGGTAGAAAAACAGTTGTTATGTTCATGGTAGCGGCAGTTCTTTTTTTAATGAAACCCTCTTTTGTTATGGCGGAAAACGGTAAGGTCGGGTATGTAGACCTAAGGAAAGCTTTTTATGAATACGATAAAACCAAAACCATGAAAGACAGTATTGACGATTTGACCGAAGACCGCCAAGCGAAACGCGACAAAATGATAGAGGCCATATCAAAATTGAGAGATGAAGCGGAACTTTTAACCGGCTCCGCGAAAGAAAAAAAGATGAAACAGATAAACGATAAATCTCTTGAAATACAAGAGTTTGAGCGGGAAGCTCGTCAGGAACTTTTGGGCAAAGAAAACGATATGTTCAAAGAAGTTGTCGAGGACATCCAAAAAGTGGTTGAAAAATTGGGAAAAGAAGACGAATACGACTATATTTTTGATTCGAGAAACATTATGTTCGCCAACGAAAAATATGAACTTACGGACCAAGTGATAAAAAAACTAAACAGTGAGAAATAAAAAAATAAAAACAACCGAAGCCAAAAATTTATAAAGGCCAATATTCTCAAGAAGCGAGGTGTTGGCCTTTGTGTATGCGTATATTTAGGTGTTCAAACTAAACTATTGTTGGGGACATACGAGATCCCGGGATAGCAAGGCGGGCGGACACATGGGTCCGCTTGGCGGCCAAAACAAATTGTGGGGGCACATTGCATGTGCCCGAATAGATTTGCCCGAATTGTAGGGGCACATTGCATGTGCCCGAATAAAATGGAAAAACATTAAAATGTACGATTAATTAGTGTAATTGTATAACAAGAAGATACCGAACAAAAGATGAAGAAAAAAACAATAGAGAAAGAAATAAGTTTTGAAGGTAAAGCGCTTCAAACCGGGCGGGAGACCCGAGTTGTGTGTAAACCAAACGATGCCGGCTCCGGCATAATTTTTAAAAGAACCGATCTCGAAACGCGTCCCGTATTTCCTCTAAGCGAGGCGATGTTTTCTTCCGGCCAACGACGAACCGTGCTTTCTTCCTCTGCCGGAGAAGTTCAGACCGTTGAACATTTTTTAGCGGCGTTATGGGCTCTGGAAATAGATTCTCTTATCGTGGAACTTGACGGCGCGGAACTGCCGGCCGCCGGGGGAAGTTCCATAGAATTTCTTGAAGGATTAACAAACGCCGGGATCAAAGAACAACCGGAAGAACGCGAATTTATAAAAATTTCCGAAAAAGAAGAAGTTTCTGTCGGAGAAAACTCTCTCTCGATCTTTCCGGACGCGGAATTCAGTGTTTCATATCAAATGGAGTACGCCTCTGGCGCGATAAAAGATGAAACACTAAAAATGTGCCGGGTGCGTGAAACTTTCAAAAAAGAAATTGCTCCGGCCCGAACTTTTTGTTTGAAGGCTGAAGCGGAAGCCCTTTTAAAAGCCGGGCTTGGTCGCGGAGCGACATACGAAAACACGCTTGTTCTCGATGAAACCGGACCGGTAGAGACCTCTTTTCGTTTCGAGAACGAGCCGGTGAGACATAAAATACTGGATCTTGTAGGAGACTTATATTTGCTGGGTCTGCCGATAATCGGACGTGTTGAAGCGAAACGTTCCGGACACGATTTAAACGTGAAAATGATGAGAAGAATCTATGAAAAATATGTCTGTAAGAAATAATAACAAAACATAAGGAGAAAACAATGGCTGAGAAAACACTTGATATTAAAGAAATCATGAAACGGCTTCCACATAGATATCCTTTTCTTTTGGTGGATAGGGTCTTAGATTATAAGGAAGGCGAATGGATAAAGGCGATCAAAAATGTAACCATGAATGAACTGTTTTTTCAGGGCCATTTTCCGGCTGAACCGATAATGCCCGGAGTTCTTATGATCGAAGCTCTCGCGCAGACAAGCGGTATTCTTGCTTTGCTTGACGGAGAAAACCAAGAAAAGATAGCGTTTTTCATGACGATCAATAACGCGAAATTCCGTAAACCTGTCGTCCCGGGCGATCAGCTTCTTTTTGACGTAAAGGTGACTAAACACGTGCGGGAAAATATCGTGCAGACTCACGGAAAAGCGAGCGTCGAAGGCAAAGTCGTAGCCGAAGCGGATCTGATGTTCAGTATAGTTTCTAAGAATGACAAATGACAAAATTCAAGCTTGTCCCCGCAGGCGTTAAGCGGGGATGACAAAAGAAATTGAAAAATTTACCCCCTCGACAACCTCGTAGGTTGCACCTACGAGGTGCAATCTACGAGGTTGTCGAGGGGGTGAGACAATCAGACAATATCATGAAAAAAATCGGATTAATAGCGGGCGGCGGGAGTCTTCCGTTAGAATTTATTAAGCAAGCGACCGCCAGAGAAGAAAAAGTGGTGGTATTCGCGCTTCGAGGCATGGCGTCGGAGAAAGCCGTGCGCGACGCGCATAAAGTTTATTGGGTCGAGATCGGTCAATACGCGAAATTTGCCTTTTTGCTGGTCCGAGAGCGGATCCGTCATTTGGCGCTTTTAGGTAAGGTAGACAAAAAAGTGTTGTTTAGCGAAAAATACGACACGGAAGCCGAAAACGCGTTAAAAAAGTTAAAAAACAAGGAAGACTATTCCATTTTGGAAGAGATTACGCGTCATCTAAAAAAAATCGGAATAGAAGTGATGGACGGAAAAGAATATTTATCACATCTTGTGCCGGAAAAAGGTGTCTTAAGCGCCGTTCAGCCCGATGAAAAAATTCGCCGCGACATAGAATTCGGATACGCGATCGCAAAACAGATCGCCGGTATGGATATAGGGCAAACCTTGATCGTGAAAGATAAAACAGTGATCGCGGTCGAGGCGATGGAAGGAACGGATGAGGTGATAAAAAGAGCTTTTGGAATTGCCGGAAGAGCCTGCGTAATGGTGAAAGTGAGTCGGCCGAAACAAGACTCGAGATGGGATGTCCCGACCGTCGGAGCCGACACAATGAGGCTTTTGGCGGAAAACGGATTCAGCGCTCTCGCGGTGGAAAGCACGAAAATGTTTCTTATTGACCGAAGAGAAACAATAGACATAGCGAACATCAACAAAATTGTTCTGCAGGTTTTGTAGCGAATAGTCGTTGGTAAATAGAGCGGAACCGCTTAATCTCGTAAGTTAAATGTCTGTTTCAACATTAGGATAGAGGAATATTTTTTAATGAAAGAAAATAGGGATCACATACGGGTTCCATCAAAAGATGTTAAAATTGCTTATTTGTTGAAGCCTGGAGGTCGTAAAGTAGATTCTGTTTGCAAAGATATTAGTTTGACAGGTCTAAGGGCTTCTGCGGATATCCCTAAAGGGAGTAGCGTATTTTTACATATTTCGTTTGATCGATATTTGAAAACACATGGAATAAGCGGAGAAGTTGTATGGGCTCAATCTAAGAATAGTGGCATAAAATTTAGGAGCAAAAATACCGAATTATCTAAAAAAATTAAAGAACATATTTGCTTTGAACAAAGAATAAAAAACAGAACTTTTCTTCACAATTGAGAACTTTTTCAAAAGCAAACAGAAATTATTTAGGAAATATATTCTGTACTATTCTGAAAGTATTATCCTTTAAGCAAATCGCATATAGAAAGCCAAATTTGAAGCCTGTAATGATACATGAAGCAATAGATTTGGTAACAGATTTCAATCTCAAAGTCCGCCCCATTGAATGTACGGATGAACTTGCGATTTTGATGAGAAAAGAAAATTTAAGCCAAGACGAGGCTTTAGAATATTACTTGAGGAAAATTCCTAAAGGGAGCAAAGATAAGTACGGTAGAATCGTGACGCTGGGAGACAAAGTGTTTGATAGTCTATTTAAAGATCCGTTTACGGGTAAAAAAATAAAAACTGACGAAAATTTTCAACGAAGTAGAGCAAAAAGACTACCCTGGATAAAATATACACTTGAAAATGCTACACAAATATATGAATTAAATGAAGACAACTGGATTACATATTACTATGTTATGCAGTTTCTCATTAGGTATAAAGATGAAGTGACGAAAAAGTATGAGAATAAGGTCAATAATTACTTGATTGTTACTAAGAAAAAGGCCGGTTCTCCTATGAGCTTTGTAACAGCTTATACTCCTGATAATGAGCTAGAGTTATTGAAGAAAATCTGTCGGTCTCGTCCATATAGAGGGAGGGATATAGCTAGATAGTAGCATTAATAAAGAAGCCTTGACTTCTTGGTGAAAACATGGCACTATCTACTACGTAGTTGAGATGTCAGGATGGCCCAACCTCTGTCCTATCCAGTGGGGGTGGTTGTAGTGGTCACTGACTAGGCACTGGAAAGTTTAAAACGCCCACTTTAAAAGGTGGGCGTTTTCATTCCATAAACATTTTCTTTCGGATGAATCTATTCCTTTTTCGAAAAACGAAGGAACAACAACTTTCAACCACTATTCTCGTAGGCTAGTGATTGGCCTCTCGTCCTATTAATTTACGGTATTGGATGATGTGTGTATTAAATATTTTTTTCACGAAGGAATTTGGCGATGGATCGGGCGGCTCTTAAAGCGGCGCCTTTTTCGCCTAACGCGTCGGCGACTTTTTGGAGGGCTTCTTTTGTTTCGCGCATTTTATCCGGACGCGAAATTATCTCTAACGTTTCGGCGGCCAATTTTTCGCTTTTTGCGTCATTCTGAAGAAGTTCCGGAACGATTTTTTTCCCCGCTATGATATTAACCAATCCGAGAAAAGGGGCTTTATTAACTATGTGGTATAAAACGAAAGTGATGAAAGCCGCTTTATATGTGATGATCATTGGTTTTTTTAAGAGAGCCGCCTCAAGTGTCGCCGTCCCCGAAGTTATGATGGCGAAGTCGGCCATATCTAGCGCGTTAAACGTTTTGTTTGTAACACGTGTAATGGAGAGATGCGCGTAAGGCGAAAGAAGCGAATCGTATAAGGACCTATCTACGTTGGAATTTTCCGCGACAATGAAACGGATCCCCGGTTTTTTAAGACTGATCTTTTCGGCGGTTTGGAGCATGACAGGGAGTAAACTCTGAACTTCATGTTTTCTTGAGCCCGGCAAAAGCGCGATCGTAAAGTGATCCGGAACGGTTTCTTCGCGTTTTTCATTCGCCGGAGGCGCGACAGTGTCTACCAAAGGATGACCCGCGAATTCAGCGTTTACTCCACGCTTGGTTAAAAAGGTTTCTTCAAATTTAAAGAGAACAAGAGTTTTATCCACATGATCTCTCAAATGCTTCACTCTGCCCGCTCCCCACGCCCACACCTGGGGGATGATGTAATAGATCACGGGAATTTTGTGCTCATATAAAAACCGCGCTATTCGTAAATTAAAACCGGGATAATCAATCAAAATAGCCGCGCGTGGTTTTTTTTTCAGAATAAGTTCCGTTAGATCTTTGTATTGAGAACGGATCTTGCCAAGATTACAAAGAACTTCCCACGCTCCCACAAACGAAAAATCCCGAATATGTTCAGAGAGAGACACGCCTTCACGTTTCATCGAGTCGCCGCCGATACCCCAGAACTCAAGATCAGGAACCAGTTTTGAGAGTTCCTTTACCAATTCTCCTCCGCGCATGTCGCCGGAAGGTTCACCGGATATTATGAGGATATTTTTATTCATTATTAATGTTGTGTTTTTGAGGTTAACTAATAAGCGCCGGGTTCATTTTGGAATTTATTTTTTCCAAGATCGCGAGCGCGACTTCAAGCGCTTGTTTTCCTTCATACCCGGAAACTATGGGTTTCTTTCTCGTTAAAACAGAATTTATGAAAGATTTAAGCTCGACCTTTAAGGGTTCCTTTTTCTTGATCTTGATCTTTTCTTTAAGAAGTTTTTTATCCGAGCCTTGGAACAGGGAAGCTTCCTGGTGCAGAAAATCCAGAAGTATATAAGAGTTTTCCTGAAAAATTCTGATCTTGCGGGTTTCCTCTTTTGTTACGCGGCTGGCGGTAATATCCGCGATCACGTTGTTCTGAAAAGTGAGACGCACATTCGCGATATCTTCATGATCTGAAACCGTGCTTATGCCTACGGCTTCAATGTTTTTAACCGTGGAATTAACCAGCCCCAAGATGATGTCAATGTCGTGGATCATCAGGTCAAGCACAACGCCGACATCTTTGATCCGGCGCTTTCTGCTTATGGAACCGAGTCTTTGACATTCGATAAATTTCGGTTTTTTAAGAAACGGCTCCACGGCTCTGACGGCGGAATTAAACCTTTCGATATGTCCGACCTGCATAATAAGATCTTTAGCCTTGGCGAGAGTTATGAGTTCGTTCACTTCTTCCAGAGTTTTCGTGACGGGCTTTTCGATCAAGACGTCTTTGCCGGCTTTCAAAAAATCTTTCGCGACCGCGTAATGCAGACTGGTGGGGACAACGATGCTTACGGCATCCACCTTATCCATAAGATCGTTATAATTTGTAAAATAATTTGTATTATATTTCCGCGCGACTTCTTTGGCGACACTTTTTTTTACGTCCGCGACACCAACCAGATCGAGTTCCATTTTATGTTTTAACGCGGCATATATTTTGGTATGCAGAGAGCCAAGATGTCCCGCGCCTATTACGGCGATTCGAAGTTTTTCCATTAAAATCTCCGTGTAAGATTGCTATTAAAGTCACTAAAACGTTACCGAGGAATTATATCATTATTGAGTGTCATGAGCAAGTATTTACACGGTGAGTCTCATAACATCAATTCCACCTCGTAGGGGCACGGCATGCCGTGCCCTCATGGGATTGGTGATTTGTGTGATAAAGGGCACGGCATGCCGTGCCCCTACGAAGTTGCCAGCAAGGTGGGTTAAGATAATAAAAGTTAGCATTGGGTGTTGGGTGGGGGATGCTGAAATTCTCGACAATAGCGGGCATGTGTGCTAAGATTTACCAGTTATGTTTAACCCAGATATTGCATTCTTCGCCATGTTCTAATGCAATATCTGGGTTTAAGGATTTTCCCGAGTATTATAACGTAAGGTGAATACATATGAAGAGTTATTTCAGATTTATAAAACTTATTGTGCCTCATGGCTGGATCTTTGCCATGGCTGTCGGGTGTATGATCTTGTCTACACTTTTCAGCGCGTCTCCGCTGGGTCTACTCATACCCTTGATTGACAGGGTAATAACAGGCAAACAGATAGCTGTGCCTCAGGGGGTTCCGGTTCCGCAATTTCTTACGGATATTATCACCAAGATCAACGAAATGCCGGCGCTACAGCTTCTGAACACTTTGACAATTCTCGTGGTTGTGATGTTTGTTCTTAAAGGCATCTTTGAATTTTTTCAGAATTATTTGATGACAGATGTTAGCCAACGTGTTATTCGTGACGTTAAAAACGAGACGTATAAGAAATTACAGTCCCTTTCAATGGATTTCTACAGCCATAACCCTACGGGTCAGTTAATGTCGCGTATCACGTATGACGCGGCGGTGATCAGAGACGCCATTAGCAGTGGTCTGGCGGACACGTTTTATCAGCCCATACAGATCATATGTTACACGGCCATTTTGGCCGGCGCGATCTATATGGGAGTTTCGTGGAAACTCATACTCGTCAGTCTTATTTTGTTCCCGATGATCTTGTATCCGGTTGTAAAAATAGGTAAGAGGCTTAGGAAAATCAGCAAGAGTTCGCAGGAAAAGATCGGCGACATCAACAACATGCTTCTTGAGACGATATCCGGCGTAAAATTGGTGAAATCATTTTGCATGCAGGATTATGAATGGAAACGTTTTAAAGAACATAACCAGACGTTTTTTCGATTGAACATGAAATCCGTAAAAAGAATGAAGATAGTAAGCCCCATGACCGAATGCATGGGAGTTTTCTGTGTGGCAGTAATATTGTGGATGGCGGGCAAAGACATTGTCAGCGGCAGTTTGTCGGTGGGAGTTTTTTCAACGTTTATCGCCGCGGTTTTTTCAATGATGAAACCGGTAAAAAAGTTAAGCAACGTTTACGGAATAAACCAACAGGCTCTTGCCGCGGCGGATCGCATTTTCGATCTTTGGGATGAACCGGTTACGATAGTGGAAAAAGAAAATCCCGTTTCTTTGGGAGCTTTTGAAAAAGATATTCAGATAAATAACGTTTCGTTCAAATATGATAAGGAAAACGTTCTTTCAGGGATAGATCTTAAGATAGAGAAAGGAACAATAGTTGCTCTTGTCGGGCCTTCCGGGGGAGGCAAAAGCACATTGGTGAATCTTATCCCCAGGTTTTATGATCCCGGTACGGGTAGTGTTACGATTGACGGGGTAGACTTAAAGGACGTTTCAATAAAAGAGCTTAGAGAAAAAATAGGGTTTGTAACACAGGAAACACTTCTTTTTAACGATACGGTGAAAGAAAACATAAGTTACGGACACGAAGACATCGACGAAAAACAGCTTGTACGTGTCGCGAAAGCGGCCAACGCGCATAGATTCATAAAAGAATTCCCTTCCGGATATGAGACCATGATCGGAGAAAGAGGTCTTAAAATATCCGGAGGACAACGGCAAAGGATCGCGATAGCCAGAGCCGTATACAAGAACCCGCCGATCCTCATATTTGACGAAGCAACTTCTCAGTTGGATACCGAAAGCGAGAAACTTGTGCAGGACGCGATCAATAACCTAATGAAAGGTCGTACGGTAATTGTGATCGCGCATCGCTTAAGCACGATAAAACATGCCGATAAGATTGTAGTCATAGATAAAGGAAAGATCAAAGGTATGGGCTCGCACGACGAGCTTCTCAGCACAAGTCCTTTATATAAAAGGCTTTACGAAATACAATTTGCAGATCAAGAGGTGTAAATTTTAACACGTTCTAAAACAACCTCGTAGGGGCACGGCATGCCGTGCCCTCATTGGATCGATGATTGGTGCGGTAAATGGCACGGCATGCCGTGCCCTCATTGGATCGATGATTGGTGCGGTAAATGGCACGGCATGCCGTGCCCCTACGACAAAAAAGCATATTTTGCTTGAATTTATGCTGATTTTTTATATAATAATCGTTCAGTTATAATGCGATTTTAACATTAAAACGGTTACGTCTTTTTGCGCGCGATGATTTTGAGTGTATCAAAATTTTTAATCGCGTAAAATGCGAGACAGACCGAAGTAAGAAGGAGAAGGACATGGCGATGAGATCAAAGGTAATAAGAGAACTTTTGGAGAACGGTGTACATTTCGGGCATCAGACAAATAAGTGGAACCCGAAAATGGAGAAATATATTTTCGGAGAAAGAAGCGGAATATATATAATAGACCTCAAGAAAACGGAAGAGGCCTTAGCTCGCGCGGAAGAGTTTCTTATGACTCTCGCCGCGGAAAGAAAAACAGTACTTTTCGCGGGAACAAAAAAACAAGCGAAAGATACAATAAAAGACGAAGCTAAGAGATGCGGGATGTTTTATGTTAACGAAAGATGGCTTGGGGGATGCCTTACCAACTTCACGACCATCAGAAAAAGTGTTGAAAAGCTTAACCATATTCAAGAAATGAAAAAAAGCGAAGTTTATGAATCTTTGTCAAAAAAAGAAAAAGCCCATATAGACAAAGACGAATATAAACTTCTCAAAAACTTGGAAGGCGTAAGAGAGATGAACGTGCTTCCGAATTGTCTTATTGTTGTTGACGCGGAGGCGGAAAACATCGCGATTAAAGAAGCGCGCAAGATCGGGATCCCCGTTATTGCTCTGATTGATACCAATTGCGACCCGGAAATGATAGAATATCCGATACCCGGTAACGACGATGCCATCAGGTCCGTAAAATATATTGTTTCCACACTCGCCGAAGCGGTTTTAAAAGGAGCGCGAGGAACTATTGTCCCGAAAAAAACCGAAAGCGATGAAGCGGAAATAAAGACACCCGAGGCGGAAACGAAAGAGCCGGAAACAGCGCCCGAAGTCATTCCGCCTAAAGAAGCGGCTACGAGTGAACAGGTTTCGAACGAGGAAGCGGCGCCTAAAGAGCCTAAAAAAGTGTCCCCCGAGGAGTCTGGGGTCAAACCGGCTTCGGAAGATGAACTTTTAGAAGGGGATATAAAACTCGACACTACGGAAGAATAATGATAAACGGAGGGGAACAAGAAATGAATATTTTGGAAGCGGTAAAAAAATTAAGATTTAAAACATCCGCGGGGATGATGGAATGCAAAAGCGCTCTTAAAGAATCCGGCGGTGATATCGAAAAAGCGGTGGACATTTTAAGAAAAAAAGGTATAGCGAAAGCCGCGAAAAAAGCATCACGTATCGCGGGACAGGGATTAGTGGAATGTTATATCCATACCGGCAACAGGATTGGAGTTCTTCTTGAAGTGAACTGTGAAACGGATTTTGTCGCGAGAAACGGTGACTTCAGAAAAATAACAAAAGAACTTGCCATGCAGGTAGCCGCGGCGAATCCCATGTATGTTTCGATAGAGAGCGTACCTAAAAGATCGATCGAAAAAGAAAAAGAGATATACAGAAGTCAGATTAAAGGCAAACCCGCGAACGTGACGGAAAAGATCGTTGAAGGCAAGCTTTCCAAATATTTTTCGGAAGTATGTCTTTTAGAACAGCCTTTTATAAAGGACCCGAACCTTAAGATAAAAGAACTTCTGACACAACTTATCGCGAAACTTGGAGAGAACATTGTGGTAAAAAGGTTCACAAGGTTTGAAGTGGGAGAAGAATATTGAGATAGAATGACAAGCTTGTCCCCGCAGGCGCTAAGCGGGGATGACAAAATTTAAAGTCCAAAAGAAAAACCTTTAAAATCGTTAGTCCCCCCGATTCCACCTCGTAGGTGGAATCGGGGATGGTAAAGTGTAGGGGCGGGCCTTGCGTCCGCCCGTGAATTGGTGTTAGTTGGTGGAGTAGTGAAAACTGGTTGAAGTGGAAATAATGACAAAGAAAACGAAAAAACTCAGACGTGTAGTACTTAAAATAAGCGGTGAAGCGCTTATGGGTAAATTGGGATATGGAGTGGATCCCGAGGTTGTAAAATCAATTTCTCTTGAAATAAAAGAAATAAGCAAATCCTCCGCGGAGATCGCGGTAGTTATAGGCGGAGGAAATATTTTTCGCGGTTTGTCCGCCGCCGCCAAAGGAATGGACAGATCCACCGCCGATTATATGGGAATGTTGGCGACAATGCTGAACGGGCTCGCGCTTCAGGACGCTTTGGAAAAAGCGGGAGTGGATACGCGGGTTTTAACGGCGATAGATATGTGTGAACTTGCTGAACCATACATTCGCCGTCGAGCCGTACGGCACATGGAAAAAAAACGTGTCGTAATATTCGTGTGCGGAACCGGAAACCCGTATTTTACGACTGACACCGCCGCCGCGCTCAGAGCGATAGAGATCGGAGCCGACATGGTTCTAAAGGCGACAAAAGTTGACGGGGTATATTCAAAGGATCCCGTAAAATACAAAGACGCGAAAAAGTTCGAAAAACTTGACTACATGGAAGTTCTGAAAAACAAACTGAAAGTTATGGATTCAACAGCGGTAAGCCTTTGTATGGATAACAGTTTGCCGATAGTGGTTTTTAATATGAAGAAAAAAGGAAACATAAAACGCGCCATTCTCGGAGAAAAAATAGGTACGATGATCGCTTAAGGGAGGTTTTTATGATTCAAACAGAAATTGACAGAGTTGTAAAAGAGTCCGAACTTAAAATGAAAACAGCGCTCGAGGCCGTTAAAAAACAATTTTCAAGCATCAGGACCGGAAGAGCTCATCCGAGTTTGGTTGACAGTGTGAAAATAGATTATTACGGCACAAAAACGCCGCTTAAACAATTGGCGAATATAACCATTCCGGAACCGCGTATGATAGTGATCCAGCCGTGGGATAAGTCTTCCATGGACCCGATAGAGAAAGCGATCCTGACATCCGACATAGGGATAACCCCGATAAACGACGGCAAACTTATACGTCTTTCCATGCCGCAGTTAACAAAAGAGAGACGAGTTGAACTTGTAAAAGTGCTTCACAGAATAGTTGAAGAAGGAAAAGTTTCAATACGAAACGCACGTCATCACGCGAACGACGTAGCCGCGAAATTTGAAAAAGATAACAAAATGACCGAAGACGACAAATTTCTTACAAAAGACAAAGTACAGAAATTGACGACTGACTACACAAAAAAACTGGAAACAATTTTAGCTGAAAAAGAAAAAGAAATAATGAACTGATACTGATACGTTAAAGTATCGGGCCGCTAGCTCATCCGGTAGAGCAACGCCCTTTTAAGGCGTGGGTGCTTGGTTCGAGTCCAAGGCGGCTCACCAATTTTCGCGAACGCGAAAATTGATCCCGAACGAGCGTGAAGAAATGCGACGAGAAGGAGCATTTTAGCGAGTTGAGGGACCAATTTTCGCGAACGCGAAAATTGATCCCGAACGAGCGTGAAGAAATGCGACGAGAAGGAGCATTTTAGCGAGTTGAGGGACCAGAAAAACGTAACGCGAAAAAGAAGTCCCGGTTAAAAAACACTTAATCGGGACTTTTTATATTTGACCCCGAGCGAGCTCGAAGAGCGAGTCGAGGGGCCAGTATCATGCAAATTTACGGCATACCAAAGCTTATGTGGTATCTTTATATTTTACAATGCAATGACGGCAAACTCTATGTCGGCATAACCACGGACGTTACAAAAAGAGTCGAACGCCACAACAAAAAGAAGGCAAGTAGATACACCAGAATGCGCCTCCCGGTTGAACTTGTTTATCAGGAAGAGCATCCTGATAAATCCACAGCCAGAAACCGCGAAATCCAGCTTAAGAAATGGAACAGGACTAAAAAACTGGCCCTCATCGGCAATAACCAATAGTTCTTATCTCTTTATCTCCGAAAAGGTACTTATTCAATGATAGTCATTTGAGGAGGGTCTCATTCAGAAAAATTCTTATATGCAAAAAGAGCAGAATATATAAGCAAAAGTGTAAATATATCTGATATGTATAAAAAATGAACAGTTTCTATAAAAACAGGGATGTCACCCGCAAGGGAGATGTCCCTGTTTTCATTTTGAAATTAAGCTTGACTTATGTTCTCAATATGAGTACAATTGTTCTCGAAAGAGGAACAATATGTTTAAAGAAATATTAGGATCAAAAACCAGACAGATCATATTGAGCACGTTCTTTGGTGAACCCGACAATGAGTTCTATACCCGGCAGTTGGCTTCAATGCATAAGATATCCGTTGGAAATGTACACCGGGAGTTAAAAAAACTTCTTTCTTTGGGGATGCTTAATGTTAGAAGCGTGGGAAACATTAAGCTTTTTTCATTAAATAAGAGGAGTCCCATATATGAAGAGTTAAAAAATATTTTTCACAAAACAGAAGGAATCATCAAATATCTTAGTGACGCCATAATAGCTATAAATGGCATTAGGATGGCATTCGTATACGGATCCTTCGCTAAAGGAGATGAGAGAAACGATAGTGATGTAGACCTGTTTTTAATAGGTGACAATATTGATGAGAACAACTTAATAACAGTTATAAGTGGACTCGAAAAAGAATTGTTCCGAGAAGTCAATTACACGACATATACGGAAAAGGAATATAAAAAAGAAAAAGCGAAGAAAGATTCTTTTGTCTCTGCGGTAGTGAAAGGAAAAAAAATATTAATAAAGGGAACAGCAAATGAACTCTGATAAATTTTTGAATGAATATTTAGAAAAGAAGCTTATTAAAAGGGAGAAGATAGGAGTAGGTCAGATAGAGAAGTTGATACAGGCTGCAGAGAGTAAACTGAAGGCCAGTGAAAAAACACTTGCGATAGATGAGACATGTTCATATGAGATGGCTTATAACGCCATGCTTCACGCGGCAAGAGCGTTTGTATTCATAAAAGGCTTCAGACCTACAACAAATTTCCAACACAAAACAGTTGTGGGTTTCACGGAATATTTTTTGGGTGCGGAATATAAAGCATTAACCGCAAAATTTGATTATATGAGAAAAAACCGTAATAAATTCATCTATGAACCGTGGAAATTGAATCTTTCAAATACTGACGCAAAGAATGCCTTAAGTTCGGCAACTAAGTTTATTCAGATTATTAAAAAAGAGATTAGGAAGGAAAACCCACAACAGCAGTTCAAGTTTTAAACAAAAAAAGAAAAAACAGGGACGTCACCCGCAAGGGAGATGTTCCTGTTTTTGTTAGTGACGAGCTGCTTTGAACTCAGAACCGACAAAAAGGTAACTAAGTGAGGGGAAAAACGGTTGTATCACCGCGGTGTGTTGATACAATAGGGGGGATGACAAAGTAAAGATTTTGTGATTGGAGTTAAGTATGCCGGATGATTTTAAAAATGAACTTGTACGAGAGACAAAAACGGAACTTCCGACCGACTTTGAGTTTAATGACGAATTTCGCGCGGCATTTGAACTTTTGGAGAATTCTCGTGAACATATTTTTATTACGGGGAAAGCCGGAACGGGGAAGTCAACTCTCTTGGAATATTTCAGGATGAACACCCGAAAGAATATCGTTGTATTGGCGCCGACCGGGGTCGCGGCTATCAAAGTGCATGGACAAACGATTCATTCCTTTTTCAGGTTTCCGCCGAGGTTTATTCTGCGCGACCACATTAAACGCTTATATAAAGATGATCTGATGCATCGCATTGATGCTGTTGTTATTGATGAGGCGTCTATGGTAAGGGCGGATCTGCTGGATGGGATAGATTCTTCGCTTAGATTGAACAGAAATGAAATGAATTCGGCGTTTGGAGGCGCGAGGATGATCTTGTTCGGGGACCTTTTTCAGTTGCCGCCGGTCGTTAACAAAGAATTCGAAGATATTCTAAAACAGAGATACACCAGTCCATATTTTTTCAGCGCTAACGTATTTAGAGAAATTAAATTGAGAACGATCGATCTCAGTAAAATATACAGGCAAAAAGATGAGAAATTTATCTCTCTCTTAAATAAAGTCCGAGAAAAGATATGCGCCGCGGACGATCTTTTTGGTTTGAACGAAAGAGTAGATAGTGATAATCGAGAGGAGAATGAAGGAGTTGTGACGTTAACGGCAACGAATAGTGTCGCGGAAAGAATTAACAAAAAGCGTCTCGCTCAAATTTCGAATGAAGAATTCACATATTCCGCCTCAATAGAAGGAGAATTTAAAGATAAAGATTATCCGGTCGAAAAAGATATTACGCTGAAAACCGGCGCCCAGGTGATCATGGTTAAAAACGATCCTAAAAAACAATGGGTGAACGGGACGATATGCAGGGTTGTAGAACTCTCCGACAGTTTGATACGGGTGAGTATAGATCAGAAAATTTGTGACGTTCCCAAAATGACTTGGGAAAAAATACGATATTCTCACAATAAAAAAACTGACAATATCGAGGAAAAAGTTATCGGTTGTTTTAAACAATATCCAATAAAATTGGCATGGGCGATAACAATACACAAAAGTCAGGGGCAGACGTTCGATAAAGTTATGATAGATATCGGCCGCGGCGCTTTTACTCATGGACAGACCTATGTCGCGTTAAGCCGATGCCGCGCCCTGGAAGGCATCCGCTTAAAAAGACCGATCGCTGAAAGTGACATAATTTTTGATAATAAAATTTACGACTTTATGAATAGTATAAACGATACAAATGAAATTCAAGTTGTAGATTTATAATGTGACATATAAATTGAGTGAGAATGGTGAATGTAATTTTGTAAAGAAGGGTTCGCTTATGAAGAAAGTTCTTATCATAGAAGATGATAAAGATATTGTTGAGATGATCAAATACAATTTAGAGAAGGAACAGTATGCCGTATTGGCTTCATTTACCGGCAAGCAAGGCTTCTCTTCGGCAAAAAAAGATAGACCGGATATAGTTCTTTTGGATTTGATGCTTCCTGATATTGATGGTTTTGAAGTTTGTAGACTTTTAAAAAATAATGAACTAACAAGGTGTATCCCTCTTATTATGCTTACGGCAAAGTCGCGGGAAGCAGATAAGGTTGCCGGTTTAGAATTGGGGGCGGACGACTATTTAACAAAACCTTTTAGTCCGAGGGAATTAAGTGCAAGGATTAAGGCGGTTTTAAGAAGAGCGGATAGCCCAAAGTTGTCTCAAAAGACGGCGAGGGGGATTTTATTGGTTGATAGTGTAAAACACAAGGTGTATGTCCGTGACAAAGAGGTTTTGTTGACACATACCGAGTTTAAAATTTTAGAATTTATGATTCAGCGGCCCGGGGTAGTGATAACCAGAAATAAACTTTTAGATAATATCTTTGGATATGATTCTGAAAGTTATGACAGAACGATTGATGCGCATATAAAATCCATTAGAAAAAAACTTAAAACAGCGCGAAATTATATCGAAACGGTTCGCGGTGCCGGATACAGGCTTAAAGAGGAATGACTATGCGTACTAAAATAATATGGAAAATTCTGGGAGCGGAAATATTTCTGATATTGGTTGCAATATTTGTTTTAAATTTTTCAGTTACTTCACGGATTGAAAAATATTATGAAGAAAAAATATCTGACAAATTAACGAGCAATTTAATGCTGGTAAGAAACATTTTAGAAAAGGACTTAACTGGAAAGAGATATGATGTCATTAATAGCAAAACGGAAGAACTTTCTGAATTATTGAATTTAAGAATCAGTGTTATAGATAAAAGCGGGAAAGTAGTATACGATTCTGAAACAGTCTCTGATTTGATGGAAAATCATGTAGATAGGGAAGAAATTGTTACCGCATATGAAGAAGGGGTAGGAGAGAGTACTCGTTACAGTGAAACTCTTAAGTTTTACATGAAGTATATCGCGGTTCCTGTAATTGAAAATGGTATAGAACAAGGTTTTATTCGTGTGGCAGTTCCACTTGTAGATATCCGGAAAGAGTTGGGAATTATCCGTAGGTTTTTTGTTTTAGGCGGGGTTATGGCTATTTTGATAACTTTAGTCATAGGATATTTTATTTCCAGAAAAATAAGTTTACCTTTTCGTAATATGAACGATATGGCGCGGAGCATTGCGGAAGGAGATTTAACCAAAAGAGTGAAGATTAAAACAAATAACGAATTAGAAGAATTAGCAGATTCGTTCAATCTTATGGCGGATAAACTAGAGCACAAAATATCCAACTTAAAAAAGATGGATAAAATTAGAACGGATTTTGTAGCAAATGTATCACATGAATTAAAAACTCCGCTTACATCAATACAAGGATTTATTGAAACACTTGAAGATGGCGCGATTAACGACAAAAAGAATGCTAAGAAGTTTCTAGAAATAATAAAAAAACATACAAAACGGATCAATAATATTGTGAATGATTTACTTGCGCTTACAGAAATAGAGCATTTAGAAGGAAAAGTTGAACAGGCCGAATTTGACATAAGATATTTGCTGGATGAAGTTGTTTCTGAATTCAACAATGTAGTTTCTTTAAAAAAACAGACACTTAATGTAGATTATAGAGGTGACGATTTTTTTCTGAGAGGCGATAAAGAACAAGTCGCCCAAATTTTTATAAATTTAATTGATAACGCCGTTAAATATACCGGAACTCAAGGGCAGATTAAAGTCTCTATTTTTGATGTTGGCGCAAATCTTGTTGCTACTATTGAAGATAACGGTATCGGAATACCTAAAGAACATTTGATTCGTGTTTTTGAAAGGTTTTATAGGGTAGATAAAGCTCGTTCCCGTGAAGTCGGAGGGACGGGGCTGGGTCTTGCGATAGTAAAACATATTATGAAACTTCAAAAAGGAGATATTCAAATAGACAGCGAAGTTGGCAAAGGTACAAAAATTACAATGATATTTCCTAAATAATACGAAAAACCAGAATCATTCTTGGGACTGTCGCAAAACACCTTTTTCTGTCATCCTCGCGGACGCGGGGATCTGTAACATATTGTAATTCTTAGACTTATAGATCCCCGCGTTTGCGAGGATGACATTTTGGGGGTATTTTGCGACAGCCCCTTCTTCATCAAATCTTCACATTTTCTTCATCATTTACTCACATGAAAGATATATACTTTCTTTAAACATTTAGACAAAAACAATCAGGAGAAACCAAAATGATTATGAAAGAACTAATTTTCAATTTGATTGGAGGGCTTGGATTTTTCTTTCTCGGCATGCAATTTATGTCAAAAGGATTGAAAAAAATAGCTGGTGAAAAAATAAAAAACATTCTTCACATGGCAACTAAAATTTCTGTGGTAGGCGTTTTAGTCGGTGCCGGGGTAACGTGTTTAATCCAGTCTTCCAGTGCGACTACTGTTATGGTAGTAGGGTTTGTCAATGCGGGACTATTGGTTTTAAAACAAGCCATTAGTGTTATCATGGGAGCCAACATTGGGACAACGTTTACTGCATGGCTGGTTTCATCAATGGGAATTTTCAAGATTACCAATTATGCTCTTCCGGCTATCGGTGTGGGATTCGGTATGATGCATCTAGGAAGAACCCGAAATGTAAGATTTTGGGGACAGGTGCTTATGGGTTTTGGTATGCTTTTTATCGGGCTTTCATTTCTGAAAGATGCTTTTGAACCTTTAAAACAAAGCGCGCATATTAAAACTGTATTCGTTACTTTTAGCAATAATCCTCTGCTGGGGGTTTTGATCGGAATTATTTTTACAGTACTTTTGCAAAGTTCAAGCGCTACTATCGCGATAGTGCAGGTTTTAGCCTTCAATGGTCTTATAACTTTTCCCGCGGCTATTCCGATAATACTTGGCGACAATATAGGAACAACCATTACCGCGCAATTAGCCGCGATAGGCACTAATTTAAATGCCCGCCGTGCGGCCATGGCACATACATTGTTTAACGTAATAGGCGTAACGTATATGCTTTTTTTCGTATATACAGGCTGGTTTATTAAGGGAGTTAACTTTATAATTCCGGGCCAATTAACCACACAAAACGTAATGTTTTATATTGCAGTTGCTCATAGTGTGTTCAATGTGTTTAACACTATAGTGTTTTTACCATTTGTAGGATTTCTTGAGAAAATCAGCATTTGGATGGTCCCAAAAAGAAAAGATTCGGTTGAGATGGGCGCTCAATATTTAGAAAAACATTTATTAGATACCCCGCCAATAGCTATGCAGCAGGCGCGCATGGAGAGTGTGCGGATGTTGGATTTAGCATGCGAATCCGTCTCTAGTGCTGTAAAAGCTTTTTTGGGTAATTATAAAAGTCCTTTGAGGACAGTTTCAAATTTAGAGCAAATTGTAGACGGGCTTCAGTCAGAAATAACCCAATACCTTGTTGAGCTTTCAGAACGTGAAATCCCGCAGGAAGAATCGGAAGAGCTTCCGGTATTAATTCACAGCGTTAATGATATCGAAAGGATCGGAGACCATTCTGAAAATATTGTTGAGCTATTTGAAAGAAAAAAAGATGAAAAGCTTTCTTTTTCAAATGAAGCCAATGAAGAATTAAACGATCTGTGGAGGGAGCTTAGGGAAATGATGTCAGATACCAAAGATGCTCTGAAGAATAGAGATATTGACAAAGCAGAACAAGTTTTAGCGCACGAGATAACAATAAACAATTTACAAAAAGAACTAAAGAATAGACATGTTAATCGGTTGAATGAAGGCATATGTAATTTAAAAGCAGGATTAGTTTTTATTGATTTGGTTGATAATTTTGAAAAAATAGGCGATCATTTAACAAATATTGCGCAAGGTGTAGCTGGAAAAATGAAAATACAGAAAGGATAAAAATGCAAAAGATATTAATTGGGATTCTTATTATCAATGTATTTTTAGTTGTTCCGAGTTTTGCTTTTGAGAACGGAGATCTACAGTTTTGGAACGCGGAAACCATTGAGAAAAAAGTTAATGACAAATTGAAACTAAAGGTTGAAGAGGAACTGCGAATAGGCGGCGATATGTCAGTGTTATATTATGAACATACGGATTTGGGTGTTACATATAATGTGACAAAGGGGCTTGATCTTGGATTGGCTTATCGCCAGATATACGAAAAAAAAGCCGACCGGTGGAAAGGAGAAAACCGTCCATACGGTGAGGTCATTCTTAAGAAAGCGTGGCAGAATATGGAAATTGCGGACAGAAACCGCCTTGAACTAAGGTGTGGTGATGGAAGGACTCCTAAGTGGAGATATAGAAATAAATTTTCAGTTTTCTCTCCCTGGAAATTGACCAAATTTCATATAAATCCTTATGCCGCCGACGAAGTTTTTGTGGATTTTTATGGAGATCAACTTACACGAAATCGTTTATATCTGGGACTAAAAGCGAAATGGTTAAAACAGCTGAAAACAGATGTTTTTTATCTGTGGGAACTGAATAAAAATAATAAAAAATGGACATATAACAACGCAATAGGGCTCAAAGTAAAAATAGCGTTCTAAATCTAAGCCTATAAACGGCTATTTTTGTTGTATTCCTGCCTTGGGATTTGCCTCTATTTTTAAGAGAATTTTTAGAAATATTCCTATGAAAAAAGTTATCTTTTGCTCTTGACTTAGGGCAATTTTATAGTAAACTACATTCGCATATGAGCATATACTCATATGCTTTAATCTGTATTTTGGTGCACTAGGATGAGATATGATGAAAATTAAAAAAGCCCGACAAATACTAAAATCGTTAGCTGATGATACACGCTTAAGAATAATTAACCTTCTTAAACACAAGCGGGAAATAAATGTGACCGAACTTTGTGAAATACTTGATAAAAATCAGTCAAACATATCTAAACATCTTACGCGGTTAAGGTTGACAGGTATTGTCGGAGATAGGAGGGAGGGGAATAACGTACATTATTTTTTAGCAAGCCCTACAAATACAGCGCACAAAGAACTACTTAATTCAATTACAAATGGACTAAAAGACTTAGCGGTATTCAAAGAAGATTTTAAAAAATTGGAAAGTAGAAAAAACAACAAAAAAAGGAGGAAAATTAAATGAGAAAATTTTTTTTAATGGCGGTAATAAGTGTAGTTTTATCGGTGACAATGTTTTCTGTGTTTGCTGTTGCTCAGGAACAAGAGGATTTGGTAGATTCTGCGTATGGGACAGTTGTGAGTATTTCGGACGGTTCCGTTACTCTCAATGAGTATGATTTTGATCTTGATACGGAAAAGAGCATGATATACGAAATTACCGCGGATACGGAATTGGAGAATATAGATTCTTTGGAGGAGATTAAAGCGGGCAGTGAGGTGTCAGTAGAATGTATAGTTAAAGACGGGAAGAATCAGATTGTGTCAATATACCTATACGAAGAAGAGGAATAAAATATTTTTAAATAAATCAATAATATTTGAGGAGAGGAAATGGTTAAGCGAGAGATAACAAAGTGTCCTAGTTGTTTGGATGCCATAGAAATAGAAGACGAAGTTGAACTTGGGGATATAATTTATTGTTTGAATTGTGAAGCAGAATTGGAAGTAGTGGGGGTCGATCCTGTTGTAAGACTCCGAGAAATAGAAGAATCCGAAGAAGAAGAGGAAAATTTTGATTTTCACGATTTTTACGGAGACGATGAACGTGATAGATGGGGAGAATAGTATGTATATTTCTGATGAGGAGGTGAAATATGAAAAAAAGTGCTAAAAAAAGTGCTAAGAAGGAATGTAAGAAAAGCGCTCCCAAAAAAGCAAAGGCGAGAAAAAAGAAGTAGTTATCAATAGCGTTACAATAAAAGACAAAAACCGCGGGAATGCATATATATGCTCCCGCGGTTTTTGTCTTTTGTTTGCCAAATTATTTTTAGCTGTTTAAGCGCGCGCTCTTTGCTATAATAAAGATACGGGCATATGGGCTCATATATTCTTTTTTAGCTATAATTTCATGAGGAGGTGGTCATGAAAAACTACAAACAAATCCCGCATACCGCTGATGTTGCCGCTTTAATTCGAGGAAACAATTTACCGAAACTTTTTGAGAACGCGGCATACGCGATGTTTGATTTGATGGCGGATCTTAATGGATTGGTGTGTACAAACACACAAAGAATAGAAGTGGAAGCTTCCGATACGGAAAGTCTTCTTATCGCGTGGCTTAATGAAGTTTTGTACGCGGGATATAAAAAAAGTGTACTGTTCTATGAGTTCAATATCGTAAGTTTATACAACAATAAACTCATCGCGGACGTAAAGGGACAAATGATAGAAGAAGATGACAGGATAAAATTGGGAATAAAGGCCGCGACGTACCACGACGTAGTAATAAAAGAAACCATTATGGGATATGAGGTCGCCATAGTTTTCGACGTATAAACTCCCAATTCCACCGCGAAACAACCTCGTAAGTTGCACCCCTCCGTCAACCTCGTAGGTTCAACCTACGAGGTTGTTTCGCGGTTCATAATTTTATCGCTAACAATTTTGTAGTATCAAATTGCGGCGTAAGGTTTATGCGGACGGATCTTTTTGAAAAAGATGTTGCTCCGCGCGCGTCAGCGCGGACAAAAACAGTCCGGGACGTTAGGTTCGGGCAACCATTTTCTTGAAGTGCAGGTGGTGGATGAAATTTACAGCGAAAAAGAAGCAAAAATATTCGGTATAGAAAAGGACAAATTACGGTAATGATACATACAGGCTCCAGAGGATTCGGACACCAAGTGTGCGGTGATTACGCGGCAAGCATGATAAAACTGATGTCAAAATTCGGAATAAACATGCCGGATCGTCAACTCGCGTGCGTGCCGGTTAAAAGCGAAGAAGGCGAAGCGTATCTCGGCGCCATGCGCGCGGCGGCGAATTACGCGTGGTGTAACCGGCAAGTGATAATGCATTTAACACGCGGAGTTTTTGAAGAAGTGTTTGGCGCGAGTGCTGAATCTTTAGGTCTACATTTGGTTTATGATGTGGCGCATAATATCGGAAAAATAGAAAATTATGAAATTAAAGGCAAATTACGCGCGTTATGCGTTCATCGTAAGGGAGCCACACGCGCGTTAGGTCCGGGACACAAAGACCTGCCGGTAAAATATAGACGAACGGGTCAGCCCGTAATAATTCCGGGAGATATGGGCACGTGTTCCTATCTTTTAAGCGGAACAAAAGAGGCGCGAGAGACGTTTAATTCCACATGTCACGGCGCGGGAAGATTGATGTCGCGTACATTGGCCAAAAAGATCACACGAGGGCGTTCCATCGTTCGAGAACTCGCCGATAAGGGCATTATTGTACGATATACAGGTCGAGATACGCTTGGAGAAGAAGCGTCAGACGCGTATAAAGACGTAACGAATGTGGTAGATATAGTCCAAAACGCCGGACTATCAAAAAAAGTCGCAAAAATGCGTCCAATAGGCGTTATTAAGGGGTAGTTGCATAAATAATAAGGACGTGTTATAAATAATACAAGTTCCAAAGTAAAAAAGCTTTATAAGAAAGGAAAAAAGAGATGCTTGAGGCAAAATTCATAAGAGAAAACTCCGATATTGTAAAAAAAGCGCTTAAGAATAGATCGGATAAACCTGAACTGGTGGATAAATTTTTAAAAGTTGACCAAATCAGAAGAGATTTGCTTCAAGAAGTCGAGGCCTTAAAACGCAAAAAAAACGAAGCCTCAAAAAAGATCGGTGAATTGATAAAACAAAAAAAAGACGCCGAAGGCGCCAAAGAAAAAGTTAACAAAATTTCTGAAAAAATAAGCAAATTGGATAACACGCTCGGCGAGGTGGAAAAGAAATTTAAAACGATTGTTGATATGATCCCGAATGTGCCGCATGAAAGCGTGCCCGTCGGGAAAAGTGAAAAAGACAATAAAAAGGTAAGAGAATGGGGAAAGATCCCCAAAATATCGTTTACTCCTCGCGATCACATTGAACTTGGAAAGATAAACGGGATCTTGGATTTTGAACGCGCGGCAAAGATAACAGGATCCGGATTCCCGCTTTTTGTCGGCGCCGGAGCCAAACTTGAGAGAGCGCTTATAAACTTTATGATAGACGTGCACGTGAAAGAGCACGGATATAAAGAGATTTGTCCCCCAGTGTTAGCCAATAGTAAGAGCATGAGGGGAACCGGACAACTTCCAAAGCTTGCCGAAGACATGTATAAGATCCAAGAAGAGGATCTTTTCCTTATCCCGACGGCGGAAGTCCCTCTTACCAATCTTCACGCGGATGAGGTGATAAAAGAGGAATCGCTTCCCATCTACTATACCGCGTCAACCGCGTGTTTTAGAAGAGAAGCCGGTTCCTACGGTAAAGATACGCGGGGACTCATTCGCGTACACCAATTCGATAAAGTTGAAATGGTCAAGTTCACTCATCCCGATGAATCAATGAAAGAACTGGAAACTTTGCTCCGGAACGCGGAAGACATCCTAAAAAAAATGGATCTTCCATATCGCGTACTCGAACTTTGCACAAGCGACATAAGTTTTGCCGCGCACAAATGTTATGATATAGAACTTTGGGCGCCGGGAAGCAAAAGATGGCTGGAAGTATCAAGCTGTTCAGTTTTTTCAGATTTTCAGGCGCGCCGCGCGAATATAAAATATCAATCGAAAAACAAAAAACAAAAACCAAAATATGTACACACACTAAATGCGTCCGGTGTGGCGCTTCCAAGGCTTGTAGTGGCACTCCTTGAAATTTATCAAACAAAAGATGGTTCAATTACAATCCCCGAAGCATTAAAACCATATTTCGGCGCTGATAAAATCACCCCAAACCACAATTCCAACTCATACCCCAATTGCACCTCGTAGGTGCAATTGGGGTATGAGATATATAAAAAGTATGTTTTCAAGAATTATAAAAACAATATTAGGCATTATTCTACTGCCCGTGGCAATCGGAACGGCAAAAGCTTTTTATGGCGCGATCATGGATATGGGGTTAGACAGCAACCTGTTCCATCTGTTTGAAAGGGGAGTTCTCTTATATCTTCTTTTTCATATATTTGTCGCCAAACCTGTATACCTTTATGTTCTCGGACATGAATTTACGCATGTTTTAGCAACCTGGCTTTCAGGAGGAACCGTTGTCGAGTTTAACGTAACTCCGAGAGGCGGAAGCGTAGTTACCTCCAAGACCAATTTCTTCATAGAACTCAGTCCCTATTTTGTACCTGTGTATACACTTCTTTTGGGTCCGATTTTTTGGATCCTTAAAACACTTGATAAAACCCCGCCGTTCATGTCCGCCATTTTTGTTTTTCTGGTCGGAATTACACTGGCTTTTCACTTTGTTATGACGTCAGACGCCTTAAGATTAAGACAATCGGATGTTGGAAAATCGGGAATTATTTTTTCATTAGTTCTTATCCTCATAGGCAACCTCATAGTCGTAATGGCAGTTTTTTGCCCGTTTTTTTCAGATCTTTCATTTGTAGCCTTTATAAAATCCGCTACAGCGAATTCTTTCGAGATCTATAACGGAATATACACAAAAATATTAGAATTTGTAAATACCCCCAAAGTTTGATAAAATGACTGTTCTCAAATAATAATGAAACCCGGAGGAATGGCAGAGCGGTTTAATGCGGCGGTCTTGAAAACCGTTGATCAGCAATGATCCATAGGTTCGAATCCTATTTCCTCCGCCACTCGAACCAATTCGTACCCTTTTGCCCCTCATCCAAGAGGGCAAGGGTACGAATTTTTGTATGAGCAACATAATAAGGCTTGAAAGAAAATGGGACTGTCCCAAGCGAGCGGAGCGAGTGCGTGGACTGTCCCTTTTTCTGATGCTAAATGATCTGATAATTGCAAGACAGACTAAGGAGGAAGAATGTCTATACAAAAAATCAAGCACGAACACACGAGTGTTTTTGGGATGGCAATTGAAGGAAAACTTACTGCTAAAGAGATTGAAGCGTTTATTCCGGAACTGGAAACGGCGATTGAAGGTGCGAATAATAAGCTTAGGCTTTTGGTTGATTCCACTAAAATGACGGGTGCGAATATTAAATCAGAATGGAAAATTTTTAAGTTTCTAAAAAAACATATGAAAGATATAGAACTAATTGCGATTGTCGGCGCGCATTCATGGACAAAAGTTATGAATGAAATTCTTATTGAGTCAGTTTTTGGTGAAGGTCCGACATTGTATTTTAAACCGGAAGAGATCGAGAAAGCCTGGAAATGGCTGACTACCGCGATTGCTCCCAGACATATCCGGGTAAAGAGATACATTGACAGTGATAAAGGGCTTTTTACAAAGTATAGTTCTCCGGACTATATTTGATTGTAGTTTTTTTTTATTTTAAATTGATTTCAGGGAGTGTCTCTATTAGCGAAAAGATACGGGTTTTAAATTTTGACGATAGTCTCATCCAGCAGAGAAAGCTTCTCGCAGAGTATGACGCGGAGGTTGTGGATCTAAGAGATATCGCGCCGCGCGCTCGGTTTTGGATGGACGAGGAAACTAAAAAGGAAATTGCCGTGCGTGTTAATGGTTTTTCGAATGGAGGGATCACTTTTCTGGGGTCGGGGGATTTTCATCATGTGAGCAGTATTTTAATAGACTCTATCTCAGAGCCCGTAACCGTTATTAATATCGACCAGCACCCGGATTGGAGTGTGTTTCCCGGAAAACTTTGCTGTGGGTCGTGGGTTACGGAAACACTTAAAAACGGTCTTGTTAAGAAAGTTCTTTTGCTTGGGGCGAGTTCCGGAAGCGCGATCGGTTTTTCTACGCAAATGGGAAATTATTCTGCTCTCGAAAATGACAGAGTGGAAATATATCCTTGGCGGCAGTGCCCTTCCAAAGTGTTTTTCAGAAAAATTCCGCGGAACAAGTCGATAAAAACCGAACCGCATGGAATTTTCACTAAAATTTACTGGGATGAACTGAAAGAGAAAAATTTAACGGAATTTTTGCGCGGCGTGTTTAAATCTTTTCCAACGAAACGCGTTTATGTGTCCATTGACAAAGATTGTCTGCAAAGAAAAGACTCTCTTACCAATTGGGCGGAAGGGGCTATTCCTTTGGATGATCTGCTTTCAATGCTAAGGGTTATAAGACATGAATTAGAAGTGGTCGGCGTTGATGTCGCGGGAGATTATTCCGAAAGTTTTGTTCAAGGAGCGATAAAAAATATTGTATCCAAATTTAATCATCCGAAAGAGTATTCGGCGAAAGGATGTCCAGCATCTGATATAGCGAGGGTAAATGAGAATACGAATCTGGAGCTCATAAAAGTTTTGACGGAGCAAGAAGGGGGTAGAGATCCCGGCTCCCTCTAATTTTCTCTCCACATTTGGAAAAGGGGGTTGGGGGGATTTCCAATCAATAAGAAATTGTTCCTAATCGATTTCTTCAATAATATCGAAATTTTTCTGAAAAGTTTGATCTGAAGTTAGTTGCGGGAGTTTGAAATGGCTGTCGTGGGCGCCTTCTTTTATTTTTGTCGTTCTGAATTTTTCAAAACTGCCGCGGGCGAGCACTTTTAAAACAGGATGCGCTAGTTCTTGGGAAGTTCTATTAAAATCGTATTCCTCATTTAATCGGCAAAGTTCTTTTTCGATAGCGAGCAGAAGTTCTTTTTTCTTTTCCTGTGTTGCGTCTTCAATAAATTCCACTAGAAAAGCGTATCGCGCGGAATCCGCCCATTCCACGACCGCTACAAAAAGTTCAAGCGGCACATTTAATCTAGCGGTCGCGATTTTTACAGCTTCGACTATTTGAGATTCATAGAGTTTTTCACCGACCGCGGAAGTGACGCTGGTTCCTTTCTGAACAAACTCGATTATGGGAGTTTTATTAAAAAAACCTGTAACTTTTATCATGTCGTCGATGTTATATCGGCATAATCCGCCGGGCGTTGTGAGCACGATGAAATATTCCTGCCCCTTCTCCAGTTGATTACATAAAAGCACTCTTTTTTCTTCTTTGTTTTTATCTTCCCGGGGAATAAATTCGTAAAAATTGGTCGTAATAGCCAAAACGCCTTCGGCGCCTTCATCTTTCATGGGAACGGAACTACGCATTTCGCTGGAAAAATATCCGAAGTCGCGGATTGCTACGTTTCCAAAATATTTTGGAAATTTTTTTAGATATAACTCCATTGAACCGCGTTTCCAGCATTCTATCACTTGAAGATTGCCCCAGAAATGTTTCGGCAGAAGCGAACCTTTTTCTTTTAAGATTTTTGTAAGTTCATTCGCTCTTTTCGAATTGGGTTTAAACTGATTTTCCAAAGCTTTTCTGAGAGGAGGCGATATCTTTAAGCTTTTTTTAATGGTTCCGTTTCGAATGTCCTCAATAACGTCATCCCGCACTTTTTCTATCAGTTGGCAAAGAAGAATTATTGTGCTTGGGGTCATAGTGGCGATGATCGTTATATCGTGTTCCATTGAGACGCGAAGTATGGTGTAATAACGCGCGTCATAATCGTCTATCTCGAAAACTTCATACGGGAGAGAATAAGCACCTTTTATAGCGCCCGGAAGATTTTTATAAGCATGTCCGCTTTCAGCGCCGTAAGGTATGCCGGAGGGGGTATATCCGCTGATTTCAGGGCTTACTATCGCGAGTATTTTTCCCGTAACAATATTCGGGTGATCATGTGTGACATAATACGCTGACAAGTTTATGACGCGGGCGTTTTTTGTTTTGGAATATTTTGTTACGGGAACGAGTTTTGGTTTTCCGGTCGAGCCGCTTGTGATGCTGAAAAAAACCGGATCGTCTTTTGTCAGAATGTTGTGTTCCCCTTTTGCTATTCTTTCCACAAGAGGGCGAAGTTTTTCATAATCGGTTAGAGGAACGCGCCGCCGGTATTCATCGATGGATCTTATGTTGCCAAACCCATATTTTGAGCCATATTCTGTTTTGCGGTTACGAGAAAGAAACTCCAGAAGAACCCTTTTCTGCGCTTTAATGGGATCTTTGGTGTTTTTCTCAAACGCGTTTGCCCGAATTCGCAATAATTTTAGAGTGTATTTTATGAGATTCATATGCATGTCCGAGACAAGTCTACATTTTTAGAACCTGAAAAGCAAGAATATTTAACAGAATCACTTGCCCAGTCACTTATCACCACCAACTTCGTAGGGGAACGGCATGCCGTGCCCTCATGGGATTTGTGATTTGTGTGGTAAAGGGCACGGCATGCCGTGCCCCTACGAGGTTGTCGAAGGGGGTGGGGTGTTTGGGGGAGGTAAAACAAGGCTTGTAATTGTGGTTTGTTGTAAGATATAATACAGTTCAAAATACGGGCGGTCAAGAAGGGTTTAGCGGTAAATATGGACGGAAAAAAGACGTATATATTGGGCATTTCAGCGTTTTATCATGATTCCGCGGCGGCGCTTATCGCCGGCGGAGAAATTCTTGCCGCGGCGCAGGAAGAGAGATTTACTCGAAAGAAACACGATCCGTCGTTCCCGGAGCGAGCCGTACAATATTGTTTGGAAGAGGCCGGTATTTCCATCAAGGACGTCAATATAGTCGCTTTTTATGATAAACCGTTTATCAAATTTGAACGAATATTGGAGACGTATTTAGCTTACGCGCCTTTTGGGGTAAAAAGCTTTCTATCCGCGATGCCTCCATGGATAAAACAGAAACTTTTCATGAAAGAACATATCCGGGATATTTTGGGATATAAAGGCGAGATCATTTTTCCGGAACATCATCATTCTCACGCGGCAAGCGCGTTTTATCCTTCTCCTTTTAACGAAGCGGCAATTTTGACGGTTGACGGTGTCGGTGAATGGACAACTGTCAGTTTCGGAAAAGGTAACTCCGACGGCATAGAACTTTTGGAAGAAATAAGGTTCCCGCATTCTTTAGGACTTTTATACTCGGCATTCACATATTATTGCGGGTTTAAAGTTAATTCCGGTGAATATAAACTTATGGGGCTCGCTCCTTACGGAGAGCCCAAGTATGTGGACAAGATCCTGGACAATTTGATAGACTTGAAAGAAGACGGGTCTTTCAAGCTGAATATGAAGTATTTTAATTATTGCACCGGTCTTACGATGACCAATAAGAAGTTTGACAAGCTTTTCGGTGCGCCTCCGCGCAAGAAAGAAAGCGATTTAACCGAAAGACACATGGATCTGGCAAGATCCGTTCAGGTTGTTACTGAAAAAGTTATTATGAACATGGCGAAATATGTTCAAGAAAAAACTCACCTCCGCAATTTATGTTTAGCGGGAGGTGTGGCGTTAAACTGCGTGGCAAACGGAAAGTTGCTAAGAGACGGACCTTTTGAGAACATGTGGATACAACCGGCTTCCGGAGACGCCGGCGGCGCGATAGGCGCGGCGTTCATCGGGTGGTGTGAATATCTTAAAGGAAGCCGCCCTCGAGAAGAAAATAAAGATAGTCAGAAAGCGAGTCTTTTAGGCCCATCATTTAGTGATGGAAAAATAGAGAAATTTCTTACTGAAAACGATATTCCTTACGAAAAAGTGGAACGAGACGTTTTGCCGGAAGTGACCGCGGCGTTGATCGCACAGCAGAAAGTTGTCGGTTGGTTTCAAGGCAGAATGGAGTTCGGTCCGCGCGCGCTTGGCGCCAGAAGCATTCTGGGCGACGCGCGAAGTCAAGAAATGCAGTCATTGATCAACCGGAAGATAAAATTCAGAGAATCTTTCAGACCTTTCGCTCCGAGTATTCTCGAAGAAGAAACGGAAGAATATTTCGAACTAAAAGGCGGAAGTCCCTATATGTTGATAGTCGCGCCTGTTGCGGGAAATCAACGTATTTCGAATGAAGGAACAAGTGAATTCAAAGGTCTTGATAAGCTCAAAATTAAAAGATCCACCGTGCCGGCAATAACACATGTTGATTATTCGGCGAGAGTTCAAACGGTTAAACGAGAAGATAACGCGGTATATTATGATATGATGAAGAAGCTGGATGAGAACCATTCATCTCCTTTGGTCATTAACACTTCTTTCAACGTGCGGGGGGAGCCGATAGTTTGTACCCCGCGTGACGCGTACAAATGTTTTATGAGAACGAACATGGATTATCTTGTTATGGGTTCGTTCATTGTTGATAAAAAGAAACAGCCGCGGGAACGACTCAGAATAGAAGAAATTGAGGAATTTGAACTGGATTAAGAGCGGGTAGGATGTTTATGAAAAAAGTTCAAAAAAAAGATCTAAGACAATTCGGAATAGTTTTGGGGATGATCCTGTGCGTTTTCGGCACCATCCATTTTTTAAAACATCATCAAACCGCGTACAAATGGTTTTTTTCTGTTTCGGCGGTTTCTCTAATATTCGGAATATTTTTTCCGATGAAACTTAAACCGGTCTTTAAGGTGTTTACAAAAGTTGCTCACGCGATAGGATGGGTGAATACCAGAATTATCCTGACAGTAGTATATTATGCTATACTTACTCCGATAGGTCTTGTGATGCGCATTTTCGGAAAAGACATATTGGACGCGAAACTCGATAGAAACGCGAAAAGTTATTGGATAACGAGAAAACAAACAAAACCGTCCAAAGAAAATTTGACAAAACAGTTTTAGGTAAAATAACCAAAACACCAACCTCGTAGGTTACTACCAACCTCGTAGGTTGGTAGTAACCTACGAGGTTGGTGTTTTGGTTTGGGTGTTTAGAATAGAAAGGGATTCTCATGGGAAAAATGGAAATAATGAAAGAATTGTGGGATTTTTTAAAAGTGAGAAAAAAATGGTGGCTTCTGCCGATTATCGTAATCCTCATATTTTTGGGATTATTGATCATTTTTACGGAATCATCAGCAGTAGCCCCGTTCATATATACATTGTTTTAACAAAACCTTCGCACCACCCCGATTGCACCTCGTAGGTGCAACCGATTGCACCTACGAGGTGCAATCGGGGTGGTGAAGAGTTGGGATGAAAGGCTGTTAAGTTTTGGCGAAACGAAAGAGCAGGCAAAAATGAAGCGAAAAATCAGGATGAATTTTTTGCTTAGCATAATGTGTCTGCTTTTATCTTTTACAGCGGGCGAATTTATTGCCATTGCCGAGAATGGAGCGCTTGATGAGATGAGGGAAAAAATGCTGGAAGAACAGATAGTCGCCAGAGGCATTACCGATAAAACTGTTTTGGACGCGATGTCGAGCGTCAAACGACATTTGTTCGTGCCGGAAAACTTGATCAACTCCGCGTACAGCGATTGTCCGCTGCCTATCGGATATGGCCAGACTATTTCCCAACCGTACATTGTCGCCTATATGACAGAACAAATTCAGCCGAAAGACCAAACGCGGGTTCTTGAGATCGGGACCGGATGCGGGTATCAGGCGGCGGTGTTGGGAAAAATCGTAAAAGATGTCTATAGCGTCGAAATATTGAAACCGCTTGCCGATTCCGCTCGCGAAAGACTAAAAAAACTCGGATATGACAACGTTCATGTAAAATACGGCGATGGATATAAAGGCTGGGAAGAATACGCCCCTTTTGACGCGATCGTTATAACCGCCGCGCCGCCGGAGGTGCCGGAAGAATTGATAGACCAGCTGAAAATCGGCGGCAAAATGATAGTCCCCGTCGGAAGTTTTCATCAAGAATTATGTCTGATCGAAAAAACACCCGAGGGCGTGAATAAAAAAACACTCCTGCCGGTCAGATTTGTTCCAATGGTTCACTCAAAACAAGACGGGGAAGAACCAAACCCCGATACAACCCCGTAGGGGCACGGCATGCCGTGCCCTTTACCGGAACCACCTCGTAGGTGGAACAACCGGTTCCACCTACGAGGTGGTTCCGGGAGAGAAAGTTTTTTAACGTTATTAAAGAGGGGGGTAGACATATGAAACTTTATTTGATCCAACACGGGCTTTCTTTGACGGAGGAGCAAGATCCTCAAAAACCCTTAAGTGAAGAAGGCAAAGACGAAACTCAGAAAATGGGACGGTTCATAAAAGCGGAAAAGATCAGTGTCGCGAGCATATGGCACAGTAAAAAGATGCGTTCGATCGAAACCGTACAAATAATCACTGAATATATCGAAAAAACGGAGATAAATGAACGAGTTGATCTGAATCCTAATGATGAAGTTGCCAAGATCAAAGAAGAATTGGAAGCCGTAAGAAGAGACATAATGATCGTGGGGCACCTCCCGTTTTTACGAAAACTCACCTCCCTCTTGCTCTTCGAAAACGAAGAAAATGAAAGCATCACCTTTAAGCATTCCGGCATAATTTGTCTCGAATACCAAGAAAAATGGAAACTGTTATGGGAAATAACCCCTGATTTGCTTTAGCAAACGCGAATATTCATTAAATAGGGACGTCACCCATTTTCAATTTGTTCTCTTAATTAAATGGGTGACGTCCCTATTTAAATGGGGGATATCGCCAACCACTTCGTAGGGGCACGGCATGCCGTGCCCTTATAACTTCAATGTTTATCGAAAAAAAGTTAGAAATAAAGGGTTGATTTGTTTTGCCCTTTTTGGTACTTTAGAAAGAAGGTAGTTGTTTTTTGCTTTAGTAGTGATGTGAATAAACTCAACAGTGAAGTAACGCATGCTTTGGTATACCTCAAAAAAACCCATTCTTAGTACGAAGCGATCAAGCCGATTCAGGCAAACAGGATTTCTGAAAGACAATTTTAAGGTGTTTAAAAAAGATTTTTTCAAACCCATTATTCCGAGAAAAAGAAAGATAATGGCGGAAGATTTTGTGATAGTTCAACAGGATCATCTCACGCGTATTATGTGTTTTTAACCGAAGGGGGAAAATAATAATGAAAAGTAATTTCAAACAATCAACGTTCTGTAAAACAATAAGCCTTTTTTTAGTTTTGGCTTTTTCTTTTAGCAATACGACTTTCGCGGCAGAGCGTTTTTCTGTCGTTCCGGAATCTACACAAGACACTCTCTCGACAGCTTTAAAATTCGGATTTGGGAGTAGGATTGTACTCGACAAAGATGTAGAGAAAAACCTGAAAGAGTGGTTCAAGGATATTAGCAAAGACGGAGTTCTTGACAAGATCAGAGAAGCAACCGGGAAATGTGTAGAGAGCTATCTTGATGGGATGAAAAAAGAGATGATACCTAGCTTTGAGAGCGAAAAAGAAGCGCACAGCGAATGGATGAAACTCGTAGAAAACGACAAAGATTGGGAAACGATTTTTACGGATTTTTTAGGAAAATATGAAAAAAATCTTGGCAAAGAAAACATTCCGAATGAAATAAGGACGCGCGTCAAAGTTGAATTCGATAAGTTTAGAATAAGGGCAAGGGGAAAAGCCGGTCTTCCAACCCGGTCGGCGGGTGAGTGGTATGCCCGAACCGGAGCGAATCGAAATAAACCGCTGACGCGGGAGGAGCACGGTAGGCTAAATCTGGCGATCACGCTTACAATTGAAGACCTGAAGAGGCAAATAAGTGTAAGCTTTAGAACAAATGGTAAGGCCAAAATACAAGAAGAATTTATGAAAATGTATGGCAGGAGAGACAACGCAACCGGTGGATATTTTATCGTTTTGCCGGATGAACTTTACGAAAAATACATTGAATCAACTGGAGCGCCGAGTGATATTGAATGCCATCCCGGTACCAGAGAGACAAGAAAACAGTATGAAAAATATGGAAGTCTGGAAAGCGTGGAGGAATACTACTACATGAGGGAATCATCGTATGACCGTCTCACAGAATCGGAAAAAATAGTTTTAGCACAGCATGAAGACATTCATACGCGAATTGCGCTTGGCTTAATAGCACTGACGTCTGACGCGATCGCGGCATTTGGCTTCAAAAGCGAAGAAGAATGGGTAAATAATCAGCAGGGCTCGGATATCCGGCCCATCATGGCAAGGCTAAGCGCGCTCCGAAAACAGGAAAAGAAATTTGAGGACATATTTCGCAGAAATGAAGAGATAATAGCGCAGACAATTGTTGTAGACGATGGATCTCTTGAAGGATATTATGAAATGGCAAAGGTATTTGGTAAACATACGCCCTTTACCGTAGAGCAATTTGCCACGCTCATCAGCAAGAAACCTGATGACGCTGAAGAAATCCTCGAGGAGCTGTGGCTTAAAAATAAGAAAATTAACCACGTGAAAGGATTCAATAACGAAGTTTGGTACCAGTGGGATCCGATAGGACCTGTCACAATAGTCACGCCTGATATGACGCCGGATGATATTCCTGTCGGCGCGCCTATGCTGGTTGCTATCGGGCATTCTGAGGTAAGGGATTATCTGAATATGGGTATTGTGGCGATACGCGCGCAAAGAGATTTATTTCAAAAAGCCGCATATAGGATCGTCGGACCTTGGGGTGACTTTATGACGGACAAGGAATACCATGAAAGAGGTTTACGTTTCTTTCCTGTTACGCCGGATGAAATAGCGTTGAAAAAAAACCTGACAAATGATGAAGATATGAAAGCTGTGTGGGCTTTAAGCCATGAGGTCGACGCGGTACAGAAGATTGATGAGATAGAAGGCATTAAAACACATAAAGAATACGGTGCGTATTACGGTATTTTGAAGCCTTTACTTGAGGCTGAATTTAAAAAACTGGTAGATGATGTTACAAAAGAAGCCGCGGAGAATAATGAGACCCCGGATATTATAGGCGCGATAGAGGACAAATACGCGTCGTTTTTAGAATACGATCTAAGGTGGAATGATCTTAGCACGCAAAAAATAATAGACCAACAAGGTACAATAGCCAAAACAATCGAGGTAATACTGAATAACTTAGATGAAGTAAAACGCCGCATCATAGAAGAAATTTCAACGGTCTATGAGATAAACTATCAGATAAAAATACTGTTCGAAAATGTGCCGATAGAAACCGTTCTGTACCAGTTTATAAATCCGTATGAACCTGTTAAAGCGATTCGTGGAGCATCTCTTCATGAGAAGGTCGCGAAATTCCGTCTGGAAAAGCAGATACCTGTGTTTTTGGAATTGGGAGTGCCTTCGGAAATGGAGATAACTCAGGCGGAAAATATTGCGACACTATTTGGCTATGTTTTTAAAGATAAAGATGCTTGGAAAGGCGATTGGTGGAACAATATGATCGAAGACCTGCGCGAAGAATACCGAAAAAGATTGAAAATCTCTTACGGCGGCGGAACAAAGGCTGATATCATTGAAGGCATGGTAGAGGTCGCCGGTTATAACGGCGCGTTTGTCGCGCGCTATATTTACACCCTCGCGAACGCGGTTAAATTAGCCGAAACTGCCGCGGGTGTAAAAGACGGGCTCGATCTTTTGTACAACTTTAAGGCAAACGAAAAAGGTCCCTGGATGCCGTGGATACAAGGTTATGAAGACGCCGGCGTGGATCTTGAAAAAGTGAACATTTTTCATTGTATTTCCCGGCTTCACATTGACGCGGCTCTTCGCGAACTTCGCGGTGAAGACGTGAGCGAGTTATTCCGGGACGCGACGACAGATGAAAAGAAAAAAATAATAACGATCGACGGTCGCGAAGATAATATCGCGACACGCGGAACAGGATCCAATACCGGTATTATTCCGGCGGAATTTTTGGCATCAGCCGGTGTGACACATGCTGTAATTGACCCGACAGCAGTGTCGGCTCCTCGGCAGATTGCAAATATGGAAAAAGCCGGGATACAGGCGATCATTCCCGAGTATGAATACCGCTCGACAAATGTTAGTAATTTAAAAACAAAGCTTGATGATGATCTCGCGAAAACAATTCAAATTATATCGGACAGGAAACATATGCCCGCTATTACCCCGATCAACGAAGTAATGGCAGTACACGCCGAAATGACCGCGAATGAATCTGAACCGCAAAAAGCCGCGCCGCTTGCCAGGCAAAAAGGATATTATGAAGATGTAGAAGAACCTGAAGGGATAGACGCAACGATAACCGAAACTATCAAAAACGGGGCTCCGTTTTATTTGGATCTCGAAGGTGATATTGATGCATGTAACTTAGAATCACCGGATGCGCCGAAGACGATCACACTGTCGAAGTTAAAGAGCGCGCTAAAATATTTTCCCGAAGAACTTTTAGGCAAAGACGCTATTCGGGAAAACGGTATTGTGTTTCCTGAAATGGGGGTAAAAGAATTGCAAGAAAAGGATAGCGTGGAACTCAACATTCTGGTAAAGAGTGCTTACAGAATGGACAGAATTATTATGGCACAATCAGACGGAAAAAACGTTTTATCTTTAGGGGAAGAACCGGAGGAATCAACACACGGACTTCACATCCTTGCTGTTAAAACAGGATCAGCGACTATTTCTGTTACAGACGCGAGGGGAGATATAAAAACCGCAAAGATTGTGTCTTTAGCGAAAGGAGGATTCTTGCTTGTGATCCCGGCTTCCGCGAAGAGCGTATCAGTTGAGACGTTAGAACAAGAAGCGGAAATCCTGGACATATTTGTTCCCGCCCTGAAAAGAAAAATTCCAATTGCAAAACCGTTTAAACAAGGCAAAAAAATAGGAGGAACAAATATTGTTGCAAGCGAAGAAAGAGGTGTTATTAAAGATTATGGTCTGAAATCCGAGGAAGTGGACGTGATCACGATTAATGGTGAAAAGAAACGTCCGCCAAAGAGGATAACACATGGGGGAGTGCAAAGACCTCATAGGCTTGTTGTAAAGAGCGGCGCGGTAGAGATCGAAATCAATAACAATAATCTTCTTGTGGATAAAGATGAAAAAATTGTTGTATTCGGACCGGGAGAGGTGATAGATGTAAACATGGATATTCGGGAAGACGGGGATTCTATTGAAGGAAGACTGATAATTGAGAGTCCGGACGGCAGAAAATTTCATTTCCGAAAACCACCCACGGTACGTGAAATTAACGACTACTGGATTAAAAAGACTTTGCATAGTGAGACAGTTATTGTTGAGGCGAGTTATGCTAATACAGAAGGAGAACAGGCTGTTTACAACGTATACGAAATGCTAGAAAAACACGCTTCTCTCGTAAAGAAAAACAAGATCGATCTTATCGTTCCTAAAGAGATGTTTTCTGATAGCCTTTCAGGTGATGGTTCCAAAGAAAAAACTCAGCGGAATCTGGATAAACTTTTCGGTAAAGGAGCGGTAAAGATTAAAGAATACAATAGTGAAGCAGGGTTAGATCAGCAAAGTGTGGTAAATTTGCTCAGTAGCAGTCTAAGTTCGAAAAGTCCTGAAGACGTAAGGATACCCGTTTTATTCGCGACCGAATCAAATATTACAGCTATACAGCCTGAAAGCGATTTTGATATGCCTGAGAAATTGGAGGACATACTTAAACAAACAAGAATTTTGTCTCTTCCCGACATAGAAGGATTAAGCGGCAAAGGGTGGCTATACGCGTCTACTGCTTTAAGAATAGGTATTCTCCAAGGATGTCTCACTCCTAAAGATGTCCAAAAAGCGGAAAATGGTGAACAAACTCTCGCTCAGGACATAAAAAAGCTGATGCGAGCCGTAACGCACAGTCAGGATATTGACATAAAAGACTTATATCTGATGCTTTCCTATAATGAAATTCCAACCGGGCAAAGAAGGATGCTCCAAATAGGCGCCGCGGTTACTTTAATGCGTTTGGTGTTGGAAACACTTCTCCTCGGCATACCAATGGAAAGAATAGATCGAAGCGACTGGAAAGATTGTATAGATCAGATCGATTCGTCGCTCTAACATCCAAAAATTGCTTCGTCCCCGCAGGCGTCCCCCGGGGACGAAGCAATCTCAACAATGCCCAACCAAAAATATTTATACTCCGCCCGCAACTTCGTAGGGGCACGGCATGCCGTGCCCTTTATCCCTCAAATATGCCCATTTTGATGTATTTTGTTTACAACTAGTTGACAACTGTGAAACGTCAATATATGCTAAAGTTGTCAACTATGATCAGAAAAGTTTAAAACCCTAAATACATGAAAAAGAGATCATGCAGGATTTAATAAAAGACAAAAATAGTGATGTTTTGTATCGCAAGTGGCAGGCACCCAAAACGAAAACGGTTCTTGTACTGATTCACGGGCTTGGCGCGCAGAGTGCCAGGTGGGACGCGCTCGCGGAATTTTTTCTTGAAAGCGGTATTTCGTCTTACGCGATCGAACTTAAAGGGTTCGGCGAAACGGATTGTGAAAAGGGGCATATTGATTCTTTCGACGTGTATTTTAAAGATATCGAATCGCTCACTCGCAAAGCGCGCGCGGAACATCCCGGAAAGAAAGTTTTTATTCTCGGAGAAAGCATGGGGGCTCTTATCGCTTTTCACGCGGGGTTATCACGTCAAGATCTTTTTGACGGTACAATATTAATTTCACCGGCTTTTTTCAGCCGGTTGAAATTTTCTCTTATGGAATATTTTCGGATATTCGCCGCGAATTTTTATAATCCCTGCCGCCGGTTCAAAATGCCGTTTGATTCCGGAATGTGTACCAGAGACGAAGAGTATCAAACGTTGTTGGATAATGATCCCGCCGAACACCGATTTGCCACCGCGAAACTCTTATGGTGCACGTTTACTTTTCAAGTAAAAAGTTTGTTTCGCGCCAAAAAGATCAAAAAACCGGTGTTATTTTTACTCGCGGGGAAAGATTCGTTGGCAAGCCCGGAAGTCAGCAAGTGTATATTCAAAAAGGTAAAAACAAAAGATAAAAAAATTATTGTTTACCCCGAAATGTGTCACGCGCTTTCGATAGAACGTGGAAAAGAAAAAGTGTTCGGTGACATCCTGGATTGGATAAATAATGGATGCGGGCGCTAATGAAAAAGAATATCTTGGATTATAGTTTTACGGAACTTGAGAAAGAAATTCAGCTTTTGGGCGCGCCTCGTCATCGCGCGAAACAAATTTTTTTATGGCTGTATCATAAAAATGCCGATTCTTTTTCCAAAATGACGAATCTCCCGAAAACTTTTATAAAAACGCTTAAAAGTCGATTTGTTATTGAGCGTGTTGAGTGCGCGGAGCATCTTACATCGTGTGACGGTACGGAGAAGTTTTTATGGAAATTAAAAGACGGAGAATATGTCGAAACGGTGCTGATAAAAGAAGGCGCGCGCCGTACGGTATGCATATCCACTCAAGTCGGGTGTAAGTTCGCCTGCCCGTTTTGCGCGAGCGGACGAAAACGGTTTAAACGTAATCTTACGATTTGCGAGATAGTGGATCAATTGCGGCTAGGCGCGGAGTTAAGTTCTTCCAGTATAACCAATATCGTTTTTATGGGAATGGGCGAACCAATGGACAATTATGATAATTTGATCAATGCCATTCGTGTAATGAACTCACCCGAAGGTTTGGGCTTCGCCGCGAGAAGAATAACAATTTCCACCTGCGGAATAGTCCCTGCGATCTATCGTTTAAAAGAAGAAAATTTACAGATAGAGCTTTCAATTTCCCTACACGCGGCGGATGATAAACTAAGAAATATACTTGTGCCGGTGAACCGCAAATATCCGCTCAAAGAACTCCTTTCGGCTTGCCTGGCGTATCATCAAAAAACAAAGAGGTTGATCACTCTGGAATATATTCTGCTAAGCGGTCAAAACGATTCCGCGCGGGACGCGAGAAAACTCGCGAAACTTGCAAAAAAAATGAAAGCGAAAGTTAATCTTATAAATTACAGTCCGATATTCGCAAGTGACCTCGCCAAAGTGTCCACGCGAGAGAAGCTTTTGTTCAAGAACATATTGCGGGAAAATAAAGTGACAGTGACCGTACGCAAATCGAAAGGTACGGATATACTGGCCGCGTGCGGTCAGCTCGCGGCGAAAACCACCCGTTAATAAGGGCACCCATAAAGGGCGCCCCTTGTACATTGTCACAATTGAGGTAACCGTCTATAATGGCACCGACATATAAAGGTTATCAATGATGATGGGAATAAAAGGGCCGGGCAGGCCCGGCCCCTACGGATTTGTTGGGCATGTTTTATATTATTCGTAGGGAAGGCCTGCCTTGTCCGATTAATTGACGAGGGGACAAAATGGTTAGGGTGGTTCCGGTCACTATCGATTTGTTACCTGAATTGTGACAATGTATACCCTACGAAATTTTAGGATACAAACCATTTGAACGAAATAATGATCGTGGGCGCGTATTGTCACAATTCGGGTAACGAATTGGGAGTTAATTTGATATACAGTGGTGGCACCCCCTTGTGGGTGTCCTTTACGCTAATACAAATAAAAAAAACAGCTTATGTAAGCTGTTTTAAAAGTTAGCTTTTCTTTCACCTTTATTTTTTTGTTTTGAAAGGGGGCGAGAAAAGCTATAAAAGACCCATGTCTGAGCTGTGAGATCTAAAAGTGCAAGTCCCTATAAGAACAAGTATATCATACCAGAAGCAAGAGGCAACTTTCGGTATAAAAAGTTTACAAAAAAAATTAACCTATGAAAAAGCCTGATAACGCCTCTTTTCCCTCTCTCAATCACAAAACCCAAAGAAAATAAGTCCTTACAAAGCGAACTAAAGCAATTTACACTCACCCTCCCCCAAAAAACACCAACCTCGTAGGTTCAACCTACGAGGTTGAACCTACGAGGTTGGTGTGGGAGCGATTGATGGAAGAAATTCTTTGAAACAAAAAGCTTATACGGTATAATGAATCGTTCGTAACGGATCTAAAGAAAGTTTAAAGGACTGATAATAAAAACAGTATGACATACTTACTTATTTCAAACCTTTTAATCCTCTTCGTATTGCTCTACACACTTCGTAAATTTTTCGTCTACAAGTATCGTCGAAAAACTTTTCAGCGTCTTATGGATCACACCAATATCGGATATTACAAATATAGATGCGCCGACGGCGTTATACTCGCGATGAACAAAGGGTTTATTTCCATTCTTGAACTTCGGAATAAGACGGCAAAAGATGTGATAGGACATTCTTTAAGTGAGTTTCTTATTTATGTGGATGGTGAAGAAAGTATAAGAGCGCGTCTTCAGGCAACTCGTGAACTTCATAATTACGAATATCATTTCAAGACACTTGAGGATAAAGACAAATATGTTTTGCACAATTCTTACATCGAAAAAGATTCTCTTACGGGAGAAGATGTTATAGAAGCTTTGGTTCAAGACATAACCGAAGAGAAATCGGCATATGAAAGTATGCGTCAATCCCAGGAGCGTTATGAAAACTTGTTCAAAAATTCAAAAGACATGGTTATCATCTGCCGGATGGATGATTTTGCGATAGAAGAAATTAATCCGATCATTGAAGTTGTTACCAAGTTTTCTGAAAATGAACTGGTTGGAATGCCGCTGGAAAAACTGATTTGCGCGCGGGATAAAAGAAAACTAAAAGAGATTCGTAAAGATCTGTTGTTTCGGTCCGCCGCGCATCTTGAAACCGAAATTCTTTGCAAGGACGGCAGCCGGCGTCAGGTATTGGTGACGTTAAGCGTCGTAAAAATAAAAAATGACGAAATTGTTTTGGCAATTATTAAGGACGTCTCGTTTCTTGCCCAAGAAATGGAAGGGCAAAGAGAAAGAAAAAGAGAATTGGAAACTTTTTGGGAAACAGCGATGGAGCGAGAAGAAAGGGTTCGTGATCTAAGGCGAGAAACGGAAGAATTAAAAAAAGAATTAAACAAACTAAAAGAAAAATATGAATCGGGAAACAAAAATTAACGAAGAAGATTTTTGTCTGGAAAGTTTATCGCATCAAGCGAAACTTCTTTTTACTTCCTTCAAAGTCCGCATTTTTATCCTTTGTGTAGGTCTGGTTTTTCTCAATATAATAAAGATGGTGATCGGTGTAAACATCCCGTTCAGAGTTTTGTTGATCTTTGGCGTGTGGCTTGGCACGTGCCTATTGTATCTTATTCCGTTTCGTCCGGGATTTTGCAAAACTCGAAAAGCGCTGGATAATATTCATTTCAGCTATTATTTTTTCGGAATAATATACGCGACGTTGGCGATCCATTATTTGGGAGGCGCGGAAGGGGTCGTCTTTTTTATTTATCTGTTTGACTTGGTTTACGCGAACGTATTAATGCGCCGGTCTCGCGGCATTTCTGTATCGGCTCTTATTTTCATAAGTTATTTTTCGCTTCTAATTTTGGAATATAGGGGGATCATTCCACATTACAGGCTTTTTCAGCCAACCGACGCGGTATATGACAACTTTCAGTATTTGATATCTTCAAACATTATCGCGGTAGGAGCTTTATTTTTTCTTATGTCGTATAGCACCGGGCTCTTCTTCAAGATAAAAGAAGATAGGGAGAACAGACTAACGGAATCCAAAAACCGGTTCGCGGCGAAATCTGTTCGGCTTGAAGAAAACACCAGGTTACTTCGAAAAAAAATAGCGGAAAACATATATCTTAAAAGAGCGGCGATGGGATACGTCGAGAAAAAAGAATTTGAACTGGTGAAGACCAAGAGAGCTCTTGAAGAAAAAATAGAAAAATTGAAAAACACACAGAACACCATGTTCACGATGATACAAGACATGAACGATATTAGCCGACAACTTAAAAATACCAGAGATAATCTGGAAACGAAAGTAAAAGACCGAACAGATGAACTGTTGCTTATAAGCCGTCGCCTTCATAAAAGTGAAAAAATAGCGTTTCTCGGCAAACTTGCCGGAAGCGTGACACATGAACTCAGAAACCCTCTCGCGGTTCTTAAAAACGCGGCTTATTTCATGGGAACAGTGTTTAAAGGTAAAAAAATTGATAAGAAAAAGATGATAAAGTATGTAGACATTATGCAAAAAGAAATTTCGATAATAGACTCAATAATCGACGATATTATGGGATTCGCGAAAACAAATCCTCCGGTTTTTAAGAAAAACAGTATAAAAAGTATAATCGAACAGGCTATTTCTTCCATCAGGATCCCGGAGTTTGTGACGGTTAAAAAAGAATTCAAAAAATGTCCGAAAATTATGGTCGATAGCGATCAGCTCGCTCATGCTTTGCAAAATATCGCGAATAATGCGATAATGGCGATGTCGGGCAGCGGAGAATTAACGTTTCGTCTTCAGAAAAAAGATGACTGTGTGTGCATTGAGATAGAAGATACCGGAGGAGGGATTCCCCCGGATCAAATGCCGCTGATATTCGAACCCCTTTACAGCAGTAAACCGAAAGGAACGGGTTTAGGGCTTCCGATAGCGAAAATAATGATAGAAAGTCAGGAAGGCCGTATTGATTTTGAAAGTGAACTTGGCGAGGGCACTGTTTTTAAAATATGCCTGCCGATAAACGGGAAAGGAAGAGACTGATAAAAGTGAACAATAGTCACAAGAAAATCGTAATAGCGGATGACAATTATGAATTATGCGACGTTTTAAGAACAATTTTTGAATCTGAAAATTATGAAGTGGAATTTGTCCATGACGGATTTTCACTTATTTCATATCTGAAAGAAACACAAGACGTTGACGCGATCATCTTAGATCTCATCATGCCCAGAAAAGGCGGCTTAAGCATTTTTGAAACGATCCGGTCGATCTCTCCGGCGTCTAAGCTTATTATCTATACGGGATATCCCGATTATAAACACTCCGTTTTCGGGCGCGAAGCGGACGCCTTCGTAGACAAAACCCAAGGCGCCGAACGCCTCCTGGAAGTCCTAAAAGAATTGCTGGATTAATACCTCCGTAGCACCGTCATTTACCACAAAAAGGACCTGTAGCAAATACTCCCAAAATGTCATCCTCGCAAGCCTGTCCTCGTGAAAACGGGGGCGGGGATCTATACATCTAAAAAACACAATCTGTTACAGATCCCCGCGTTCCGGAGGATGACAGAAAAAGGTGTTTTGCGACAGACACATTTTATGAAGCTTTTTCTTCTAAGAAGTGACGCGGCAGGGTGATATTAAATTCCGTTCCTTTATTTATCCGGCTGTTCACCACGATCTTTCCGCGATGCTTTTTAATGATCCCATGAACGACGCTTAATCCCAGTCCCGTTCCAAATTCCTTTTTCGTAAAGAACGGATCAAAAATATGTTTTAAATCCTCTTTTGATATTCCTTTGCCCGTATCTTTTATCTTTATGAAGATCTCGCCCGTAAGTTCTGGAACGATCTCTATACAAATTTTCCCGCCGGTCGGCATTGCGTCTATCGCGTTCAGCAGAATATTCAAAAAAACCTGTTTCAACTGAACAGGATCCGCTTCCACAACGGGCGTCGGCGCATAATCTGTAGAGATCTTAATTTCTTTTTTCAGAAGATCATTGCTCAGAAAAGTTAACGTATTGTCCAGCAGTTCATTAAGATGAATTTTTTCCAATTTAAGAACATCAGGTTTGGAAAAATGCAGCAGTTGTTGAACGATATTATTTATGGAATCCACGGAAGAAGCAACAATAGTGTGAAATTTCGCTATGAACTCAGGTTCATTAAATTTTTTAGGAAGAAATTCAGTAAACGTTTTAATGCTTGTTAAAGGATTCTTTATCTCATGAGCCATTCCGGCCGCAAGAGTGCTTATCGCTTTCAGTTTCTCGGTTTTCTGCACTTCTTCTCTTAAGCGGTCATTTTCAGCGCCTATTTGAACGATGGTGCCTTTAAAAAAGGATCTGTCCAATAGACTTTGAATATAATTTTTGAGCGGCTGAAAAATTATTATCGATACGATGATAACAAAGAGCGATACAGAAAACGATCCGTATCCCATATATACTCTGAACTTATTTTCAATAACGAGTATTACCGCGAAATAAAAGATCGTTATTATCGTAACCAAAACCGTATAAACAACCGTTTTTCTGATTATCACGTTGATGTTAAATAATTTATATGCCACTATCGCGTACGCGAATACGGCGATCGCGGTTGTAACAATAAGTTTTGAGTAAGGAAGGATCGCTATCCCCTTATGAGGCAAAAAATCAAGCGCGCCGCCGGCGTAAGCCGCTATCGCGGGAAATATAATGTATTTAAGCAGATTCTTCCGTGCCGGCAAAGCTCCGAGATAAGCCTTAACCAGAAAAAACATTGCCGCCGCCCCCAACCCGAAAAGATTGAATAGGAAAAAGTAGAAGAACGGCCCCTGCGCGCCCGACCATGAATACATATCGATAACGTTTATGTCGCTAAGAAAATAAGGAGTGAAAGATAAAAACATTGTTAAAATCCCGGCAAAATAAGCATATTTTAGTAAAATCCTATTTTTTCCGCCAGAGTCGGACCCGCCTCCGGCGGGGATTTTTAGAAAAGAAATTACAAAATGAAGAAAGAACACAGAAACGAACAACGCGGCAGAGTGCATCATCCGATACCAAAAAAGCTGAGAGTTAAAACTCCCCGATATCGACCAAAGAAAACTCGCCAAATTCCATAATGTCACGGACATAACAAAAACGCTGAATCGTATATTGATATTCGACCGCGGATTTTTCAAATACACAAATCCCGCGAAAAACATCAAGACGATAATGTTCACAAAAGGTATGGATAAATAAATGTTCAAGCTATTCATATTAGGATCCGCATATTTTGAGCTATCTCCAATTGTTGCCGCTATTTCTGGAAATGTTGACAAATAGATATTAACGAACAATTTTAATTCCACTTACGCTGGTGAAATCGCGCTATAAACCACAACTCCATAAATTAACCTTAATTCATGGAATGCCATTCCATAAATTTTCAGAAGCCCACATTTTTATGAATGAAAAATAGACCTCTTAGATGTTTCCATTCGTCGCGTCCTTGGGGTCACTTTTTGAATTTGCAAAAAATGATGGCGGAGTACTGCTCGGCGAGGACGCCTCTCAGCACAACCGCCACTTTTTCCTATACATCAAAAACTTTTCGCCAAAGGGTTGAAAAGTGTTTTGTATAGGTAAGTGGCGGAGCACTGCTCGGCGAGGACGCCTCCCAGCACAACCGCCACTCTTTCCTGTACATCAAAACATTTTCTGCCAAAGGTAAAAAAAATGTTTTGTGTAGGTAAGTGGCGGAGGGACAGGGATTCGAACCCTGGGAACCCGAAGGCTCAATAGTTTTCGAGACTACCCCATTCAACCGCTCTGGCATCCCTCCGCTGGTAATTGTATCAGAATATTCGTATTTTCTCCACTTTTTTCATGAAATCCCCGTCTGCAACCTCGTAGGTTGCGGAGCAGCCTACGA
>JADHWG010000020.1 GCA_016783605.1 Candidatus Omnitrophota bacterium | reverse complement strand
CTCTTCAATTAATTGGACAAGGCAGGCCTTGTCCCTACGAATAATATAAAACATGCCACAACAAATCGTAGGGGCCGGGCCTGCCCGGCCCTTTTATCCCCATCATCATTGATAACCTTTATATGTTGGCGCCATTATAAACGGTTACCTGAATTGTGACAATATACAAGGGGCACATGCAATGTGCCCCTACGGGTAATTTTATGTGGGCGCCCATCGTAGGGACACATTGCATGTGCCCATTCTGTAGGGTGTATATTGTCACAATTTAGGTAACAAATCGATAGTGCCCGGGGTCACCCGACCATTTTGTCCCCTCTTCAATTAATTGGACAAGGCAGGCCTTGTCCCTACGAATAATATAAAACATGCCACAACAAATCGTAGGGGCCGGGCCTGCCCGGCCCTTTTATCCCCATCATCATTGATAACCTTTATATGTTGGTGCCATTATAAACGGTTACCTGAATTGTGACAATATACAAGGGGCACATGCAATGTGCCCGTTCTGTAGGGACAGACCCCTGTGCCTGTCCATTGTATACATTCATGTGTGCGAGGAAATGACAATTCTCATTTGTTCCTCTTAAAAATTGGATGATTATGCGAACATGAATGTTAAGCGTGACAAATGGTCGATTTTTTTTATTTGAAAAGATAAAGATTTACTGTACAATGGAACTATGTAAATCAGGATTGTTATTTTAGAAAAAGGAGGATACGGGATGAGGAAAGTTATTTCTTTAATTATCGGTTTTTGTTTTTTGGTAAACAATGTCAGTTTTGCTTTGAGTCCGCCCGTGGTTTCGGGGGGGTTGGGGGAGCATACGATTCATAACAAAAACATTGTTCTGGCAGAAGCGGCGCTTGCTTATGAATTGGGAGAGCTTAATAAACTGAAAGAAATCGTCGGGGAAACCGATGAAGAAAAAATAAAAGAGATATTTGAAAAGAAAAAACTTTTTCAAACTCGGAGAAAAGAATCTCTCAACGAAAAAAGTGTGTTTGCTCCGGCCGAAGTTACCACTCCCTACATTAATATGGTGGGGAAGGTTGGAGAAAATATTTTTAATGTTCCGGTTTCTGTTCGAAAAAATGGAAAAAGAGAAGATTATCAGCTTCTTTTCTCAACGATAAAAAAAGATGAGGAGAGTGGTTTCCCCATATTTTTTCTGACAGATAAAGAATTTTATAAGTTGAAAGACTCTGTGTCCAGCCATAACAAGCTTCCGTACATGGAAGAAGATGCCGCAAAGTTTGTTAATAGCGTCAGAACCAGATACGCGCGTCAAAACGAAGACATTATCGATCGATTTATACGCGATATCATGACGAAAAAAATCAAAGGCGGAGATTTTACGGAAGTTGAAGGAAGAAGAAAAGAGCTTGAATGGGGCAAAAAGTTTCCGGACGCGGAAGCGCCTGAAAAATACCTTTCAAAAAACTTTTTTTCGTATCTTGAAAAGACGCTTGATCCTTTTCTTTCCCAACTTGGTGAAGGTTTCAACCTAAAGCGCGCGTTAGATGGGAAAAATCTATGTTTAATAAAAATTCCACATGGCATGAAGCGCCTCGAGATCGAGGAAGACGGTGAAAAAGTTCCGGTATTCGGTCATACAAGTAACAACGTGGTGTATTTGTTTTTAGACGCGACAGACTACGATATTGTGCAAAGAACTAAAGACACAAAAGATTGGAAGATAAAGGGACACAAAGATAGCACACCCTTATTCATGAAAGACCTCTTTAAAACCATAGTGCACGAAATAGGTGTTGCCTACGGAGCGCGATGGCATAAGATGAGAAGCGACAATAGTAATGGTCATGTGCTCCTTAGAAATAAGTTTGATTTTGTGTATGACGCGTATCTTGTGGAGCCCGGATCCAGTATTCCAAAAGAACTGTTAGGGGGTTTTGAAAAATATTTATCTACCGGTCCCGTTAACTTAGACGAACTTTTCTGGAAAGATCCGATAATAGATGAATTTGTCTTGCGTGACCACGCGATGGGGGAAAGCGATATCGCTGAGTTCGACCCCGCGAAAAAGTTTCAAGAAAAAAATAAAAAACAGCTGGCAATGGCGATCGCGTACGTGATATACGGTGAGAACAAGGACGAAGTCCAAACGGACGAAACCGTTGAATTAGCTATCAGCGAACTTAAGAGCGATCACGAATTTTTCCGCAACATCAACATGCGTTTTCAGATGTATCTTGACGCTGTAATTGCGTATTACCTGGTTAATGGGGAAACGCCTCTAATTGAGGAACTAGATCTAGAAGAAATTAAAGGCGTTGAAACGATAAAAAACAAATACACAGAATCACGTAATAGGGGAGTAACATTTTCAAATCTTATTTACGATAGCTTCCCGGAGGGGATAGACATAGCTTTACGCCGGAAAGTAGTCTCGATAGTTCAAAAAGTTATAAGAATGGACGAAAGTTCAAGCGTTTCAATGTCTACGCTTAGAAATGAAGTAGAAGGGGGGTATTCCTCCTATCGACTAATGATGAAAAATATGCTGGACCAGATTCAATATAGAGCTGACGACATTTTTACATATTTTTTTGGTACGGAAGAATTTCATATAGGTTCTGTAGGATTCAGGGACATTATGGCAAAGTCCATGCGCGAGATCCACGCCCGCGAAACTAATCCTTATTGGCGGACCGTGGAAGAAGACCTGGCCTCATCCAGAGACGCCGATAATACGGTTGTGATAGAGCCGGATTACAGCAAGATAACCGTAAACGATATTACTCCGGAACTGCGATGCGTTTCCGATAAAACCGGGGAACCAGACAAAGATTTCAGATTGTGTGGTAAAAACGGGAAAGAACTTGAGGATTACGTTTTTGATGCTTACGCTCAACTGAATGAGGTGTCGAAATATGATGTTTCTTTTGCAAAGTGGTATGGTGCGTTGCCCCAAAAACTTCAAGAATGGGTTTTGCAGAAATATGTGAAGATATCCGAAAAAGAAGAAGACACTATATTTCTCGATGAGAATGAAAGCATTACTTCAGCTCTTAGGCAAATCGTCTCGGACTGGTTCTTAAAAGCCCGAGACATGAAAATATTTATAGAAAAAGGACAATTTTTCGCATCCCCCCGCACAATGGAAATTTCGCACGTTCGAAGAGGACTTTTTCAGGATGACACCGGATTTCACGTCGGTGAATATTTCTTGCGGGAATTTTTGGGCAGAAAAGTTTCCGAAGACAAAATAACAGAAGAACTCATAATCTTTATGCTGAACGAGTCAATGCACATAGGCAACTCCATCATAAAACATGGCGAGATAAAGTCACTTGATGATTTCAACAAAAAAATTGAACACATAAAAATACCGTCTGTCGAAGAAACCCGCGAAAAATGGGTAAATTACGTCGGCAAAAAACCGTGGGAGCCGATGGCTGACCGGGATGCAAGCGCGAAAAGACAAGGCATTTTTATCGGAAAAGATCCGAAAATAATCGCAGGCTTAGAGAGAGCGAAACAGTTTGTTTCAAACGATGATGAACGCGTTCTTCTTGTTCGAGGCGCGAAAGGCGATGGGAAATCCCATTTTGCTAAAGCTGTTCGTGAAATGATGGGGATAAAACTGGGTGATGATGGCGAAACGAGATATTACAGAGTGCCTTGTGCCGAACTTTCAGCGCTTGACGACAATAAGTATATCCGTGACCGTTTTTTCGGAAAGTTATCGGAAGACGAACAACTAAGTTCTTCGGTATTAGAACAGCTTTTGAGTGACGAAAACAAAAAATCCCTGCTCGTGTTTGACCACATTGAAAAGGCAAATGATTATATTTTTTCAGTTTTAAATGAACTTCTTAACGATCCCGAAGAAATAAGCCCGGAAAACAAAAAACTAAAAATATTGATCCTCGCGGATGAAGAAGCGACACATGCTGCTGCAGCAAAGAGCAATCTACATAGTTTAAAAACAGGCTTACAAAATCAGACCGTGCGCATACCGGAACTTAAGTCGCGAGAATATTTCATTATTGAAGACAACGAAAAGCAAAATGACATCGTTTCTATGGCCGAGGAGTTTAATTTGTACTATTCCAAAAAGAAAGGCATCCCTTGGGCGCGTATTGAAGAAGACATGGGGGATATTTTGGTTAAGTGGATTACCTCAAACGATTCGAAAATAAATAACGTACGAGATTTGAAAGAAATAATGGGAAGGCTGACCCAAACAAGAAAAGTTCTGCAAGCGCGTATGAAAAATGACAAGCATATAGGAATAACCGACATATTCGGTAAAGAAATAAATCTAATGGAATATGGAATAGATGATGAAACTGCTGGATTGATAAACTTTGAGTCCCTTTTTTCACCGTATTTAATGACCGCAATAGACTTGTTATACAGCGGTCTGAGAATACCGGACGTTGAAGAGGCAATAATTGAATTACACAAAAAATGGAGGAAACTGGGGAATAGAAAATCCATCATTTGGCCATACTTCCAAGAACTCGCCCCCGAGGGGTTTTACTACGGCGAGCGTTTCGAACAGCCGGGGATGACGGAAAGTGACCCAAACTTTTTTACGAAATACTCAGACAGCATGTTTATATTTTCATCAAATGCCGTGTTTAATGACGGGTTAAGGATATTTTTACCGGAAATGGTAAAAAATGGCCTGAAAGTGGCGGTATTGCCGATGGATAAAAACGAAATAGGTGATTTAGAACTCATCAACAGGGCGCATTTTGGTAATAGTGACGAAGGGATTGTAATTCTTAAGGCCCCCAAAGAAGTGAAAGACGTTCAGGGTAAGTTTCAACAATATTACTACTTTGGCATTAAAGAAGACAAGCCGTATGACGACCCCAACCAGCTTTTAGATGACTTCGAAAAAATAGACATAACCGATTTGGTTACGAAAGTCAAAAACGGAACGTTTAACGGTGACATTATGTTAGCGGTTTTGTCTAATGTGAAGAAACCGGAACTTGTTGAACAGGATATGCAGGGATCCGAACAAACCGGACAAGAACAGAATTTAAAATACCTGGCGCGTATGATTCCTAAGGAACTATATGCCAAAGCGATGGCATCAAATCCCGAATATCTGACGGCAATTTTTGAACGGTTTAAAATTTATGTTGATGTGGCTATCGCAAAGACCGTTTCAATTGGAGGTTCTGAATTAAGCGAAAGCCATGATATAAATGCCGATTTTGTGAATGGAGTTTGTGATAACTTAAGTTTTTTTACAAACGGAGTTTATGATGACTTGGATTCTCTCAGAAAAACCGCAATTCCCCAAAAACTGAATCTTGCGCTTTGTAATCAAGCTTGTGATTTGGTTGACTTTTTTTCGGATATTGTTTTGGAGCGTTTAGAAGGTCAGAAGGGAGTGGCGTTTAACACTTTTCTGATGGGGATAGGAAAAGGTATTAAAGCTAAAGCAACGCGTAACGGTATTCTTGCTGATGCCTTTACTTATGGAAGCAAATATCTTACTAAGTATCAAGAGTCTGATTTAGCCAAATTGTTGTCAAAGATCGCTTCTTCCCTGGTGGAAGAAAAAGACAATTCTTATTGGCGGACAGTCGAGGAAGACGTCGGGGCGTTCAGGAAAGTGGACGGTAAAATAACCGAACTTGAACGCTGGAAAAGTGGAGCTGACGAATCAATATCGAAAAGTACGGGTAAAGATTTTTTACGCATTTTAGATGAAGCCCATATTGTTTTAGAATCGTGGTTGGCAAGAGATATACAAAAAATCGAAGATCTCCCCGAACCTCTAAAAGAATGGAGCGAAAAGAAAGCGCGGGAAATCAAAGAAAAAAATCCGAAAAAAGATATGATGGACATTCATCGGGATATTTTGCTGGACATGAAGAAATATATTAAAGACGCCCTCGACGCGAAAATCTTTATGATAAATGATGAGTTTTACGTATCTCCCAGAACAAAAGAAATGACGCACGTGAGGCGCGGCATAAAACGGGTCGATACGGGGATATATCTGGGTGAACTTTTTATAAAAGCGTATTACAAATGGGATGAAGAATATGAAGATCTTGGAAAATTAAATGCAAAAGACTTCGCCCTGCTCCTTTTAAACGAAGGCATGCACATCGGTAAACCTTCCGCGGAGCATAAAAAGATCACCTCCCTCGAAGATCTTGATAAAGTTACCGAGCACATAAAACTTAAATATTTTAACAAAGTGCGCAGGAAATGGGAATACGAGAATTTCAAAAAACCGTGGGAAACGTACGGTGCCGTACGCCCGAACAAAAATATCGGTAAGTGTAAATCTATTGTTAGCGCTTTTGAAGAGTTGCACACTTTTGTGCGTTTTAAAACACAGAATACGTTACTTCTTGAAGGACCAAGCGGATCCGGCAAGACCAAAACAACCGAGGCGATCGAGGTCCTCATGAGGCTAAAAAAAGAAGCTGTTAGGACAATAGATTGCGCGGCTCTATCGGGATTAAGGACTGCGGAACTTCGCGAGGCGCTTTATGGTGGCGGTGGACTTATCCGCACTCTGGCGTATAAGGACGAGAAAATAGATAACGATCATAAACGCGAATCCGCGCTTCTTATTATCAAAAACCTCCAAGACGCGGATGACAGAATGATAGCGCAATTAAAAGCGATTTTGCATGATTCAAAAAAAATTCCAATGATAAGCGGCGAAATTCTGGGTATGGAAAATATTAAAATCGTGTGCCAGACTGAAAAGCCTCTTGAAGATTTAAAAGATCCTCAAAAAACACTAGAAACACTCCTCAAAGAGAATAGCCAATACAATATCCGGCTTCCCGAGTTATACGAACGCGGAAAAGACGTAACATTTTTAGCGGAATTTTTTAATTTCGTCGAATCCAAAGAAAACGATCTTTCATGGGCACCGCTGGATCAATACGCGATGGGGCTGATAAGAACTTTGTTCGGAAAGAAGCTCGAAAAGAGTAATATAAAACCGAAAACCATACTGGATCTTAAAAACTTTATGGCGAAAATTGTAAAGGAAAGGGCTCTTCTTCTGGAAAGAATTAATGCTAACGGTCATTTGGGAAATAAAGATCTGTTAGGAAAAGAAGTGCGTGAAAAAATCGGTAACGAAGAAGTTCTACTTTTCCTAAAAAACATGTTTTCAAAATGTCTTATCACGTGCGCGGATATCGCGTATAGCAGTACCGAGGTCAAAGAATACGAAATGGAGGAGATTATAAAACTTGCAAATAAAGTTCGTAAAAAAGCCGGCGAAGAGAAATACCTTTTCCCATATTTCAAAGAATTCGCCCCGCGCGACCCCGACGGCAACATCCTCGGCTTCTACAAAGGCCCGTCCCCCTGGAACCAGCCGGGGATGACTGAGTTGAACTCTGAAGACAAGAAGAACGATGCGAAAGTTCCCTCCGAACGAAAGAATCCGCTTTGGAAGGAGATTGAAAAGAATCTTGGGAGTTTTGTTGATGAAGATAGAGCTTTTGAAGTTATTAATGAGACTGACGAAATAAAATCAGTTAAGTCCGGAAGGAGCATGGATTGGCCGTTTGAAAAGCTTGGCCATGAAAAATTTTTTAAGACGGTTAACGAGGCTTATGAAAAACTAGATTTATGGGTCGGAGAAGATGAGGATGTGTCGAAAAACACAAATTATAATACACGGTTTAATGCTCTTCCGGAGAGCGTTCAGACTTGGATTATAAAGAAATATTGTGCCATTATGGATTGTAATAATACCGTCGCTATGTTTGCTAAGGATATTGACGTAACCGCGAGACTTTTGAATTATGTAACATACTGCGCCGCCAAAGCGCGTAAAAGTGTGCTTACTATCGCCGAAGGAACGTTCTACGTCTCGCCGACTACAAACACACTTATCCATGACGGAAGAGGAATTAATCAGGACACTTCGCGCGTTTGGATGGGCGAATATTTTCTGCGAGAACTAGGACTCGGCGCTGAAAACGGTATGACCGCGGAAGAATTTGCTGTTGTGCTCCTCAACGCCGGGATGCATATGGAAAACTTGAGCGTACGGCATGGTGAAATAAAAGCTATTGAAGAGATTGCCACCATTATCGATCACATAAGCGTATCGGACAGATATGATAAAGCGGAGAGGAACTGGTGGAAATATTTAGAAAATCCGTATCCTTGGAACCATATCTCCCCCTTTGAAAAAGGGGGCAGGGGGGATTTAAATGAGTTTATCAACGGCAATACCCGCAGTCTTCTGATCCAGGGCAAACCCGGTTCCGGTTTAAGCAAATTCGCCGAAGACATACGCACAGATATGCAAGAAGAGAAACAGATGGAGACGAAACAGATACTCACCTTAAGTTGTAAAGATCTCCTGGGATCTTCTTATTCGCCGGATGGGATGCGCCACAGTTTTTTCGGCGGTTACGATCTTGTGGGAGTGTGGGAACCGGGAATATTGGAAAAGTTAGTATACAAAGAGAAGAAGACTTTCCTCCCGAAAAGTTTATTAGTTATAGATGATTTTCATGTACTTAGTGAGGCATTAAAAGATGATAGCTTAAGGGCAAAAACGTTGGAAATACTGACAATTTTTAATGAGATACTCGAAGGTTTGAATGCCGAGGAACCATTCCAAGAAATTAATGATACCATTGATGTTTCGAATCTAAAAGTTATCTTCGTTTCAAATAAAGAGTTAACAAGCGAAATTTCCGGCGTACTAAACGTAGACCAAAAGATAACCGTTCCGGAACTCTGGAAATGGAAGGATAACCGCATCGTTGGTCTTGCCGAAGAGTTCAGCCGCGAAGAATCCGAAAAAGCCGGTATTCCCTGGGCACCGCTTGAAAAACACACCGCGCAATTTATTATCGGACATGTAAAAGAAAATAAATTCCAGATAAAAGACCTACGAGAATTCACAAAAGCCGTTGTTGCCGAAAGAGTCGAATGGATGCGAGGGTGGGAGAAGACAGGAACGCTTCCTGAAGAGATTCATCATGACTACGTTAATCTACAGTCAGAAAATTACGATAAGTACTTTTCTCCATATTTTACCAGTTTGTTTTTTATTCCTTCAGGAATTATAACGGACAAGCAGAGTTCAGGTAGGTTTTGCCTTCACTTTTTAAACATGACTAACTGGTTCGAAAAAGAGCAGACATTTGAACCATATTTCAAAGAGTTCGCGCCGCTTGACGCGAATGGCGAAGCGACAAGTTATTACGGCGGCCCGTTCCGGTCGGAAACGGACGGCGCCATATTTGAACAGCCGGGGATGAAGAAAACGGAAGGAACGAGTCAATCGAACGATCAAAATCCCGCCCTAACGAAAGCCGTAATGGACGCAATGAACGAGCTTCCCAGGCATTACCGCGAGAAGAACGGGACTAATCATGAAGATGTGGCTAAGGTCATGCATGAAGTGCCGTATTTAAAGAATAGTGATGTAAAAAGCGTGATGGATTATCTGGAAGAATTGTTTAAGGGATACCTTTTTAAAGGAGAGGAGTGTGATGTAGAAGTCGAAAGGATTGATAAAGTTTCTGGAAAAATGAAAAAGAGAAATGCATACGCGAATTTTATGAAACAAAATTTTAAAAACCCGCCGAAAAATTTTGACAAGGCAATGTTTATTGATGTTCAAGATCCTGAGTATTGGACTACATCTTCATACGATTTAGAGGTCGCGTATAACATAGATTATGAAACAAGTGCGCCGCTTGCATATCATATAGCGATAGCCATCAAAAAGGCGCGGAACACAAATAATGTTGAATCTATTCATGTTGAAATGAGGTCTAATGAAACTTTAGAACTCGAACAGGAATTTGATATTTCGACCAAGATGTTGAAAAACTTATCTTCTCCGGCACGAATTATACAGGAGACCATACAAGAAAACGTAACATCGAATCTAATCGATTTAAAACATCAAGAGAAACTCCCTGAGTGGATAGATTCGGCGATAGAGGAAAACGTTATAGATCTTTACAGATTTGCCAAAGAAAAAGGCGCGCTTGTGTTTTCAGAAAACGTGACCTTTAAAAACGGTGTAGGCGCGCTTCTTCCAAAACTCGTTAAAGCCGGCATAAAAGTCGCCGTAGTCGCGAGAACTCCGGAGCAGATAGCTGCTATAAACGTTTTAAATCGGACAGAACTTGCCAAAACTCAAAAAAAGATCGTGATTTTGCCAGATCCTTCCGAAGCAAGAAACACAATGAAAAATACAGGACACTTTTATTATTTCTGTGTTAAAGAAGACAAAGAACTCGATACCATTCCCAATAATGATTTCAGCGTAAACGACATAACCGGCATGGTAAAACAAATAATAGAAGCCTTAGGCAGAGCCTCCGGCATTAATGTGCAAGCCGAAATCAGCAAACTCCACACCGCCGCCAAAAAATTCGCGCAGTCGGTATAAACCGGTTGACCGGTTGGCTTGTTGCCCAGTTAGCCGGTTAGTCGGGAACCCCAAAAACAACCTCGTAGGTTGAACCTCGTAGGTTCAACCTACGAGGTTGTTTTTGGGGTGCTCTTCTTTTATTTCTCCCTTTTGTTAGGAATCTCACACTTTAGTCTACATCAACGTGGCATGTCGAAATTATTATTTTATTTGACATTTGAGTTGTTATATGGCATGATAATTAACAAGACAATTGTCAAAAAGGAGCAATATGTATATCCCAAGGTATTTGGATTTGAAAAAGACGTTGGAAAGTAAGTCTGTTTTCCTGTTTGGTCCGCGGCAAACCGGAAAAACATGGCTTATTGGAAAAGAACTGGGGAAATATCGTGTTTACGATTTGCTTGATAATGAGGTGTACTTGACATTGGCTCGTAGTCCGAAAAGGCTGGAACAGGAACTTCGAAAAGGTGAGAAAATTGTCATTATCGATGAGATTCAGAAATTACCGCTTCTTTTGGACGAAGTTCACCGCATTATCGAAAAATATGGTGTTCATTTTTTACTAACAGGATCCAGCGCGAGAAAACTTCGCCACGCGGGAGTAAACCTCTTGGGAGGAAGGGCGAGATCGAAACATCTGCATCCATTTATCTATTACGAACTTAAAGAACGTTTTGATTTATTAAAGGCGCTTAATCGCGGTCTGATTCCTTCTATTTATTTTTCAGATTCTCCGGAAGAAGATCTTAAAGCTTACGCGGGGAATTATCTGAAAGAAGAGATCGCCGCGGAAGGGCTGACACGTAATGTTCCCGCGTTCAGCAGATTTTTAGAAGTCGCGGCTTTATGTAACGGAAAAATGATCAATTACTCGAATATCGCGAATGACGCCCAGGTTCCTTGCAGTACGGCGCGGGAATATTTTCATATTTTGAGAGATACGTTGATAGGGTTTGATGTCCCGGCATGGAAACAGAGTATAAAAAGAAAGCCGCTCGCGACATCCAAATTTTATTTTTTTGATGTAGGAATAGTTCGCTATCTGCAGAACCGGTCGGCACTGAAAGAGCGCTCTCCTGAATTTGGTGACGCGTTTGAGACATATTGCGCGCATGAACTAAAATCGTATGTGGATTATAAAAATTTTAGGACACTTTCCTATTGGAGATCTAAATCCGGATATGAGGTTGATTTTATTATAGACGATTTTCTCGCGGTAGAGATCAAGGCAAAAGCAAACATCTCTTCCGCGGACCTTCGTGGAATTAATGCCCTAAAGGAAGAGAAAAAGATCAAACATTACATAGTTGTTTCGCTTGAAAGACGCGCGCGTCGCGAAAAAGGAATCGAAATACTGCCATGGCGGGATTTCCTTGAGCGTCTATGGAAAGATGAGTACAAATAAGGACGTTAGCGGGTAAAACGGAACATCCTTGACTTCAGAACATAATGCTATATTATATGTATATCATTCAAAATCCCCCTAACCCCCTTTTTCAAAGGGGGAACATATAGCTAAAAAAGGTGATTCCCCCCTTTGAAAAAGGGGGTTAGGGGGATTTAAGCGCCCCACCGCCAACCTCGTAGGTTGGTGCCACCCAATTCCACCTCGTAGGTGGAATCAGATGGTTGGAGATAAAGGATCATGAAAAAAAACGTATATTTTATAGCCGCGATAGTGCTTTTAGGTTCTTTTCTGTTTTTATTCGGACTTGGGAACATGGCGCTTACGGATCCGGACGAGACTTTTTATGCCGAGACCGCCAAAGAAATGGTTGAGGCGAAAGAATGGAGCACGCCTCTTATATTCGGAAAACCGCAGTTTGAAAAACCGATTTTTTATTATTGGCTCGTCATGCTGAGCTATCTGGTTTTTGGGATAGGTGAATTCGCGGCGCGGTTTCCGTCGGCTGTTTTCGGCATTTTCGGGCTGATCGGGGTGTATCTATTGGGCCGGGCGATATTTTCGCCTTTAACCGGGTTTTTATCCGCCATTATTCTCGCGACATGCGTCCAATATCTTGTCTTGGCGAGAGCGTGTGTTACGGATATGGTGCTTACGGTATTTATCCTGTTCTGTGTTTTATTTTTTGTTAAAGGACAGATCTCGAATAGGAGGCGTTATTATTTTGCCGCGGCCGTAATGGCGGCTTTAGCGGTGTTAACAAAGGGTCCGATTGGGGCGTTCATTCCGGGCGTGATATTTTTGAGTTATATTACAATTAGCGGTGGTTGGAAAAACATAAAAAAAATACCGATTCTATGGTGTTTGGTGATTTTTTTCGCCATCGCGCTTCCCTGGTATCTAACGGCTATGCGTCTTCACGGAACGCAGTTAGTGAATGAATTTTTCGGGTTTCATAACGTGACGCGGTTTTTAAAGCCTGAACACAAGATCGGAAGTTCACCGTTCTTTTATATCCCGGTTGTTCTGGGGGGATTTTTCCCATGGACATTTTTTCTTATTTTCGGCGCGTGGGATATGTTTAAGGATAAGAACATTGCCTCAAGACTGAAAGCTTACCGGGGGCTTTTTTTAACATGGTTTTTAGTTGTTTTTGTATTTTTTTCGATTTCGAGAACAAAACTTGTTACGTATATTTTCCCGCTTTTCCCGGTAATGGCGCTGGTTACGGGGAGGTTTTGGGAGAAATTCATTACCAAATCGGAGGGTAAGGTTCTTTCTCGCAAGATGAAAAATTCTTTCATACTTTCAGGCGTTTCTGTTCTTGCCGCTGGGATCGCGGTGAGTTTGGTGGTCGGGCACAAGTATAGTCAGATCTTGCCCGGAACTGTGATCGCCTCAGGAATTTTTATTTTTGGATTTTTCATCGCGACAATACTCTTTTTTCGAGACAAAAAAATCGCTTCTTTTGTTTTAATAGTGCTTTCGGTGGTTCTTTTATCGTTTCCTCTTATTCTCCGGATACTGCCGCCGATCGGAGAATTTGAGTCTTCAAGAGCGCTTTCGTATAAATTAAACGAACTGGCCGCGCCGGAAGACCCGATAGCCGGCGAATGCGACCATCGCCGCGGGATCGCGTTTTATACGGGAAGAACCGATATTGTTGACGTTCATCCCTATTCCGGGCTTATGACATTTTTCTCACGTAAAGAAAAAGTGTGGGGCATAGTGCAATATAAACATTATAAACAGATGAAGGATATTAAAGGAGAGAGCGTTTCAGATCCATTGTTCAGAGTTGGAAAATACGTTTTAATTACCAATTCCACCTCGTAGGTGGAATTGGTAAATTCGGCACATAGCGAGGGAATATATAAAATGAAAGAAAAATTCAGCATATCGTTCGTGCTTCCAATGTTTAATGAAAGCCAAAACATTGAGAGAACTATCGGGACGATCAGAAACCTGGCAAGCGAACTAACAGATGAATACGAAATAGTTATAGTTGACGACGCGTCAACCGACGCGGGCGCGCGAATTGTTGAAGTGATGAAAAAAAACGATCCGACTGTGAGGCTATTTTGTTTAAAAACAAATACCAAATTCGGTGGAGCTTTCGCGAAAGGGTTTGAAGAAGCGAAAAAAGATGTTATTGTATATATGGATTCGGATATGCCGGTAAAACTTGAGGATATTAAAGCTTCAGTGCCGTTAATTGCCGATTTTGATATTGTTACCGGATACAGTAAGGTCAAAAAAGGAGATACTTTTTTCCGCAAGATAGTTTCCGGGACGTATAATTTTCTTGTGGAGAGTCTTTTTGCTTTGGATGTAAAGGATATTAATTCAGGGTATAAAGTTGTCAGAAATAGTGTCACCGAAGGCATAAAATTTGTGTCCAGAAGCCCATTTGTTGATGTCGAACTTTTTATGCACGCGAAAAGAAAAAATTGCACCATTCATCAATATCCCCTTATTTTTATGCCGCGTGAAGGCGGTAAATCCCATATCGCGCGATTACCCGTTATTTTAGCGACATTCAGGGATATGTTGAAAATAAAACTCCTTTCGCGTAAAAAAACAAATTCATGAAAAAATTAATTATTAACGCTGATGACGTGGGCTTTTCGCTAGAGATAAACGAAGCCGTAAGAAAATGTTTTGAAAATAAAGCCATAACGGGCGCGAGTATTATGGCTTGCGGCAGACGTTTTGATGAAGCTTGCCGAATGCTTAAAGAGCAAAACGTGCGGCAAATAGGGGCGCATCTCACGCTTACGGGCGGTTTAACCCCGGCGACCGAATCAAAAACGCTTATCGGATCGCTTTTGGATGGAGGTGATACTTTTGTTTCGGCGTATAAAGATTTCGCGCGGCTTCTTGCGGGCGGAAACGTAGCCCCGGAAGAAATTTTTATTGAGTTTGAGAACCAACTGAAAAAAATAACGGACTCCGGATTCACAATAACGCATATTGACAGCCACGAGCATATTCATTTGTTTCCGGCTGTTTTTGACGCCGTGATCAAACTCGCGAAAAAGTTTAATATTTCATATATCAGAATACCTGTTGAGAAGTTTAGAGTGGTGTCAAAAGAATTTAAAATTAATGATCTTTTTAGATTTATGGCGCTAAGAGCCTTTACTATCGGTGAAAAAAAACGGCTTGCGAGAAACACCGTTTCTTATAACGACGCGTTTTTAGGACATTTTCATTCCGGGCGCATAAATCAAAACGTATTATCATTTATGCTGAGGACTCTTGGAGAAGGCGTAACAGAACTTGCGGTACATCCCGCGGTTGAGTCGGAATCCTTTATAAAAGAATACCCCTGGTACAAAAACGCATCGCACGAATTAAATGTTTTGCTGGATGGCCAATGGAAACAAACCGTTCAATCCGAGAAGATACAACTAATTTCACATTCTGATATAGCCACATAATTTCCAACACCCAAAAAGACCACCTCGTAGGTGGCCCTAACTAAGTCCACCTACGAGGTGGTCTTTTTGGGTAAATCGAAAAGACGAAAAACATGAAATTGGTGCGGGCGAAGGGACTTGAACCCCCAAGAAGTTGCCTTCATATGGACCTGAACCATACGCGTCTGCCAGTTCCGCCACGCCCGCGATAATAAGAAGGATAAAAAGCAGATTGCAGAACGATTATACTATAAAAGATATTCCGCGTCAAATAAGTTGATTAGGCGCTTCGTAGGGGCACGGCATGCCGTGCCCTGATAAGATCTACAGATAAATTCGTCGCGATACCAATTTTTTATAGGTTCATTCACCTATAACTCGCCCCCAAAACAACCTCGTAGGTTTCAACCTCGTAGGTTGAAACCTACGAGGTTGTTTTGGGGGTTAAGGCAAAACAAAGCAATATCTTGAAAAAGCGCGCTTATTGTTGTATAATAACAGGAGAATATGAAGGACAAGAAGAGAAAAACAGCGATCACGAATAGGCAGGCTTTAAGGGATTATCATGTCCACAGGACGTATGAGGCCGGGCTTATTCTTCAGGGTAATGAAGTCAAGTCTTTACGCGCGGGCGGCGCCAGCTTGAAAGGGAGTTTCGCGAAAATTGACGAAGGAGAACTTTTTGTATACAATATGCACATAAACCCTTATGAATACTCGCGTGATGAGTGTGATCCTCTAAGACGGAGAAAACTTTTACTTCATAGATCGGAAATAAAACAGCTTGAAGTAAAATCCACCCAACAAGGTTTTACCTTGGTTCCGATAAAGGTTTATTTTCACCGAGGATATGCTAAAATAGAGATCGCGCTGGCAAAAGGCAAAAAGCTGTACGACAAGAGAAAATCCCTGAAAGAAAAACAAGTGAAAAGAGAAATAGATAGAGCAATAAGACATAAAAGTTAACAACGCGCGACCCAATGACCAACAATATGGGGGTGACAGGCCTCGACATGGTCTTGTGATCTTTGAGCAGCATGCAGAGGGTTCAGGCGGCCTCTTAAAAAACCTGAAAAAAATAAACGCAAACTATGATCCAGTAGCCGAAGCCGAGAACATCCTGGCTTTGGATGCGTTAAATGTTCCCACAATGATGGGGACGAGTTCTTTAGTAAGTGCCTTGGGATACTAAACGGACTACCATTAAGCAAGGACTCTTGAAGAGATGTCTCCTACCTTCAAGCAGTATTAGGAGACTGCTTCCGGAAAGCGTTTTGTTTGTCAAACCTTCCGAAAAAAGATCAATGACAGACTAAGCATGTAGATACTCTTTGATTAAAGGTTATGGACCCGGGTTCGAATCCCGGCACCTCCACCATGAACCATTCGCCCTGTACCACTCGCGTTGCTCGGGTACCGGACTCAGGTTCATGGCACGGCCATAGATAGTAGACAGAGAGAGAATGGTTCATGCCCTAAACCCGAACGAAGAGAGTGGTTTGGGGCGTTATTAGACAGGAAAAGGCTAAATGTATTTTGTGTATGTTCTAAAAAGCCTAAAAGATGATAAATTCTACATTGGTTTTTCTGAGGATGTAAAACGTAGAATTAAAGATCATAACTCAGGTAAAGTGTTAAGCACAAAGGATAGAAGACCATTCAAATTAATTTACTATGAAGCGCATCTTTCCAAAAAAGACGCGTTAAGAAGAGAAAATTATTTCAAAACAACAAAAGGAAAAACAACCCTAAAACAAATTTTACGTGAGACGCTTAAGTTTAAACAATGGTAAATGTGGATTAAATAACATTTAATTCTAAACTTCAAAAAATATTTAAAATCCCCATCCGTTCGGGCATTTTCAAAAAAACGTTTATAAACAAAATCCTGTTTTTAAGAAAAGTTAACAAGGCAATTCTCTCAAAGTGATGGTGTTGCCTTTTTTATTGGAGGTGCCAATTTGGAACCTCCAAATTTTGAAGCCGCAATTTGCGACTTCAAGTTGGGGCGGTGTTTGGGAAAAATTAATTTTATTTTCATAAATAAGAAATTATGTGATATGATATTCTACATGAATAATTACGCCTTTATTGATAGTCAAAATCTAAACCTGGGCATAAAAGAACAGGGATGGAAGTTAGATTTTAAACGTTTCAGAAAATATCTTTGGGAAAAATACCATGCAAAGAAAGCCTTTCTTTTTATTGGTTTCGTGCCACAATATCAGTCGTTGTATACTGCATTGCAAGAAGACGGATATATATTGGTTTTCAAGCCGACGTTGACGTTACAAAACGGAAGGGTAAAAGGGAACGTTGATGCGGAATTAGTTTTACATGCAATGATTGAATACAACAAATATGAGAAGGCTGTTATTGTTACAGGAGATGGAGATTTTGCTTGTTTGGTTAAGTATTTTATGGTTAAAGATAAATTACTAAGATTGATAATACCAAACGGCAATGGATATTCAGCATTGTTATCTAAGCTTAATCCGCCAATGGTTTTTATGGATAATTTAAAGGATAAATTAGAACGATCGAATAGGCAAAATAAAAGAGGCATCTCCTAAGGACGGAACCTTTCGGATAGCCTCTCATCGTGATTATCTACTCCAATAATAGCACATATTACGATATTGTCAAGAGGGCGAAACGAAATACTGTATGTGCCCAGCGAATGCCCATTCAAGTGTAAATTTTTGTTGTATGCACAAAGCATTTTGGGACATTGCAAAAACTTAACCTTCTTTAAATAAAAGATTTATAGCGATAGCCTCTAATGTCGAAACAAGTTATACTCCATCGTCCCAACGAATTTCAGCTCTAAGCTTTTCAATGTGGCTTCTTTGTTCTTTTGTCATCGTAGGGCATCATCGCGAAGCTCTGCACAAGAAGGCGACAAAGCGATCTTAACTGTTGATGTAGACTAAAGTGTGGGGTTTTTAACAAAAGCAAGAAACAGCAGTAGTAGAGTTTCTTTCTTTTTGGTTCTTTTTCTTTCTTTGTGGATTATGTGGATATGTTGATAAGTTGACTTTCCCATAAAAACATGGTACGAGTTACTCCAAAACTGTCACCAAACAGAAGGAGGCCCGTACCATGAAGTTCTACGAAACCCCTAAAGAACTGGATTTCAACAATAATTATACATCAAGATGGTTTGAAGTTAAACAACACTTTCAAAAAATCTTTTGGGAGGATCTTAAGTCGAATATCTTGAGAGATGTTAAGGCAACCATACAACAACAAATTCACGAAGAATTTGATCTACAGATCGGAGCAAAGAAATATGAACGAGTTCCGGGTAAACGCAGAGATGAAAGATCTGGTCGCAGGTTTCGTACTCTTGAAACTGAATACGGGTTTATACAAGATTTAGAAATTCCCAGAGCCAGAAATATTGACATAAGATTTTCGATCTTTGACAAATGGCAAAGAATACAACCCAAAGTCTTAAAGGCTATGCTACATGCCTATTTGCTGGCCAGAAGTTCCTCTTCCGCCAGCAGGATAGTTCATAAATTCGGTAACAGTAAATATTCGAGAAGCTTTTTCCAAAAATTAGCAAAAAGACTGGAACATGGTATGGAGAAGTGGCTAAAACGACCTATTGAAAAAAAGTATCCTTACGTTTTTATCGATGGCAAGGAAGTAAAAGTGCATGATACTTATCTGAAGAAAAAGGTCATAATCTGGGCAATCGGCATGGATGAAAACTCAAATCTTGAACTACTGGGATACGTCGTGGCAAATAGCGAAAGTGAACATGCGGTGAGGAGTCTGCTAATAGACTTACAAAAACGAGGATTAACTAAACCAAAATTATTTATATCCGATGATTCTAAGGGAATAGGCGCGGCTATAAATTTAGAATATGCGCATGTGGAACACCAAATATGCGCGTTTCATAAAATGAAAAATATACAGCACTATTTCAGAAAAATGGGGACAGACACTATTAAACTGACGCGGCAAAATAGTGTCTGTCCCTATTTTTATCCCTATTTTTAACAAATCTTCCAAAACCAACTTTTTTTAATAAACCTTGAAACCCTGTTGGTTTTTAAGTATAATTGTTGTATATGTTACAACAGTTGAATAGTTAAAGTTTTTAATCGGGGAGAGAAACATGAAATTCGGAGAATTTATAAAAGATAAACGTCTCAAAGAAAAAATGGGGCTTCGTGTCTTTGCTTCAAAAATCGGAGAAGATCCCGGTAATTGGTGCAGAATAGAGAGTGGTAAATTTCCGGCTCCGAGTGATATTAACATACTCAATAGAATATGCAAGGTATTGAAGTTATCTGATAGTGAAAAAGAAAAAGTTTTTGATATTGCTGCAAAGAGTTCAAGGGAGAAAGTTCCGGCTGATATTAGACACCAAATTAAAAAAAATGAAATTGTTCCAATATTATTCAGAACCATTGATAAGAAAAAAATGACGAAAAAACAACTTGAGAAATTAGTTGAAAGAATCAAGGATGAATACTAATTACATCAAATGGCATACCCACGAACCTCTTGAAAAAATTGCTTCAGAAATTCACAAAAAATATGGGTGTAATGTTCCTGTTGATATTGACTACATAGTAGAAATGATGGGAATTGAACTTTTTGATATTTCAAGATTGAAAGAAGATTTTGGGATATATGGTTTTTTGGGCAGGGTACAAGGACAGTATGTTATTTATGTTCAAAAAGGAGCCTTTGATACAACCAATTATAATACCACTCTTACAATCGCGGAAGAATTAACACACTATATACTTCAGAAAAAGTACTTTAAAGATGTGAAAGACATAGAGGGCGCATATAGTTTTTATGCGGATATAAGTGAAAAATCGAAGAGTATGATGGAATTTAATGCAAAATATTTAGCGGGAGCTATTCTTGTTCCTGCAGATATTTTAAAGAAAGAAGCAATAAGTCTTATAGAGAAAAATAAAGATGTTTTATTTTCAATACTGAGAGACGATTTTAATGAGATAATTGATAATGTGTCTTCCAAATTGAGGGATGTTTTTCTTGTGCCAGAAAATGCTGTTTCATATCGATTAAGGACAAAAATTATTGGGTTTAAAGAGTTTCTGAAAAAGGAATATAGTGAATGGGAAAAAATGAAGTAAATTCGGGGACACAATACTGAATTCTTCTGGAATTTAGTATTGTATCCCCAGAAGTACCATTCATAAAAATATTCTTACCACATGACTATACATGTGGTATATTTGGATTGGTGATATGACGAAGATTGATAAAAGGAAGTTTGCGAGGGCGGTTAGGGTTTTTCGGGAAGAGAAGGATCTGACTCAGCTTGAACTTGCAAACGCGATAAAAACGACGAGTAATACTGTTGCCAGGTGGGAAAGAGGCGAGACGGTTCCTAAGAATGAGTTAGTTCTTAATAAGCTCAGAGAAATTGGAATTACCTGGTAAATATTTTTTTGCGCTACAACTATACAGGTGTATAAACATATGGATAGAAAATTAATAACAATTGTGGTTTTTTCGGGCGTGATTACATTTACTTTGATTCTTTGCTTTGGAATTGAAGGCATAGATATGGGAATAGTAACATTTTTGATAGTTGCGTGTTTATGTTTTTTACATGCGGGAAATAACGATGGAAAAGAGTAGAATATTCCATATTGGAATATTTGTTTTGCATTTTTAGGAAAAATGTGTATAATTTATGGTGAAAGGAGTTGTGGTATGCTTGAATGGAATATTGAGGAGGCGGATAAATTTACTAAAACATTTAGACGGTATGAAAAAAAACATGGAGAAGCGGCAATAGCGACAATGGCTAATTTGGGGAGTTATGTGCAACTGTTGTCAAAGGGACTAAATCCTTTGCAGATTTCAACAAGTTATGTTCATGATGAGAGAAAAGGGTTAATAGCGGTTGATCAAAAGAAGCAAAAAAGAAAATTAAGGGAGACAAGGCTTTATTTTTATCCGGACATGGAGAAAAAAACGGTGTACCTGTTGATTATCGGAGATAAAAACAGTCAGCAAGCTGATATAAAATTTTGTAGAGTGCAAATAAAAACGTTAAGGAGTGATTATGAAAAAACGACATAGTAACATAGAAGGCTTAATGAAGAGTGTGTCGCAAGATCCAAAAGTTCAAGTACAAGTGAAGGAAGAACTGAAAAAGAGACAATTGGCAAATTTTCTTGTGTTTTTGCGGTGTGATCACAAATTAACGCAAAAAGAATTAGCGCGCAGAATGAAATGTACTCAAAGCAAAATTTCTAAACTTGAAATGTCATATGACGATCAGATTTCAGTTAAAGATTTATTGGAGTATGGTAAAGCTTTACATTTGCAATTGGAATTGGGATACAGAAATAAGGATGTAAAGATCACAGAACTGATAAACTATCATGTATGTCGAATTAGGAACTATCTATCAAAGTTGATTTTTCTTAGTAAGGGAGATAATGCTATGATGGGTGGTGTTTTGAAAGTTATTGGAAGTACATTGGACAAATTTTTAGATATTGTTGATGATCATTTGAAAATTATTAAAAAAATAGATAACAGATCAATTCGAGAACCTAAAGATGAAATTCATATTTCGGTTCCGTTGAAGGAAAAGAAAGAACTAACTAAGATATAGTACCCTGTCAACTTTCAAATGAAGAGTTCCATTATGCTCACTTTATATCATAGATCCCCGCGTCCGCGAGGATGACAACTTTTTTCAGTCATTTTTGTGGAAGTGGCTCTCCACTTTAGAAAGTGTCGCCAACTTTTGACACAATCTGTCCGCGAGGATGACAGTTTTTTTTGTCAGTGGGAATTTCCTTATTTTTAGAAAAGGGTAACACGTTATGAAAAAATCTATTTTTAACAAGAAAATGAAAGATTCTAAGTTTAAAGTTGTGTATGACGGAGCGGCGGCTCAATTGGCTATTGGTGAGAAAATAGCAGAGTTAGGGCATAAGGCTAAGATGACGCAACAGGAATTAGATGATGAAGTTCATAACGATTACGTTTAAGCGTCCGCCGTATAGCTTACGAGAAGAAAAAATAAGTGGGGAGAAAAAGGTGGTCAGAAAAGGTGGTCAGAAAAGGTGGTCAGAACTAACAGAAAAACAGACAAAGGTTTTGCAAATAATAGAGGAAAATCCAAGGATATCGCGAAAAGCGTTAGCGTTGAAATTAGGGATAAATGAATCTGCGGTTCAGAAGCATATCGAAAATCTTAAGAAAAGAGAAGCCATAAGACGTATTGGCCCTGCCAAGGGCGGATATTGGGAAGTTGTGGAAAGATAGAGATATTCTCGAGTGTGGTGAACGCTTAATCTTGACTAGTGAGGTGTATTGTGCTACACTTATCGGTGTAAAAGGAGACACGTCATGATATCGATGAAATCAAATGTAACAAAAGTACTGTTGAATTATTTTTTCCTCAATCCCTCGGAGAGCCTTTTCGTTAATGAGATATCACGGAAACTGGATTTGGATAAAAGGAATCTGGTTAAAAAGCTCAAAGAATTAGAAGAAGAGGGGATTATGGTAAGCGAGACTAGAGGAAACCAAAAAATATATTCAATAAACCGCTTATATGCTTTGTATGAAGAATATAGAAAAATAGTTTTTAAGACCATAGGTATCGAAAGCAAATTAAAGAGAATGCTTAAGCAGGTGACGGGTATTGAAAAGGTTTACCTGTTTGGCTCGTATGCTAAAGACGCAATGGAGGTACATAGTGATATCGATCTTTTAGTGATAGGGGATCATAAAATCATGGATTTACAAAAAGAGATCAGTAAATTACAGAAAGAAATTGGCAGGGAGATCAATGTTGTAAATATGGATAGAAAGGAATTCGAAGACAGGAAAAAGAAAAATGATTCTTTTGTTGAAACTATTTTTAAAGAAAAGAACATTGAGGTGATTTAATGAAATTTGATGATAAATATTTCGCAAAATTCGAATTCACGAAAGAACAGATTAACAAAAACCTTAAGAATGCCACGCGTGATTTGGATATCGCAAAAAAAGATGAATTTTTAGATGTGAAGTTCAATTACACGTACACGGCACTCTTAAAAGCAGGCATCACGCTCATTAGCTTTAACGGAAGAAAAGTAAAAAGCACACGAGGACATCATATTAAGATAATCGAAATACTTGCGGAGCTTCTTGCTGATGACGGGATCAGTGCTTTGGGGAACTTGATGAGATCGAAGAGGAATTCAGATCTATATGATGGAGGGATAGAAGTAACGGGAAAAGAATGTAAAGAGTATATAGATTTTGTTGAAGTGGTTTTAGACAAGGTAAAACGGCTGGTAAAAAGTAAGCTAGAGCTATGAGTAATTATGTGCCCAATCAGCGCCCATCCAGGGTGAAATCTTTATTTTTTATTGTAAATTTTTGTAAGATATTGTAAAGATTTAAACTTTTTCAAATAAAAGACTTATCGTTATAACCTCTGGTGTTAGAACAACTTACACTCCACCGTCCCCTTGAATCCCGGCACCTCCACCAAATAAAAAAAGGCTTACATAACGTGAGCCTTTTTTTATTTGGTGTCATTCCCGCGAAAGCGGGAATCTCTTAAGACCCTATAATCTTTATACGTTATGCTAACATCTGTCTCCATTTAACTCCAACTATTATCAGTTATCGTCAGTCCAAAAATCACAAAAATATAGTTTCAATGTGGTGCAAGTGTGGTGAAAAAATATTTATGGGTGTTAGACATCCCCGATAAAAAGTAGTACAATTATCCTAATAAGGGAGGAGATATATGGAACATACTAAAATAGTAAGCGCTACAGAAATACAAAAGTACGCTGAAACAATAGCGAGCAAAGCGGTTATTCCGGAGTTAGTCTATTTGTTAGTCAACACATCTGCGGATGATCTTACCGCCTGTCGAATACCTTATGATAACATTAATCAGCCTGGATGGGATGGTATAGTGGAGACTGAGAATGGCTATCGCCAGTTCATTCCTAAGGAAAGAAGTCTCTGGGAAATAGGAACGGGTAAATACCCTCAAAACAAAGCAACAAAGGATTTCAGGAAACGTACTGATGGGATGACATCTCAAGAGAGGCAAAATACTTCATTTGTTTTTGTAACTCCTTATGGGGCAAGTGCCGGTGGATGGACCGAACCAGCACAGGGAAAGTGGTTAAAGGATCGGAAAAACTCAGGATGGGGTGGCATTAAGATTTTAGATGGTGGTCAGCTTGCCGATTGGCTATGCGAATTTCCGGCTATTGGAAAGTGGTTGTTGAAAGAAATGGGACTGTCGAAGACAATGACTGGGTTTTCTACCCCTGCTGAACATTGGGAAAACGTACAAGAGCTTGTACGTTCAGGTGAACCGTCTTTGCCTCCTAAGATCTTTCTTGTTGGCAGAGATCGTGCTTGTACAGAAATGCATCGACTTTTTCATGGTGAGATAAAACAATTGGTACTTAGACCAGAAAGTGAGAGAGATGTAGAGGACTTTGTCTCTGCATTTCTGGCATCTTTGGATGTTGAAACACAGAGGTCTTTCTGCAATAAATGCCTGTTTATAAAGGATAATGATGTATGGCTCACAATGGTCAATTTGAAAACCGCCCATATTCTCGTTGGGCACCCGTGTCTTGATTTGGAATCTTGTGGAGAACAATTACTCTTGGCGGCTAAAAAGAAAGGCCATGGCATAGTCATACCAGCGTCCAGTGGTTTGACGGGTGGTGATAATCTTATTCCACTGCGTAGTCCTCCCGCATCAGCGCTCGAAACTATATTAACAGAAGGGAAATACCCTTGTGATAGGGCGCGGGAATTAGCAGGCGCAGGCGCTTTGTCGCTCGTCGCTTTGAAACGCCACATGTTAGGTCTTGGTGGGGTGCCACCCTACGCTAAATGGGCAAGTGCACAAGTGCTCTCTCAAGCTGGACTTCTTGGAAGATGGATTGGTGATAACCCAGCAGATCGTGCTGCTGCGGAGATCATAATAAAAAATTCCTATGGGGAGTGGGTCGAGATAGTGCGCCCTGAAACACTACGCTTGGACACTCCCCTAACTCAACACAATGAGAGTTGGAAAATAATATCACGTGGTGAAGCATGGGCAGCTTTGGGGCCAAATCTTTTTGACGACGATTTGGATTGTTTTCAGAAGGCTGCACTTATGGTTCTTGGTGAACATGATCCAAAATTTGATTTACCGAAAGAGGATCGCTTCGCAGCGAATTTACACGGAAAAGTTTTAAAACACTCTAGGGCTCTCCGCAAGGGGATGGCTGAAACGCTCGCTTTACTGGGGAGCAGACCTAACGCTTTATCTTCTTGCTCACAGGGTAAAGCCGAAAATGTCGCCATATTGACAGTGCGTGCATTGTTGAAAGATGCGGACGGAATAAAGTGGGCTGGTTTGAATAGTCATTTACCCATGTTGGCAGAGGCGGCACCTGATGAGTTTTTGGATGCTGTAGAAGACGCATTATCGGATCCGTCCAAAAGTCCGTTTAATGTTCTTTATGCTCAAGAGGGTTCTAGTGTAATGGGGGGGAACTATACTAGTGGCCTACTCTGGGCGCTCGAAACGTTGGCGTGGCATTCCGATTACTTAGTGCGTGTTACCGTGCTGTTAGGTGAGTTAGTAGCTATTGATCCGGGCGGGACTTGGGCTAATAGACCAGCCAATTCCTTAACAAATATCTTTTTGCCGTGGCATGTACAGACCTGTGCTACTATTCAAAAGCGTAAGGAAGCCGTAAAATCACTACTTCGAGAACAACCATCTGAGGGGTGGAAGCTACTGCAGGCTTTATTGCCAAATAGACATGGCGTCACTTCTGGATGCCGAAAACCCGCATGGCGTGATTTTATTCCGACAGACTGGTTGGAGAGAGTTACTAATCATGAGTATTCAGATCAAGTGTCCTGCTATGCGGAATTGGCTGTTAACATGGCGGCGGGGGATATCCCAAAGTTGACAGAACTAATTGATCGTTTGCCAGATTTGCCGCCTTCAGCATATTCCAACGTGCTTAGACATCTTTCTACGGATGTAGTGCTTGATTTAGCAGAACTTGATCGTTTGCCGCTTTGGGAGGCACTCATTGATCTATCTGCAAAACATCGTAATTTTGCAGGGGAAAAATGGGCAATGCCGATGGAAGAGATTGAAAAGATCGAAAAAACTGTAGCAAAAATGGCTCCAAAGTCGGTTAGTCTGATTCACCGCCGCCTCTTTAGTGATCGCGCTTATGATCTATTTGGAGAAAAAGGTGGGTATAGAGAGCAACAACAAAATCTTAATTTGAGGCGTCAAGAAGCGATACGAGATATTGTAAAAGAAGCTCAAATGGCGGGTGTCTTGGATTTTGCGCGACAAGTGGGATGTCCTGATCAGGTCGGATATGCTTTAGGTTGTATAGAAGAGGATTCGATGGACATATCGTTGCTACCCATTTATCTGGAAACAGAGGATAAAGTTTTCAAGGTTTTCATTGCCGGATTTATTTGGGGAAGGTTTGGGTTAAAAGGCTGGTCTTGGGTAAATGGTGTGATGAAGTGTTCTTGGACCGTCCAGCAGAAGACTACATTCCTTACTTTTCTTCCATTTGTTCAGGACACTTGGCGTCGGGCTGAAAAAATCCTTGATAATAATGCGGCAAGCTATTGGAAAAATGTTAATGTAAACCCATGGGGGACACGGGAACCTCTAATAGAGGCAGTAGATAAGCTCTTACATCATGGTCGACCAAGAGATGCTATTACATGTTTAAGTAATCTTGTTCATGAAAAGTCTACCTTTTCACCGGATTATGCGGTACGTGCGCTTATGGATAATCTGATTGTGGAAGAGAAAATAAATAATCGTACGCAACACGATATTCTCAAAATTATAAAATGGCTACAAGACAATCCAATCACGGATCCTAATGTACTTTTTAAAATCGAGTGGAATTATCTTCCCTTATTGGGTCATGAATTTGGCGGGGTACCTAAGACGCTTGAACACCAGTTAGCTTCAAATCCTGCTTTTTTTTGCGAGGTAATCGGGATTATCTTTCGATCGGACAAGGACGAACGAAAAGAACCGCCAACCGAACGACAAAGGAATATTGCTCGAAACGCTTACCATCTTGTTGATGCGTGGAAGACGGTACCAGGAATAACCGCAGATGGTTCTTTTGATGGCAAATCCTTTACCGAATGGATAGATGAGGTTAAAAAGCTTATTACAGCATCAGGTCACTTCGATATAGCAATGAGCCAAATTGGCCAAGTACTTCCGTATTCTCCGCCTGATCCAAACAGCTTGTGGATTCATCGCTCAATTGCAGAAGTTCTAAATCACAAAGATGCTGAAAGAATGAGATCTGGTTTTGTCATAAAGCTTTATAATATGCGCGGTGTGCATGGCTTTACGGCTGGCAAGGACGAACGTGAGATTGCTACCAAAAGACGGAAACAAGCTGAAACACTGGAACAGCAGGGATATCGCAGGTTCGCTACTGCAATGCGTAAGTTTGCAAAAGACTACGAACGTGATGCTAAACGCGAAGCTGAGAGAGAGCCGTTCGAGGACTAAAAAAGAAAATGGATGGGGATATAACGCTTTTCAAAATAAAGACTAGACATTTTTTTGAGACATTCCCCTTGACACATGACTATACATGTGGTATATTTGAAAAAGTGATATGACGAAGATTGATAAAAGGAAGTTTGCGAGGGCGGTTAGGGTTTTTCGGGAAGAGAAGGATCTGACTCAGCTTGAACTTGCAAACGCGATAAAAACGACAAGTAATACTGTTGCCAGGTGGGAAAGAGGAGAGACGGTTCCTAAGAATGAGTTAGTTCTTAATAAGCTCAGAGAAATTGGAATTACCTGGTAAATATTTTTTTGCTCCACAACTATACAGGTGTATAAACATATGGATAGAAAATTAATAACAATTGTGGTTTTTTCGGGCGTGATTACATGTACTTTAGTTATTTGCTTCGGAATTGAAGGCATAGATATGGCGATAGTAACATTTTTGATAGTTGTGTGTTTGTGTTTTTTACATGCGGGAAATAACGACAAAAATGAGGAGGGATAAGATGACACGACAAGATTTACTTACAGTTGAACAAGTGGCGGAAATTCTGGAGATCTCACAAAATACGATACAACGGAAGAGTTGGAGAGAAAAAACTGGGTGTCCCTTACGTAAGATCGGAAAAAGATTATACACTTTGGTTAAAGAATTCGATAAATGGCTTAAGGGGTGAAATGAGTCGGCGATATTCCGGGATAAGAGAAATTATTAAAGGTAAGAAATACGAGATCGGTTTCCAGATTAACGGTGTCCGGAAACAGTATCGTGTGAATGCTTCATGTGAAAAAGAAGCGTATCATAAAAAGATTTCAGATTTAGCGGAATATCAGAAAAAATCATTGTTGCCCAAAGGCACGCAAGAAAGATTGAATGCGAATTTTGATGAAGTATGGAAAAGGTTGGAAGGTGATATTTTAGCGGAAACCGGACTTATTAAGAAGACTCGCGGAAGATATAAAAATACGTATTGGCGAATGTTCGGGGATTTTAGGAAAAAGTATTTTTCAGACATATCAAATCCCGGACAGCTTACCTTATCGTTTTTCAGGGAATACAGAAATTATTATGCTAATGATCTTGGCAGGCAGGGCGGGATACGGTCAGAGCTTATACATGTAAAAGCTATTATGAACCGGATTTATTTATTAGGGTACTGCAGAAAGGAGTTAATAGAGCAATTAAAAAGAGTTAAAAAGCCGCCGGCGACTAAAAAGACGTATCCAAATATTCGCAAAAGTGATATTGAGAAATTACTGGCACACATTAAGCAGGATAGGCCGGATTACTACAATGTGATCTATTTTATGTATAGGGTAGGCAGAGAAGAGAGGAAGTAATGCTTATCGAAAAACGGGATATTGTGTTAAAAGGGTTTCGGCCGGTTGCGATAAATATTCGCGCTGAAACCACGAAAAAGAAAGTGGCGGCTCCTTTAACGTATCTTGATGAAGATTTGAAAAGACATATTCGCAGTGCGTTAAACAATAATATGACAAAATGGTTATTTCCGAATCGGCTCGGGAATAGGTGTACTTCTAATAGGATCTGTGACTATTTAAAAGAGAAAAGCAGAAAAATAATAGGGTTTGAGATCACGCCGCATTATTTCCGGCATAGGTTATGTACGGAATGTGGTAAAAAGAATGTGCCAATTGCCGACGTTAAGGCCATAACTGGCATAAGAGATCCCTATATCCTGAATAGAAAGAAGTAAACAAAAAAAGCCCCTGTTGTTATAATGGTTTTAGAAGTAAAGCCACATCACCCAAAGGGTGAAAAACAACAGGAGCAAAGATATGATAGCAAAAGAATTGAACAGAGTCACG
>JADHWG010000019.1 GCA_016783605.1 Candidatus Omnitrophota bacterium | reverse complement strand
TCACCTCGCTTATTTTTCCCCCATAATGTGTTGCCATAAGCTGTAGTCCCCGACATACACCAAGAACAGGTATTCCCTTTTCAGAACATACTTTCAATAATTCATGTTCAAAGTTGTCTCTTTCCGGAGCTGTATTTTTTGCATCAGGCAGGCTTGCTAAATCATTTCCGCCGCTTAGAATAATTCCTTCCAGCTTAAATTCTGTGACAATACTTTCGGCAGGCTCCGTCAAGTTCGGCAAAGGAACCGGTAATATTCCCAAAGGAATAAGCAGTCTGCTCCATGCCTGGTCAAGCGAGTCTCTTCTTTCGCCTTTCGGGCTTTTTTCCACTCTTTGAGTGATTCCGACCAACTTCATAACATCTTCTTATCTTATGATTTCTATGCGTCTTCCGCCGCAATCCAGTTCCAGCATTTCGGCTTGATTAATTTTTTCAAACAAAGATTCCCCTATCCCGATTGCCGCCGGCAAACCGGATTCCGCCGCGCGAATTGCCATATGCGAATTAACGCCTCCATACATTGTAATAAGAGCGGCTATTCTTCGGCTAAAAACCCAGTCAAATCCCGGATCAGCGCTTGGAATAACTATTATCTTCCCTGAAAGCTCTTCCTGAAAGGCATTGCCTCTCGTCAAAGAAACTATTCTCGCGTTTATTTTTTTTTGAGTTATAAAATTGGGGGCGGTTTTTAGCTGTTCCATACATACAAAATCTGTTTCTGAAAAGATCTGGTTCGGCAAAGAAACTGCCTGAGTAACATTGAAATCTTCTTTATTTAATCCCGCGAAACGGCGAAGAATATCACCGGCGGGTTCTGTTTTAGCCCCGCGAAGCCCCAATATCTCTTTGATCTTTACAAAAGAAATATCTTCACGCGAAATATTATACTGCCCCGCGAATTCAGCGATCGCAACAAGCGCGGCATTCAGATTTCGTGTGAAAATAAATTTACCAAGTTCTCTGCCTTCTATAGACTTCCTTAGAAAATTTTCGAACTGCTTTATATCCACATTTAATCCGGACTTTGCAAGCTCCATAGAGATGCCTTGTAAAGTTTTTTCATCCCAAACTTGGCAACCTTCGTTCTCTAAGTGCCTGTTACAAACACCGTTAAGCATCGGCCTCAAGAACTCGTCAGGCGCCTCAGCATAACAAGCTGAAGTAATATCATATGACCCGGGTCTTAAATGGCCGTATTTATCTACAAATTCCTCCCATTTCATATTCCCGGAGGTAACCTTTTCCGCGTCCTCCCTCATCATATCCGGAATGATACGTATGGAAGAGATAAAGTTTTCCGTTTGTTTTTTTGTTGTTACACCGATCACCTCAAGAGATTTTAATAAGTTCACTGAGACAAAAGCGTTTCTTGCCAAATGAGAGAAATGAAGCACTCCCAAACGACGCGCGTCTTCCAAAAGAAAATAAGCCCTTTCCAAAGGCGACAAAACTTTTGCCATAATTTTTCTATAACGCGTTTCCGATTCCTGAAGCCGATCCAAATCACTTTGGCATCGGGCGATACCGCCGGTGGTAATTTTGATAAAGCTTTCTCTTAAAAGACATATATCCGTTTTCGAAAAACCCGCCTCCGTTAAAACTCTTGAGCGCTTATCAAAATCAAATGTGATCGAAGTATGTAAGATCTCAAATTCCACCTTGTCATGAAATTCCGGATGTTTTTTAAGCCTTTGCGCGTAATAGTTAACAAGACGCCCCGCTAATTCTTCAGGAAGAGACTCAGGGATAAAAGAATTAAAATCAACTCTAATGTCAACATAGGGATGACCAAGAAAATCCACAATTAAATTAGCGGGCCGCACATCTCTATACCCATACTCCGCGCGCTGACGAGCCCAAGTTTCATCCGTTATAAGATACCGGTATAAAGAAAATGCCAGAGGATTCGGCTTAGTCCCTATCATTTCAGCCGGATTCCAATCAGCCATAACACTGAAAGAAGAAGAGTCTCCCGCCAATAAAGGGCGCGCCCTCTGTAATTTGTGAAAATATTTAATACCTTTTCGAATACTTTCGGCAATTTTCACATCATCTATCGGCCGCGAAAGATGTGAAGCCGCTATGGGACGGATCTGCAGAATATGAAGAGTACCTTTTTCAGTAAACGCGAACTCCACATCTAATGAATCATGCCCGACTAATTTTTCCAGCTCCTTTACCGCCTCTATTAAAAGATCTAATTCTCGCGGTAAACTTTGACGCACTTTCGCGTTTCTATGTAGAAAAACCGTACGGATATTTTTTCCATCACCCGAGGTAACCGTATCCGTTCGTTCGGAAGTATCGTCGAAATTAATTACATAATAGGGCGCGGCCAAAGACGGAGTGCGTGTCAGGACCACTCCGCTGAGCTTAACGTCACTGATCATTTCTTGAACCAAAACTTGATTTTCACCCAATTTTTGGTGATATGAATCAAACACTTTCTCAACGGCACACTCTATATCAATTCTATTTTTTGAAGATACATTCAAAACACTTTCATGGATCCCGGCATAAGACCTATCCCAATTATCTTCACTAAGAGCACTGCTTCTGACAATAAGTTGCGCGTCTTTAAACTCATTTCGAATTTTACCGATAATTTCTTCCGGAGAATCTTTCCATTGGGTGAGAGTAAAAGAAACCTGCTCTTCGATCTTGCCCTTACGAACCAACGGTCTTAACCTTTCCAGCGACTCCGCTTTGGTTCCAAGCACAAAACGCGCCAGATCTTGCGGAGCATCCAGCTCGGCCCACTGACCTTTAAGATCTATTGTTTCCGAAGAAAAATCATTTTTAACAAAAAACCGCATTGCTTCCGACAATTTCGCGTCACTTTGAAATTGTTTTCGCCTCAAAATTTCCTGAAAACATTCCGTCTTACTCCCGGATATCCTGACGAGCCCCGTAAACTGCGCGCTGGCCTCATTCGCCGAAAGATGTTTTCCCATATCTAAAACACGACCGCCCTCAAGCTGAATTTTCTCTTTTAGATCAATATCCATTCTACTCGGCGCTTCATATCTTTCGCGCCATAAAGTGTCTACGGCAAGAGTTACATCCGCGGAACACTTTTCCATCCGCGAAATAACGTCCTTTCGAAACACAACATCCGAATAAGATATGTACGTTGCGGTTTGGGATAAAAGAGGAACTTTGGCAAGTGATCTTACCGGTCCGGTTTCTCCCCATTCAGGGTTAAAGAAATAATTCATATTTGGATATTGATCCATTATGATATTCGCTTTATACCCCGCGACAAAATTAACTTCAACGGATGAGAGATCCTCAAACAAAGATAAAAGCCAGTCCAACACATGATGCGACGGATCAACATTAACCATCGCCGAAGGCAGATCCCCTCTCACATTCTTTCCCGCGCCAAGAATAACAACGCGATATTCGGGTACTTTTTTAGATGTAAACTTGCAAAAATTCATAATTTACTTTCTCTAACACACTAAATGGTTCCGGCATTGTTCTAATCACTATATGCTTATTTTCGCCATAGCGTCTACATATTTTGAGCTTCTGGTTATTCTTAATGGGAAAAAATTTGTTATTTTGTCGACGTGTTCGTCTTGCGCTTTATTATATTTGAGTTCTAAAATAACATTGATTCGATCTATATCCCTTGATAGAAAAGTATTACCGGAAGAGAGTATTTTGTATGCTTCCATTTGAGTATCAACCGTAACCCGATAATTTCTGTCGGCGGATAAGAAATATTTTCTTGAATAACCGTTTAATAGCGAGAATTTGAGACCTGCAAGATGCATTTTTAGAGCTTCCGGGAGAGCGGCTTCTTTAAATGTCTTTTGGATTTTGTCTAAAGAAAATTTTTCATTCAGAATGAAGGGCGTTATCGGATAAATGAGTTTACCGACATGAAGATTATGTTTCAGCTTTACTTCCAAAGCCGGTTTTTTGATCTCGCCAAACGTGTTCCCATACCAACGGAGGCGCACTTTCAAGCGCTTATCGGCGCCGTCGATATTGTCAAAATAGTGCGCATGAGAAAAAGTATCGAAATAAATATTGTTGACTCTTCTTCTATAATAAATTTCTCTAAAAAGGGCGGGATGCGCGAGTATCAACGCTTCTATTTCGCTTTCATTAAGAGATTCAATGAAAAATTTTCTTTCATATCTAAAATGCTTGACGCCTGAAAAAAATAAGTTCTTCATGTGTTTAGATTTCAGGTTTCCCGCCAAAGGCGGACCCGCCTTTGGCGGGAACGTGTTACGTGAACCCTGTAACCTGTAACCTGGCTCCTGTAACCTGTAACTTTCTTAAAGCACTCCCTTATTGTCTAAAAATGTGATCCTGACGGAATCGTTCAGTTTTCTGAGGTCGCTTTTGGCTTCTTCCAGAGAACTGAAAGTGTTGAACTCCACAAGAAAAGATGCTTCGAGCGCGTCCGCGCTTTCATCAAAACGTTTAATATCCACCGCGGAGCAGTGTTTTTTAAGGCTTTCCGTGATCCGACCCAATCCTATTTTTTCAGTACCGGTTGTCGCGACAGTTAAATATAAATTCTGGTTTTCTCCCGAAGAATGATATCTTTTTCGAAGCATCGTAATGCCGCAGATGATCAAAAACGCGACGATCGTGATAACTCTCTGATCGGCACCGAATCCGAGTCCTATCGCGATCGCGAGGAATAAATATGCCAGTTCTTCCGGCTCTTTTATCGCCGCGCGGAACCTTACGATGGAAAGCGCGCCGACCAAACCGAGCGACAATGCTAGGGACGACTTCACGATGGTTATGATAAGCATTGTTGTCATCGTTATCAGCATAAAGTTTTTAGCGAACATTCTGCGGTTGGATAAGGAAACGCCGTAACGCGCGTAAACACGGCTTAACACGAAAGACAGAACCGCCGCCAAACACAGATTCAAAATAAAACCCGCCACCGGCACCTGTACGCTTTGTGTCGCTAAAAAATCTTGGAATGTTTGAATCTTGTTCACAAAAAAAACTCCTTCCTTAAATTTTGTCGGCAAATTTACTTATCAGGGTTTGCATTAATAGAAAATAATCTCTTGTTTTCCCATAAATTATTTGAGCCACCTCTTCTTTGTATGTATGAGAGGTGTCATTTCTTCTATCCGTCATTTCCAAACAGGCCGTAGCGTCATCTTCCGAAAGAAATCCTAGAGAAAAAATTTTCCTAAAACACGCTTTGGGCGAATTAGAGATCACGCCTTCTTTTTCTTTCAAATATTCTTTTAAAAATTTCCATACCGCTTCGAATGTGTATTTAAAACGTTGCATGGTGGCATCGCGTACTATAATCGAAAAATCTTCCTCTAAAATGGAACCAAGCGTTTCAAGTGATTTAACGGCGTTTTTAAACCGTTCCGGACAACAATTCATATTAAATCATTTCCGCTTTTTGGTTTTTTCCCGCGTTTGCGGGGCACTTACCTGTCCAGCAGTATTGGCATAGTTTTTCTTTTGGAAGACCTATTGCTTCGACCATATCTTGAAGTGTCTGAAATCTTACGGTTGTGACATCCAGATCTTTTCTGATCCATTCAACCATTTTTTTATGTTTTTCGGTTTCGGGATCCATGTATTCAGAAACGTTTTCAATATCATGTCCCTCAATGGCGCGTATCGCTTTACGCGCGGCAAGTTCGTTTATGCTTCGCGTGGAGAGGCAGAATTTACACGGAAACATGAGTGGCGGGCACGCGGCTCTTACATGCACTTCTTTCGCCCCGTCTTTCCAAAGTTTATTCACCGTGAAATTTTTAAGCTGTGTGCCTCTTACAATAGAATCCTCGCAAAGGACTATTTTATTTCCCTCAATAATGTCTTTGACTGGGATCAGTTTCATCGTCGCGACGAGGTCACGCGTTTCCTGTGACGGCGGGGTGTAACTGCGCCCGTATCCCGGGGTATATTTCACCAAAGGACGCCTGAGAGGTTTCCCGGATTCCATAGCATACCCGATCGCGTGCGCGACACCTGAATCCGGTATTCCGGCAACAAGATCCGCGTCGATGTCTCTATCATGGCGCGCTAAACTTCGACCGCATCTTTCTCTTACGACTTCTGTATTGATCCCTTCATAATTCGACGCGGGAAACCCCGTATATATCCACAAAAACGAACATATCTGCATCTGACCGTTTCCACCATGCTGTGGGCTCATTCCGTTTTCGTCTATGAGAATAACTTCTCCGGGGGAGAGATATTTTACTATCTCGAACTTATTGTTTGGAAATGCCGTTGTCTCTGACGTAACGGCCCACGCACCGTCTCTTTTTCCGACAATGAGCGGCGTATAACCGAGCCTGTCCCTTGCCGCGTATACACCTTGTTTATTTAAAAGTAAGAGCGAACACGACCCTTCGATCTTTTTAAACATTTTTTCGATACCGTCGACGAGGGTGTCGCCCTGATTGATCAATTTAGCGATCAGTTCCGTAACGTTAACACTGTCCGCGGTCATTTCACTGAATGAGATGTTTTGTTTAAGCAGTTCATCCGCTAAAAGAGCGGCGTTCTCGACCAAACCGCTCGTCACTATGCAAAACGGACCGAACTTCGAATTAAGAAAGATCGGCTGTTCATTGCTGTCGGAAATAACACCTATCCCTTTATTCCCCAACATACGTTTGGCGTCCTCATAAAACTTTGATTTGAATTGGCTTTGACTTATGTCATGGATCTGACGTTGAAATTCTTCTCCGAGAACAGCGAGTCCGCCATACTCCGTTCCAAGATGCGAATGATAATCTGTCCCATAGAGCAGAATTTCCGAACAGTCTTCTTTAGCCACAACACCAAAAATGCCGCTCATAATTCGCCTCCGTTTTCGATAGCTTTAAGAAAGGATCACTTTTTGAAGAGATGTATTGTAGCACAATATCAGATTTTTTGGAAAGGTTAAAAAAACAAGGGCACGGCATGCCGTGCCCCTACGAATCAATGATCAACAATCAACGAAACAATCATCAACAATCCAACAAGCCAACCATCAACAAGCCAACGAAACCGCAACGAATTCCACCTCGTAGGTGGAATCGTTGGTTCAAAGCAACCTATTAGATCAATAGCAATTGAATTCTCGCATCTCTTTTAATCATAGATAGTTGTGTCAATATTGCACGTCGGGGCATACTGTTTGCCTTGATTTTTTGAGAAAATCGGCATTTTTCGGTCTGATTTTTCGCGAATAATTCTGAATTTCGCCTTGATTTTCCTCACTTTTCGGTTATACTTTCTGTATGAAACGTGATATCGAAACACAACTAATTAAATGGAAAAATGAATTTCCAAGAAAAGCTCTCTTAGTCAGAGGTGCTCGTCAGGTTGGAAAAACTTATTCTATCCGTAAACTTGGTAAGGATTTTACTCATTACCTTGAGGTTAACTTTGAAGAGGAAAAAGAAATAAAAACAATTTTTTCAGGCTCTTTAAATCCTTCATTAATTTGCCAAAAACTTTCAGCATATTTTTCCGTTCCCATAATCCCCGGACAAACTTTACTTTTTTTTGATGAAATTCAAGCTTGTCCGGAAGCGATCGGTTCTTTAAGGTTTTTTTATGAAAAACTGCCAGAGCTACATGTTGCCGCGGCAGGTTCCCTTCTTGAATTTGTACTTTCTGAAATTCCATCACAAGGAGTAGGACGCATTCAATCTCTGTTTATGCATTCTATGTCTTTTGACGAATTTTTACGAGCCATCGGAGAGAAAGGTTTAATCGAACAAAAAAATGATGCCAGCCCCAAATCCCCGATAGACAAAGCCTTCCATCACAAGCTGATAGATTACTTGAAGATCTATTACTTCATTGGAGGCATGCCGGAATCCGTACACGAATACATTCGCAAGAAAAATATACTCCATTGTCAAACAATACTCGGCAATATACTGGAAACATTAACTGATGATTTCGCGAAATATAAAAAACGTTCTCCCGTACAACGGTTACATGAAGTGTTTAATTCTATCGTGTTACAAACCGGTTCAAAATTTAAATACTCAAACATAGAATCCGGTTCTAGTCATCAACCGTTAAAGGAATCTTTAGACCTACTCATTCAAGCCGGTTTAGCCTACAAAATATATCATACTTCCGCGCGTGGATTGCCGTTAGGCGCCGAGCTAAAAATGAATAAATTCAAGATCATTTTGTATGATCCCGGTATACAGCAAAAAATTCTGGGCTTAAATCTTGCCGACATCGTACATACGGATTCTATCGATTTAATTAACAAAGGACACATGGCGGAATTATTTACCGGGCTTGAAATAATTAAAAATTCATCTTCCGCGAATCGTCCGCACCTGTACTATTGGCACAAAGAAAAAAGAGGGAGTAACGCGGAAGTAGATTACATTATTCAATTGGGTGAAAAAATTGTGCCTATCGAAGTAAAATCCGGCACGCAAGGTAAAATGCAAAGTATGCACATATTCCTCAAAGAGCACGAACTAAAAAAAGGAATACGTATATCTTTGGAAAATTTTTCTTCTTTCGGAAACATTGATGTTTATCCCCTGTATGCCATCGGTAACATTTTCAAAAAAAAGAAAATCCAATAATACCTTTTACATAAGCGTATTATTGGATTTCTTTTAAATTATCCACCAAATAAAACGTAAAGGGCACGGCATGCCGTGCCCCTACGAATCAATGACCAACAATCAACAAAATAACCACCAACAAGCCAACGATCAACGAGCCAACAAACCAACCATCAACAATCACACCGGAATGGTAAAACTAACTGTTGTTCCTTTGCCGGGGGTGGATTTTATCCATATTTTTCCGTTGTGCCGGCGTATGATCTCTTTGGAAATGGCCAGTCCCAGACATACTTCATTTTTTAGCCGCATTAATTTTATCGGATCGAACACGTGAGGGAGCTCTTTCTTTTTGATTCCGCCTCCGGTATCTTTTATCGCAACTTTTATGTCGGGCTTCTTGAAACTCGTCGTAACGGTGACGCTTCCTTTTTCGGTAAAATTGATACTGTTAATGATAATATTTGTTAGAACCTCTTTAATAAGATCCCCGTCAAAAGTCGCCTCCGGCGGAATTGTTTTATCCGGAACGAAAACGAATTTTATCCCTTTTTCTTTTATTAAAACCGCAATTTCTTTCTGAATTTTTTTGATTATTTCGTTTATGTCCTCTTTTTCCGCAACACGTTCTATCTCTCCGGACGCTAAACTTCGAAATTTAAAATTGTTATTGAGAAGTTTTGTCAGTCTATTCACATTTCGATAAGCGATATCCAAAAAATGTTTTTGTGTTTTGTTAATATCCCCGGTGTTTTCAGCCAAAGCAATAGAGATGCCTTCTTTTATCACAGTAAGCAATCCTCCTATTTTGTGAAATACGAAAAAATTAAATTCTCTTTTTTTCACGGTTGTTCCCTTCATGTAGCGGTAAAGGGCACGGCATGCCGTGCCCCTACGAAATTGTATTAAATATCGCGCGAAATGTGTATCAACATTGCATTAAATATCGCGCGAGGTGTGTATCAACATTACATTAAGTATTCCACGATACGCGTATTAATCGCCCAGATATTTTTTTATCGCCCTAAGCAGATCATCCGCTTCATATGGTTTCGCCATAAAATATCTTCCACCTTTAACGTGTTTTTCCTCTTCACCTTTGGTGACAAGACACGTTAAAAATATTATTGGAATGTCTTTTGTCTCGGGATCATGTTTCAGGGTTTCTGCGACTTCCGCGCCGTCTATGTCGGGCATAATGATGTCAAGCGTGATCAGATCCGGCTTTTGAGTTTTTGCTTTCGCGATCGCGTCACGGCCGTTTTCCGCGGTTAACACAACATACCCAACGTTTTCCAACTTCACTTTTAATATTTCCAAAAGATCTTTCTCATCATCAACAACTAAAATTTTCTTAGCCATACAGTCTCCTTTAGTTTTTTGCTATTATCCGTAGGGGCACGGCATGCCGTGCCCTTACGAAATAAACTCTTTTATTTTTTCGAGCAGTTTTTCATAATCAAACGGTTTTATCAAAAATCCTTCCACCTTATATTTCTCAACCGCTTTTTCCACTTTCAGCATACTGGAAGCGGTAAGCATGATGATGGGGATATGTTTCCATTTTTTGCCTGTTTTCACGCGTTTACAAATTTCGTATCCGTTTATATCCGGCATTCTTATATCCAACAATATGAGAGACGGCACCTCTTTTTCAAGTTGTTCTAAAGCCTCCTGTCCGCTTGCAGCGGTCACGACAGAATAACCTTCCTTACTCAATCTGAAAGTTAACACTTCAAGAATATCAAGTTCATCATCAACTATTAAAATTTTTTTAGCCATATCTTTTCTCCTTGTTCAACAAACAAAAATTCATACCTCACGTTGTTCATAAAAGATCTATCGAATCGGCAAAATAAAACTGAACTCGGTGCCTTTACCTATTTTGGACTCAATCCATATACGCCCGTCGTGTTTTTCAACTATGTCTTTACAAATCGCAAGCCCCAGTCCGCTTCCACCGGTTTTACCGTCTTTCCTGCCTAACTGTTCAAACCTCTGAAAAAGTTTCGGTATATCATTTTTCTTAATTCCGATTCCCGTATCTTTTACTGAAACTTTAACATTTTTTGAGTCTTCAAGAGACGTCGAGATCGTGATGCTGCCCTTCTCCGTGAACTTGACTGCGTTATCAACAATGTTCATAACAACCTGGGTGATCTTATCTTTATCGAATTTAAATTTCGATATTTTCTTATCCGCGTTTATGACAAATTTAAGTCCTTTCGCGCTCGCGTACGCCGTCATTGTTTTCTTCACTTCTCTTGCAACGGAATTAATGTCCGCCGGAGCCATTTCAAAAACGATTTTACCCGACTCAAGTTTTTGAAAACTCAGAACATCGTTTATAAGACGCGAAAGCCTGTCCACATTTCTCTGCGTTAAATTGATAAACTTTTTCTGCATACCGGTAAGTTTGCCGGCAACGCCGTCAGAAATAATGTTCACACCCTCCCGAATAGCGGTTAGAGGCGTCCTAAGCTCATGCGAAACCATGGAAATAAAATCCGATTTGATCTCGATTGCCCGTTTTGTTTCTTCCTCCGCTTTTTTGCGTTCAGAGATGTCAACATTAATTTCAGCGGCCAGCCATTTTCCATTTTTGTCCTGAAACGGAATAGTTGTAACCTGTATGGAACGGTTCCCTTCTTTCGGTAATTTTTCTTCCGATACAATCATTTTTTTTGTTCTCATGGCTTCATCCAATCCGCACCCCCGGCAAAGTTTATCCAGTCCCATAAAATACTTATGACATTTCACTCCGGTCGGATCTCCGTATTTTTTCTTCCATTCGGGGTCAATATAAACAATGTTGTGGTCTTCGTCGATTATGTCAAGTCCGGTGTTGGTCGCGCCGAGTATATCCTCTATCCGTTTATGAGCCGCCTTAAGTTCCACTTCCGTTTTTTTTCGTTCGGTTATGTTTCTGGCAATGTATATAACTCCAACAACCTTACCTGTTTCGTCTTTTACAGGCACTCCGATATCTTCCCAATAAGTTTCACCTTTAATTCCTTTTAGGTTAGACTTGCAAACTGTACCCGTTTCAATGTTTCCTGTTTCTAACGCCTTAATACACGGACAATTTTGACAAGGCCCTCCCGTTCCGTCACCGTAAGCTTTATAGCAAGAAAGTCCTATAACATCAGGACACAGATCAAGTGCCGCTCTATTCGCCCAGACAACTTTCATATCAGTGTCAATTTGAGCAATTAAGTCCGGTGACCCGTCAAGGATTCCCTTAAGCTGGGCGCGGTTTTCAGCCAAAACTTTTTCCACTTTTTTTCGCTCGCTTATTTCTCTATTGAGGTTGCCTATAGAAGTTGTGGTTTTTCTGAGGTTTCCCGTCATAACATTAAATGATTTTGAAAGCTTTCCCACCTCATCTTTCGAAACAACAGGTATTTTGTAATCCAAATCACCTTTGCCGATGATTTCCACGCCGCTTTGCAGCTTACGTATCGGAGACGTTATGCGTTTTGATACCAAAATCCCTATCAGCCACGCAATTAAAATGATAATGAAGGACATAGCGACAAGAATTTTTTTCATGACATCAAGCGGCCCCAAAACTTCTTCCTCATCTATTTCGGCTATGATACCCCAATTTGCCCAGAAAACATGATCATGCACTCCCAAAACTCTCACTCCTCTATAACCTTCATAAACGTCCGGAAAATGCGGATGCTTTCCGTTTTTATATTCTTCAAGATCCCTAAAATATGCCCGAGTACCTTCCGTATCGATTTTCAGTTTTTCAAAGGTCGTCTTCATAAAACGAGAAGGGCTAACCATACGGCTTTCGCTGTCAATCAGGTATATTTCTTCGGTCTCTCCTAGCCCTGTTCTATCCGTAAGGATTCCATACATTTTATCCATTACCGAAATCTTAGAGCATACAATTCCAACAAATGAACCGTTTACACTAACGGGGCTTGATATGCTTATTCCAAACACGTCATGGGGTTCAAAAACATAAATATCTTTAAAAAACGTGTCGTTACGTCCTTGCGCATAACATTCTGTTGTGCTTTTGTTCTTCCCGATATCTTCCGGAAAATTTGACACTATCACTTTCCCGTTTTTATCAAAAATCAGAACGGCAAAAAAATCTTTATGCACGTCCAAAACATTTTTTATCTTTTCAGCGGCTTCGGAGACCCTCTTTTCGTAGTCTTCGTTTTCATTAAAAAGATTCATGAAAGAGTGGGACGAAGCGAGTGCCTCAGCACTATGCATATATGCCCTTATAAGCGTTTCTATATGGTGCCGCCTCGACTGAACTGTTGTTTTTAGATGTTCATATATGGAATGTTTTAAAGCGTCGCCAAACAAGTTGTAAAGGACAGGTGCCGTAACGCCTACGATAATTGACGCGGTAAGAAGAAACGACAAACTTATTTTCCGGGATATCTTCATATACAACACCTTCCCATCCAAAAATTTCAGACAAACCCCTGTTTAATATTATGGTGCGCCTATTCAAGTATAACCAGTAACAAACTTTTGGCAAGCCGCCGCGATTAAAAAAAAGAAGGGCGCTTCGTGAAGCGCCCTAATGAAATTTTTAAATAACAACGTTACCCATTTAAAACATCCGCACAAGTTTCTTACTTACCGCGTTTTTTTTGCCGGTAGGATTTAAATCTTCTGCGTAAGTATTTATCGAATTCTTTCATGTTCTTAAAAACATGATCGTGTTCAAACGCGCCGGGCGTACGTTCACAATCCATCGTACTGTGCTCGCGGCAAACAAGCGGCCGCGTTTCGTATATGCCGCACATATGGTTCTCTGTCAGATACCGGCAGGGATTAGCCACATCCATATACCATTTTCTTTTTTCAATAAACACCTTCACGCCTTTATGCGCGAGATACCACCTGATGTTTTCAAAATCAATCTTATTTTTCGGCGTATCAAGTTGAAAAGCGAAATACCTGCAACATTTCGCCTCACATTTTCTGCATGGTGTCATTTGTTTTTCCTTTTGTAGGGGTACATTGCATGTGCCCATTGTATATTGTCACAATTCAGACAACAAATTGGAGTTAATTTGAAATACGTAGGGGCACGGCATGCCGTGCCCTTTACCCTTAAATCGGAACGTCTCCCAACGAACTGGCACTTGGATTCGCCCCTGCTAACATAGCGCCTAATTCATACGCTTTTTCCAAAACTTCCGGTTTTTCCAACACTTTCCCTTTCGTGTCCACTCCGGGACAAAAAAGTTCTCCGGCATATTTCACATTTATTGTCGCGAAAAAATGCCTGACGATCGATTTCGCGTTCTGAAAAAAGTCTTCCCGGTTTGTCGCCTCCACAGAAACAAATACGCCTTTTCTTTCTTTCTGAAACATTTCTTTTTTTAATGTATTTTTTGCCAGCCATACGCACTGAAACCGGTCTATCATTATCTTTGCCTGCGCGGAGATCGATCCGAAAAATATGGGAGATGCCATAACCAGAGCATCGCACTCTTCAATCTTACGCAAGACCATGTTCATATCGTCTTGCACTACCGAGAAACCTTCTTTGGTAACACTTTCGTATTCATTTTCACTAACGGGCAGAATATTAAGATCGCTCAAAAAGATTTTTTCAGTTTCAGCTCCTTGATCCTTGACCCCTGCCAGCACTTTTTCCAAAAGCGTATCCGTATTTCCGTTTTTCCTGGGGCTCGCGCATATTCCGACTATTTTCATATTTCGCTCCAATCTATTGTCTATTCACCGGCGTGCCTCACAACCGCCAAACTTCGCGGAATAATAACATCCGCATCACATAGTTCTTCCCCGGAGTTTTCCGTTTTCTTTTTCATCGCGACATTCATTATCTCAATGAATTCGGACGTATAATTGTTGAGAACACCTGAATATTCGCTTTTTTCGCCGCCGGAGACAACTGCCAAAACAACTTTTTTCCCAATATATCTTTCCAGCACCGGTTCATACGCTGTATTGAACGCCGCGTGCGCTCTAGAGCTCATTTCCGACACATATTTGTCCTGTCCCGCAATAATTTTGCCGGCCGGCATTTTCGTTTTAACCTGCCCCATAAATAGATTCAATATCTCAAGGAAAGAATCCCTGACCGTACCGAAAAAGTTGTGCACTTTCCGCCCGAATCGCGCGCGACTTCCGGGATCGGTTATTTTCTTGAACGCTTTTTCTCTTTCCTTTCTACCTTCTTCCGTCAGCGCGTCTACATACCGCAAGATCATTTTTATACTATTATACTCGCTTTTGTAAAGAACGTAACTGGTCTCCACATGATTGTCTTTCTTGTCCATATAGGCTTTATTGTACACAAATTCTAAAGCCGTATTTTCAGCAAGTAAGTTGCCCCAAATTAGTTTTCCGCCAGTGTGTTCAAGGAACACATTGTCACCTGAGAAATCTTTTAGACACGCGTCTTTCGAACGCCCTTTCACAAAAGCGCCGATAACGGTGCAAGCCACAATAAAAATGATCGTTATTAAAAATGTATCCGGCATAAATGACCCCCTGTTATTTTTATATCGTCGTCCCAGGCGGAATTATCGCGTTTTTGTTTACGATAACTATGCCTTCACGGATAAAATAATTCGGTCCGTCAAAATTATCCAGTTTTTTCTTATTTATGATCTTAACCCCGTCGCCGATCCTGACGTTTTTGTCAAGAATCGCGCGCTGGATCACGCAATTTTTTCCGACACCAAGCGCGGGTATATTTTCGCCGGCTCTTTTATTCATTTCTTCCACCGTTTCATAATAATCGCATCCCATGGCAACCGAATCTTCAATTTTCGAGGAACTTCCGACCCTGAACCTTATTCCGATAACGGAATGCTTTATTTCCGAAGAAAGAACTATCGCCCCTTCGGAGACAATGCTTCTATCCACACGGCTGTTCTCAAATTTTGCCGGCGGAAGAAACCTTGTTCTCGTAAAGATCTGCCACGCTTCGTCAAATATGTCAAGAGGCGGAATTGGATCCGTCAGTGAAAGATTTTCTTCATAAAAAGACTTTATGGTTCCGATATCCCGCCAATAACCATTAAAAAGAAACGCGTAAGTTGAACTGTTCTTTATCGCCTCGGGAATTATTTCCTTACCGAAATCATCCTTTTTATCTTCCCGGAGCAATTTCATCAACGTTTTCTTCTTGAACAAATATATCCCCATCGACCCTAAAAAAGATCTCTCATCTTCACGGTCTACAGCCATGTGTTCCACTTCGGAAATATTTCCCGGTTTCTCCACAAAACTGTCTATCCTTTCGGATTCGTCTATACCCATAATACCGAACCGTGACGTTTCGTCCGGCGCGACATAATTGCACGCGATCGTCAGTTCCGCGTTCTTCGCGAGATGATATCTATACATCTCCTCAAGATTCATCTTATAAAGCTGGTCTCCCGACAAAACAAAAATATGTTCTATGTCGGGATTATTGAAATGTTTCAAACACCTTCTGACCGCGTCCGCCGTCCCCTGGAACCAGTCCGTATCATCCATAGACTGTTCCGCCGCCATGATCTCAATAAATCCGCTCGTGAAGGGATCCATTTTATACGTGCGGTTTATATGTTTGTTCAGAGATTCCGACAAAAATTGAGTAAGGATATAAATACGGTTAAATCCGGAGTTAAGACAATTACTGACCGGGATATCTATCAACCTGTATTTTCCGAATAAGGGCGCGGCAGGTTTACACCGCTCTTTGGTTAAAGGAAAAAGCCTTGTTCCTCTGCCGCCGCCAAGTATCACACATAAAACTTCTTTCATAATAAACCTTTTTTGTTAGCTAGTTGATCGTTGGCTTGTTGATAGTTGCTTTGTAATTGTGTGTTGCATATGCCACGATCGGGGAATTAACTCTTCAACACTCTAACCATCAACTAACCAGCCAACCATCAACTATCTACAGCGTACACCCTATAATCCATATTTTCAAACAAATTATACACATCTTCCGCGGCTTCCAGCATCTTAAGATCAATAACATTTTTTTCGAGCTGTTCGGCAAATGCTAAAAATCTCCCGAGGTGTTCTTTGACTCGCCCGGCGGCATAATCCGAAAAAGTGCCGGTTTTCATAATAAAAGCCCAGTCGCTCGACTCGGCGAGAAGAAGTTCTCTGGCCATCTGGTTCAACACCCTTCTTTCCACCGGAGTCGGATCTTTATGCTTCCGGGCCGCTTTCCTCATAAATTCCGACGCCTTATGCATGTGCCGGTATATCCAATCATTCGTTCCGTTCAGCCACATTTCGTTATGCCCTTTATATCCCCAGCTTGAAGCGGAAGGTGTAATTTCCTCGGATTCATTTTTAAGACCTAAATATTCCGAAGGCGTGATCGTTTTAACCGCGCCGGATGAGTCATTGATCTCGCGCAAAAGAAGATCAAGCCAATCGGGTCCCTCAAACCACCAATGCCCAAAGAGCTCGGCATCATATGGAGAGACAATAATGGGCGGCGTATCCATTTTGGCGGCGGCTCGCGTCAGTTCTTTTTCTCGCGCGAACAAAAAATCCTTCGCGTGAAACCGTGCGGTTTCCATCGCTTTTTCTCTTACATAAACTTGTTTCTCCGAATTCCTACCGGTTACTCGATAATATTTTATCCCGGTGTGGATTCGGCTTCCACATGAAGAAATAAACGGTTCTATGTAATCATGATCAAGATCAAATCCTATATCGCGATAATATTCTCTGTAACTCGCGTTGCCCGGATATCCCTCTTCAGAGCTCCATACTGCTTTGGAACTTAACTCGTCTCTGGCAAAAACATTGACTCCGGAAGGAGTTGAATAGGAACTGTAAACGCCGTATTTGGGCGCGGGGGTTCCCGCTAAAAGCCCGTGAGTTTCCACAAAAAAATATTTAATTCCGAACTGCGTCAAAATTTTTTCTTGACCCGGCTGATACGCGCATTCCGGAAACCAAATACCTTTCGGCACTTTTCCAAAAACGCTTTTGTAAGTGTCTATACCGACTGCGACTTGCGCCTTCGCGCTGGCCGGACACACATCCATAAATGGTATATATCCATGCGTCGCGCAGGAAGTTATAATTTCAATTTTTCCGAAATTCTGAAATTTTCGAAACGCGCTTAAAAGATCTTTGTTATACTTCTCGAGAAACGTATGTTTGACGGTTTTAAATCTCCTCAAATACTCTTCCGCCAATAGACGAAAAGGTCTATCATGTTTGAGCCGCTCGCACTCAAGCTCCGCCAAGCGTATCAACTTGTCCAAATGCGTAAGATATCGATCTATGAGAACTTCGTCTTTAAGCATGCATATCAAGGTCGGGCTTAAAGATAAAGTGAGGCGAAAATGAATTCCGTCCGCGAGAAGCGAATCAAAAACATTTATGAGCGGCACATACGTATCGGTTACGGCTTCAAAAAACCATCTTTCTTCAAGAAAATCCTCATGCTCCGGATGTTTTATAAACGGCAAATGCGCGTGTAAAACTATAGCTAAATACCCCTTTGACATATGTATCCTTTAATTTAAAAACCGTTCATTCTCTTATCTCAAAATTTCTTTTATTATGCGCCGCCGGACGAAAAAGATATGGACCCTGCCGCGTTTGCGGCGATTCCGAATAGAGGCGTTTTCACTTCGTTGGATCTTATTGCTGGGAAAAACCTGCCGGTTTCGGAAACAAGCCCGGCATCAACTGTCCATTTCTTGCCGGATACCGGCAAACAAATATATTGACTGCCTAAAAACGATCCGAATTTAACATCGATCCTATTTTCAAAAATCTTTCCCGTGAAAGTCTCTCGAATTTCGTACACTCTCAATATCCTTTTCAAACCTTTTATCTTTTTATTCGTGTTTTCTTTTCTTATTTCATTAAAAACTTCTTCTTCAATTTCCCAATACGCATAGATAGTTAACGGGTCGGCAACCATTAAAACTATCTCATTCCGACCGTATTTCTCCGGAAGACTGAATTCACGGTTAAAGTTGGAATATGTTCTGTCAAACGGTCTTTCTCCGTTCTTTTTAAAACTGTCCGAATATACCGTATTTAAACGTTTCCGGCGCTTTTTCATGCCTCCCTTTCCGGTTTCACTTTGTCGTCATACTGCTGTATAATTCCAGATATTTCTTTGCCGACTTATCCCATGAAAAATCATATTTCATGGCGCTCAACATAAGCCTCTTCCACTCGAGAGGCTTTCCCTTATATAACTCAACAGCTTTTTTAACTGCCGCAAAAAAATCTTTTTTTGCGGCGGTTAAAAATTTAAATCCATTCGCTTTCTCTCTATCTTCGTCAAAATCCGTTATAACATCGTCAAGACCGCCGGTTGCCCTAACAACGGGGATAGTACCGTATTTTATGCTGTACATCTGATTCAACCCGCAAGGTTCATACCTCGACGGCATGACAAAAATATCCGCCCCGGCTTCTATTTTATGCGCGAGAGGATCATCAAATTCATTTGAGGCATACATTTTACCCGGGAATTTTTTCGCCAGTGACGCGAAAAGATCGTTATAATCCCGACTGCCTCTGCCGAGAACGACAATGCCCGCGCCCAATTCAATTATCTTTCCGATGATCGCCGCGAAAAGATCCATCCCTTTACCCTCGGTAAGCCTCGTAACACAGCCGATTACCGGCGCGTTTAGCGAAACATCAAGACGAGTATATTCAAGCAGATCTTTTTTACATTCCGCTTTTTTATCTATCGTTTCGGAACCAAAGTTGGTTTTTATAAAAGAATCTTTTCGGGGACTCCACACAGAATAATCCACCCCGTTCGGGATACCGCAAAACTTTTCTTTTTGAGCGCGGATAACACCGTCAAGTCCCCCACCGTATTCGGGAGTCATTATTTCCTCGGCGTACCGCGCGCTCACGGTATTAACTCGATCCGAATAAAGAATCCCGGCCTTCATGAAATTTAATTTACCGTAAAATTCCATCTGGCGCATATTAAAAAAACTTTTCGGGATATGCAATTCACCCATAAATTTTTTGTCAAAGATCCCTTGATACGCCATGTTGTGTATCGTAAAAAGCGTTTTTATCCCTTTATAAAAACTCATTTTATTAAAATTAAACTTCAGATAGAACGGAATAAGCGCCGTTTGCCAGTCATTGCAGTGAATTATGTCGGGTTTGAATCCCGCACTTTCCGCGGCGCGAAGAACGGCTGATGAAAAAAAACCGAATCTGAGAGCATTGTCGGGATAATCTCCCCGCGATGTGCCGTATAACCCTTTCCGCGCGAAATATTTGTCATTACGTAAAAAATATACCTTTACTCCGCCGGAAAAAGTGGAATATAATTCAAAACCCGCCACATTTTTTTTTAGAGGCCTTTCTTTCTTAAGATCAAATCCACCGGTTTCAACGCATTTGTAGAGCGGCATAATAATTCGCGCATCACAACCCAAAGCGCCGAGCGCCTTGGCGAGACTCGCGGAAACATCAGCCAATCCACCGGTTTTAGCGAACGGGACAACTTCTGAGGAGGCAATGAGCACTTTTACCGAAGGTGCCATTGACAAACTTTGTCTGAACGTTTTTTTTGAAATATTTTTTAATCGATTCATCCAATACGGAATTTGGGTTTGTCAGCGTTAAAAAAAATCGCTAATCTTTAAAAATATTGACCTATGATTCTCTTCATACAACTCGAGTCCGGCTCTTTTTAGGATCGATAGATCTTCCCACAGATCGTCGGACTGAAGCACTGCAACTATTATCCGCGGTTTGACAGAAGCATCCACACCGACAAATGTACGTTTTGCTTCTTTTGTATACCCTGTCTTACCCCATAAAGCTTTTTCTTTATTTAAAAGTGTTCTGTTTACGGTTTTAAAATGCATCGCCTTTCCGTCGCTACCGGTAATATTTGCGGTTTTTTTGGAAAGCATTTCCATAACAATTTCGTTTTTAAGAACATCTTTCATTAAAAGCGCCAAGTCCCGCGCCGTAACAAACTGTTCGTCCCGCACGCCCGTCGGAAGCCCGGAGGCGTTGGCAAAATATGTATCTTTCATACCTAACTTTTCAGCCCTATCATTCATCCAATACGAAAAATCGTCTTCCGTACCCGATACACCTTCGGCAATAACTCGAGCGGCGTCGTTTCCGGATCTGACCAGCGCCGCCGCCAAAAGATCTCGCAAACTATATTTTACTCCCGGTTTTAGACCTGCCACCACAGGCTCAACATCCGTTGCCTCTTTAGACGCCGTGATCTTTGTATCCAGCGGCATACTTTCAGTCGCCACAATTGCCGTCATGATTTTTGCGGTCGAAGCGGGTGGAAACTGCTCATCATCATTTTTCGCGAAAAGCACATTCCCATTTTTCGTTTCCATAATTACAGCGCACTTTGCGTTTATGTTTATTTCCGGCGCGTTTTGTCTCGTACTACATCCCGCGAAAACAAATAATACCGCAAAAACTATGCACCCATACTTAAAATGGTATTTTTTTTTATTCATATCCAATTCGTAGGGGCACGGCATGCCGTGCCCTTTATGTCATTAGAGCGGGAAAACCCCACACTGCGCGCCGGATATCCGGCGCCGTGACGGATTAAAATATCCGTGCATTAAACTTAGGTGATCTTTCTTTATCTTCCGAATAAGCGTACCAACACCGATCATGTTATTTTGCCCCGGTTTTATGCCCAACTCTTTGAAATACAATATCGGATCATAATTCAAATTACGCCATTGGATCATATCGATCTTTTGTTTATTCAAAAATTTACGAAACGCGTTTACTTCCTTTTCTGAATCCGTAAAACCCGGCATGACAAGATAATTTAGCGACACGAACGCACCGTTCTTTTTCGCCGTTTTTATTGAACCTGCCACTTCCTTAAAAGTGTAATCTTTGGGTTTATAATATTTCCGGTAATATTCTTCCTGAAAACTGTTCACGCTCACTCTTATCGAATCAAGTCCCGCGCGAAAAAGTCTGCTCAATACATCCGGTTTACTCGCGTTAGTATTGAGATTAATAACGCCTTTTGACGTTTTTTTTCTTATAAGTTTTATCGCTTTTTCCAAGGTTTCCCCCACCATAAGAGGCTCACCTTCGCATCCCTGCCCGAAACTTACAATTGCTTCACGAACATTCTGAATATGAAAAAGCGCGATCGTCGCTATTTCCTCGGCGGTAGGAACAAATTTAATACGCGGCTGAGAGATGGAACAGCCCGAGCCGGGCTGATGAGATATACATCCAAGACACCTGGCGTTACAGAAAGGTGAAGACGGAAGCGGTCCTTCATATCTTTTAAGAAAAAAGTTTTTAGCCGCCGGACACCCGTAAGTCAGCGCGCAAGTCTCTAAATGCCGCACCAATCTATTTTTGGGAAAAACTTTCTCAAGGAGTTTAACGTTCTTTCGCACCTTTTCAATATCCATACCGCGAAGCTCTTGGCGTTTTTCTTTGTCAACCCGAACTCCGGCGGCATAAAACTCGTTTTTGTATAATACTGCCGCCGCGTAACTGAAAAGCGGCAATTTCTTCGTTTTTTTTGGCTCCGCGTACGCGGCGCTATAGGTTGTGGTATATCCCGGAGCAAGAAAGGCGGCAACAGCATAACAGGATTCTTTCTTTTTGATCAAAGGATTGTTTTCAATTCGAACGAAAGAACGTTTGTCCGGATCGAAACCAACGGGAGATCTCCCGGGAAGCATAAAAAGTTCACTGTCGGCAGGTAATTTTATAAGATCCCGAGAAGAAAGACGAAAATATTCTCCGCCGGCCATCCCCGCCGCCTCAAAAAAAGGCACGTCAAATATTCTGCCCCTTTTATCAGCGATTAAAAGCTTTGGATAGTAAATTCTCATTGTCTTAGCATATCGCATTCACGTTACACGTTACACGTTGCACGTTTCATGTTTTTTCTCTCTTCCCTTTGGGGGGAGAGAAAACGTGAAACGTGTCGCATGAAACGTGTAACGTGCCACGTGCAACGTGAAACACATATAATCCAACTATTCCACTTCCATAGCCGAAAGGCTTTCAAAAAAATCACGATAATTGTCTTTATCTTTTGTTTTCCTAAGCGCCATGGCGGCTCTGGGATGTTCATTAAACATACCGGTGATCGCGTACGGCAAGATATAACCCCATTCAATTTTTTCTCTTAAAGGAACAACCTCTTTTGTGATCACATCCAAAATCGGCCTCAGATCAAATTTAGGATTTTTCAAAAACCCCATCACAAGTTCCAACGGACAGTTCCCGGCGGCTCTGCCTATACCGTAAACGGTAGCATCAACAAAATTGCATCCGTCTATTATTCCTTGGATGGTATTCGCGTAACCGAGTTGTTGATTGTTATGAGCGTGTATCCCAACTTCTTTGGTTTTTAAGAACTTCTTATATTTCTCCACAAGATGCGTCACACTTTCAGAATAAAGCGCGCCAAAACTGTCGACAATATATACCGCGCTCACTTTTGTTTCAGCTTCAAGCTGAGCTAACGCTTCGTCCAGTTCATTATCATTCGCTCTGGATATCGCCATAATGTTAATGGTTGCTTCATATCCTTTATCCAAAGCTTGGTTCGCCAGATCAATGGCTTTATCGACATCTTTCACATAAGTTGCCACTCGGATCATGTCTACCACACTTTTCTCCGCGGCGAGAATATCTCTCTCCTCGACTCTCCCGACATCCACCATAACGGAAAGTTTCGTATTCGACTTTATTCCATCGATCGCCTTTTTTATAACACTCTCTTCACAAAACTTCCATTTTCCGAACTTGTCCGGAGACATAATGTTTTTAGAGCACCTGTATCCTATCTCCATATAGTCAACACCCGCCAAAGACACAGCTTTATAAATTTCTCGAACAAATTTATCGTCAAAATAATGATCATTTATAAGTCCGCCGTCTCTTATCGTGCAATCCAACACCTTGATCTCTTTTCTGAACATATTTTTCTCCTTGTTTTTTTTATCTTGATCAATAAACCCTAAAACCCTATTTCCCGTACGATGCGCGCCACACCCCCCGCCTCGCGCACACATATCATATACGAAACACCCATCTTCATCAAGAACAATCCGCCTGCCAAAACAGTCTCGTAGGGGCACGGCATGCCGTGCCCCTACGAGTTTGTTTTGGGGGGTGTAAATTCCGCTAGCACTTCTATGTGTGCTGTTCTTGGGAACATATCGAACGGGAGAACTTTGTTTAAACTCCACGAGCGACAATTCGTTAACACTTTAACGTCTCTGGCGAAACTTGCGGGATCGCATGAAAGGTAATATATCCGGTCAATGTCATTTACGCGTGCCGCTTTTTCAAGAAAGCTTTTTGCCAGTCCCATTCGAGGCGGATCGACAAAAAGTATATTGCGAGAGGTTTTATTTCTTTGGAAAACATCAAAAAACAATTTTTCCGCGTCACCTTTATAAAATTTAACGTTCCTAATATTGCCGCGCTTAACCGTATTTTTGGCGCAATTTATCGCGATCCTGTTTGAATCTATCCCTGAAACTGAACAAAAACTGTCTTTTAAAGAAAAGCTGAATAACCCCGTACCACAATATAGATCAAAGAGCGAGGCGGCTTCCTCATTTGATCCGATCCATTCTTTCAGAATCTTTATAACACGCACGACAGTATCGCGATTTGCTTGAGAAAACGCTTTTGGAGACATAAAAAGCTCCGTATCATCATATTTATCAATAAAAAATCTTTCCCCCATTACATTGGAAGACCAGACTTTCTCTTGAAAATCAGTTTTAAGAGTGATGTCGTTTTTACCTTTTTCGCCGCGGATCTTGCCAAGTTCCATATTTATGGATTTCTCCGCTATGGGACATTCATCTATCGGTATTATTGAATGTTTTCCTTTTTCATAATATCCGTATCCGCCGCCTTTTCTATGCAATGTAACGCTTGAACGATAATGATAGCAGTCTTTTGACGGCACAATAACATCCGCGGTAAAATCTTTCACTCCCGATATTCTCCTAATAAGCTGATTCACCTGTTCATTCTTATGAAACAGCTCTTTCTCATACGAAATATGCTGAAGATCACATCCCCCGCATATGGAATAATATCGACAAACCGGTTTTTGTCTATCACTTGACGGAACTTTCACCTCAAGTACTTCGCCTTCGGTATACCTGGAAGTATCTTTTGTAACCCGGAACGTAACCTCTTCATCCGGCAAAGCGCCTTTCACAAAACAAACCTTCCCGTCAATTTTGCCAACCCCCCGCCCGCCAAACGCCAAAGAATATATTTTCACTTTTAATATTTTCGTCATATTTGAACCGCTCTCTTCTATTAACCCTCTATTTTCATTTACCTTCAATCGCACCTCGTAGGTGCAACAAGTTGCACCTACGAGGTGCGATTGAAGGTAAGAATAAAACAGGAAGAAACTATACTTTGAAAAAAACAAATAGGTCGGCAACTCACATACAACCGGAAGAATTGTCGGAAAGTTTGTAAACTAAAAATGAAAACTCGATCTTTAAGATCTGTTTATTTCTCTTAGTCCTTCGTTATAGCCTTCTGTATATCCTTTTTTGTATCCATTTCCATATCCCGCTTCATATCCGTCCGAATACGCGGTTCTTGGGCTTACTCCGTCAATTTTATCGACATCATCAACTTTTTCCCCGCTTATGGAGTCAAGAAGCGCCCCGCCGAGAATGGTCACGCCCGCTCCCGCAAGCGCGCCTTTCCACACATTTCCACCTTTCGCGCCGCTCGCGGCACCGCCCACCGCGCCCGCTCCCGCTCCTAAAAGTCCCGCTTTTAAAAGATCAGAAGAAGATTTTTGCGCGGTAACCCCCTCGCAAATCGCAAAAAACACCATAAAACAGATAATCCCAATACATATAAAAAGTTTCATTTTCATAATCCCTCCTAACTTATTGAGTTAAATCCACACATATAGTAGCACATGTTATGCCCGCATAAAAGAAAAATGTCTCAGGGCACGGCATGCCGTGCCCCTACGAATAATACTAATTTCAAAAAATAATGTTCCATCTACGGGATAGAATTTGTGTTTTGGTTGACCAACGCGCCTTGCTCCGTTCCGCGCCTCTTGAATTCCGCTTCTATCCCTTTTATTGTAAGCTGTTTATTGGTTACCCATTCCGGCGCGACCAAATAATCTCTGCCGGCATCCGAGACAAGTCTCAGAATGACACACTCTTTTTTCAACTTTTCCAGAAAACTGCACACGTTCTTTACATACTCTGTCCTCGTTAACAAATTCACCCGATCTTTGCCATACATTTCAGAAAGTTTGGTGTTTTTCAGAACATGAAGAACGTGTAGTTTCACGCCTGAGACCGGTATACGTGATATTTCCTCCGCGGTTCGCATCATGTCCTCGCTCGTCTCCTCAATAAGACCCAAAATAATATGCACTCCCACTTTAATTCCCCGCGCCGCGGTCATTTCGATCGCCTCAAGCGAATCAGGAAACGTATGCCCTCGATTCATCTTTTTAAGTGTATTCTCATGTATTGTCTGCACGCCATATTCGATCCATACATCATAATTTTTTAAAAACCCGCCGACGATATCCAATTTTTCCTCATCAACACAATCCGGTCTTGTGGATATTGAAAGTCCGACAATTTCAGGATAATCGTTTATGACGCTATACATTTTTTTCAGATCTTCGCTATCGGCGTTAGTCCCGGCGCCGTTTTGAAAATACGCGATAAATTTTTTTGTTCCAAACTGCTTTTTCCCGCCGGCGAGACCGAGTTTTATCTGCTCTTCCAATGGAACGGTTTTTTGAGCCCATGGGGAAAACCCCGACTCATTACAAAACACGCATCCTTTGGAACTTATCGATCCGTCTCTATTTGGGCAACCAAATCCCGCGTTTAAACTTATCCGCCGAACTTTTTCCCCAAACCGCTTTTTTAGATATTTGTTGTAGGAGTGATAATACATAATGTCAAAACCAAAAATTTAATATAGCGTAGGGGCGCGGTTTCCGCGCCCTTTATGCCATTTTTACGCCATTAGGGCGGGGAAACCCCGCCCCTACGATATGAGCATCATCCTGCCAGTTGTTTTATTTTTACCATAAGGATAGATATCGCCACCGGGGTAACACCTGAGATCCTTGATGCCTGCCCTAAAGAACGGGGCCTAAAGAGCATAAGCTTTTCCTTTATTTCGTTGGATAATCCGGGAATATTCTCATAATTAAAATTTCCCGGAATACGTATTTTTTCCAGATCTTTGAATTTTTTTATTCTAAGAAGTTCTCTTTCAATATACCCGGCATATTTGACATCAACCTCCAACTGAACTTTTTCGTAATAGGTTAATTTTGAGGTTTTATTCTCTATCTTCATTATGTCAGAGTAAGAGACCCCGGACCTTCTCAAGAGTTCTAACATAGACATTTTTTTGTTTAAAGAAGCGATGCCTTTTTCTTTTAGAACCACATCCGCTTCTCCCCCGGGAGAAACAAACGTTTTCTTTAATCGTTCCATTTCACCGGCACACTTCTCTTTTTTTTGCCGCGCGCGGAGGGGCCCATCGGCATTTTGAAGTCCCAGTTCATATCCGATACCGGCAAGCCGCGTATCCGCGTTATCTTCACGAAGAAGAATTCTATATTCGGCTCTAGAGGTAAACATTCTATACGGTTCTTTCGTTCCCTTTGTCACAAGATCATCAATAAGAACCCCGATATAACCAAGGGATCTGTCCAAAATAAGCGCGTTTTTCCTTTTTGTCTTAAGCGCCGCGTTTATCCCCGCCATAAGTCCGAGCGCGGCGGCTTCCTCATATCCGGTAGTCCCGTTTATTTGCCCGGCAAGGAAAAGACCGGAAATCCGTTTCGTTTCCAGATTGGTCTTAAGTCCCGTCGGATCCACATAGCTATATTCGATCCCATAAGCCGGTTTTTTCATCTTGGCGCGTTCCAGCCCTTTTATGGTGCGAAGCATTTTTTTCTGGACATCAACCGGCAAACTCGTCGAAATACCGTTCGGATAATACTCATTGGAACCCAGCCCTTCCGGTTCAATAAAGATCATATGCGAGTCTCTATCGGCAAACCTGATTATTTTGTCTTCTATGGAAGGGCAATACCTCACCCCGGTAGATTTTATTTTTCCGGAATAAAGCGGAGATCTATCCAATCCTTCGCGTATGACGCGGTGAGTATTTTCATTTGTCCTTGTTATATAGCAAACTTTTTGCGGTAAAACTATTCTTTCGGTAGAAGAGGAAAATGGGATAATCTCTTCATCTCCGAGTTGCTTTTCCATCTTTGAAAAGTCAAGTGTGTCCCCGTCCAATCTTGCGGGAGTGCCGGTTTTTAATACGCCAACCGTTAACCCGAGCGACGAAAGATTCTCGGCCAATCCCACCGAACACTTCTCATCGATCCTGCCGCCTGAAAAATGCTCTAAGCCGATATGTATCGTGCCGTTCATAAAAGTGCCGGGGGTAAGCACCACGTTTGGCGCTTTAAAGATCTGACCCGAACGAACACGGACACCTTTACATATGTGTTTTCGGGAAATAACCTCTGTCACTTCGCCTTCAAAAATTTCAAGACCGATTTGAGACAAAACGCGCTCGTACATATATTTGTTATACAATTCACGGTCTATCTGCACTCGAGAGGATCTTGCGGCATAACCCTTGGAAGAATTGAGCATACGAAACTGTATCGTGCTCGCGTCGGCCGCTTTAGCCATTTCGCCGCCAAGCGCGTCAACTTCTTTAACAAGCTGTCCTTTGCCCACACCTCCAATGGAAGGATTACAAGACGTATACCCTATCTTGTCCTTCCGAAACGTAATGAAAAGCACGCGAACACCCATCCGGCTCGCCGCCAGCGCCGCCTCACACCCGGCATGCCCGCCGCCGACAACTAAACAATCATATTTTCTCTTAAACATCGATGCTTTAATGTCCCTTGCTTTCTTTTGCTGTTTATTGTTGCTTGCTGCTGTTTTTTGAATGACAGATCCCGGATCTCTTCCGGGATCGAAATAATTATTAGAGCGGCCACAGGGGACCGCCCTACGCATTCAAAATCAACTATCGATTTTATTTCATAAGATAAAGGGCACGGCATGCCGTGCCCCTACGCATTTCAAATTAACTCCCAATTTGTTGCCTGAATTGTGACAATACGCGCCCTACGCTTTATATGTTTTTATAAAATTTTCTATACTTCGGTCGAACGATTTTTCTATATCGTTCGGAAAATAACATGCGGGAAGCTGACCGTTTTTCCTGTGATAATGCAGGCACTCACAGCACATTCCTTTTCTCGCGCAGGGTTCATATGTACAATTACACATTTCTTTATTTTTCTCTATTTTACATTCCGCCATAATTTTCTCCTTGTCTTTTACCCTATGATTATCATTGCCGTCGTTGACTGCTCCGGCACCATCTGATACGCCTCAGTCAAATGAATATCCAACCGTTTTTCAATATCAAGTATTTTAAATAGTTTCGTTTGGTCTTCCAACTGTTTCCAGAGCGGAAACCCAGGGCTGTATCTCCGTGATCCGTTTTTTTTCAAATTTAGTTCTTTCCGAACCGTGTCATGCGTATATTCAGCCAACGCTTCGGCCATTTGAACACCTAATCCGTGAAGCAAAAATGCCCGAGTCGCTTCTCCCGTGTCATTTAAACTTTGGATAGCATCTCTGATCCGGTTCCCTACGGTTACCGCTTGAAACGCCACGATATTATTCAGTTCGGAGCTTTTCTCGAAACTATCTATTAATCCGAAACCTTTCTCAGTTCTCTGAAACTGAATTTTTTCTACACGGGCGCCATTTTCGTCCAATATTTCAAGTTCTTCGGCGTTAACGCGATATTTAAAATATCCATATACCGCCTTTAGATCCAGCCACGCGTTCTGAACAATTTCCGCCTTCATATCTCGAAGTAAAGGCTTAAATTTCTCCTCTAAAAGACGTTCTTTTTCTTTATTGTCTTTCAGCTTTACTCCCCACGATAAATTGAATAACGCCCGTTCGTCAAGCCAAGCGAAAACATCGCCCGGCGGTATATTCGAAAGTGTCCGAACCCCATAAAACGGAGGTTTTATCCCCATATTTTTCATAAATTCATCTCTCTCCGTTAAACCCAACAATTCCACCTCGTAGGTGGCACCAACCCAATTCCACCTACGAGGTGGAATTGGGTTGGTGC
>JADHWG010000018.1 GCA_016783605.1 Candidatus Omnitrophota bacterium | reverse complement strand
CAACATACAAAGGTTATCAATGATGATGGGGATAAAAGGGCCGGGCAGGCCCGGCCCCTACGATTTGTTGGGCATGTTTTATATTATTCGTAGGGACAAGGCCTGCCTTGTCCGATTAATTGAAGAGGGGACAAAATGGTCGGGCGGTCCCGGTCACTATCGATTTGTTACCTGGATTGTGACAATATACAAGGGGCGGGTCTTATGTCCGCCCGTGAATGGCTACGAGGGTGATGGTATAGAGGAGCGTTATGGACAGTAAACGCGCGTTTAAGATCTATGAGACATTAGATTCTACGTATCCGAACGCGACTACCGCGCTTAGGCACAAAAACGTAATGGAATTATTGGTCGCGACAATACTTTCAGCGCAGTGTACGGACGCGAGAGTAAATATAGTTACGAAGACGCTGTTCAAAAAATATAGAATCGTGAAAGATTACGCCGCCGCTAATTTGGAAGAGTTTGAACAAGAAGTGCGGCAAACCGGATTTTATAAAAATAAGGCAAAAAACATTATCGCCGCCGCCGGGATAATTGATAAGAAATTTAACGGAAAAGTTCCTGATACGATGGAAGATCTTATTTTGTTGCCGGGAGTCGCGCGAAAGACAGCGAACGTTGTTTTGTTTTACGCTTACGGCAAAAACGAAGGTATTGCCGTTGACACGCACGTGAAACGCCTCAGCGGAAGACTTAATTTCACTAAAAATACGGATCCCGTAAAAATAGAACGTGATCTGATGAAGCTTTTTCTTAAAAAGAAATGGGGAAATCTCTCAAGTTTATTGGTTAGGCACGGCCGTGAAGTGTGTAATGCCAGAAAACCTCTGTGTGCTGAATGTCCGGTAAATAAATTATGTCCTTCGGGCGGGTCGGTTGGTTGTTAAATCAATCCCCAGTAACTTCGTAGGTTGCTGGGGGCACATGTAATGTGCCTTGTATACTGTCACAATTTAGGTAATGATATGCATCCCTTACCTATTCGAAAATCAACTATAGATTTTATAAAGGCACGATTCGTAAGGGTAAGGGCACGGCATGCCGTGCCCCTACGTATTTCAAATTAATTCCCAAGTTGTTACCTGAATTGTAACAATATACACTCTACGGGTGGGGTGAGGAGAAAGCGGAATTGATGAAACTGAAAAACATGTATCTTTTGGGAGCAGTTGTAATAGTAACTTCTTTGATAGCAAGTAGTTGCGTAGGGAAGGACTCCGACGTAGCGCGCGAAAACGGGTATTTTGTTCGGCGTGTTATTGATGGGGATACGATTCAGCTTCAAAATGGGCAATTTGTTCGTTATATCGGAATTGATTCTCCCGAGACAAGAAAACGCGCGCGCGGAGGCTGGATTTATTCTCCGGAGCCTTATTCTCTGGATGCGAAAAAACTTAATAGTGAGCTTGTCGGAAGGGGGCAAGTGGAACTTGAGTTTGACGAGGAAAAGTATGATAAATACGGGCGATGGCTCGCGTATGTTTACGCGGACAATAAAATGGTTAACGAGGAGATATTAAGAGCCGGTCGCGCGAGAATTTTAATTATCCCCCCCAACACAAAATATTTGCGACGTCTTAAAATAGCGGAAATTGAAGCAAAAGAAAATAATAGAGGAATATGGAAAAAATAGGGCCGACTACCGTTCTGCATTCCATAAATAAAAAATAACTTGATTTACGGCATTCCATATGGCATACTATAATTAATAGCCATTTCAAATTAAGCCATATATGAAGGGAGGGATGTATGAAGGTACCGTTTTTTTCGGATATGGAAAAATTACAAAAAATAATAAAAACAGTCGGGATAACACGCACAATGCTCGCGAGACGGCTGGAAATTGACTATAAAACAATTTGGCGCTGGCTGGATAGAGGTGTTAAGCCTCAGATTAAACAGAGTCGTGATATAGATCAGTTGTTTAAAGAATACGTTGATTTGCGGGAAATTGTGTTTGAATTGAAAAATAAAGTAAATAACCCGGTAGAAATTTTGAGAAACAATCGGAAAATAAGAAAAGAGTTTATATTGTTAACGACATACAATTCCAATGCGATAGAAGGAAGCAGAATGACAAAAGGCGAGACTGAAGCGGCTATTGCCGGGCATTCTGTTAGAGGAAAAGAATTGTTTGAAATTCTGGAAGCGGTAAATCATAAGAACGCGATGGAGTTTATGCTACAAGAAATTCGTCCCGGTTTTAGAATTACCCAAAAATACATTTTGAAATTACATGAAATAACGATGTACAATTTTAATAATAAATTGCCCGGCAAATATAGAACGGGATACGTAAATTTAACCAACGCTGATGCGGCATTGCCTTCAGCGCAGGATGTGCCGTTAAAAATGGCGCAATTTATTAAAAACTTGAATCATTATGGGCGTGATCCTATCGGAAAAATCGCCGGACACCATTATAATTTTGAGATAATACATCCTTTTTTTGACGGTAATGGCAGAGTAGGGCGTTTAATTATGATAACTCAGCTTTTAAGTCAAGGTTTTGCTCCGGCGATAATAAGAGTCGAAGACAGGTATAAGTATTATATGGCATTGGAGAAGTGCAGCCATGGTGATCTTGATAATATCGTTCAGATGGTTTGCGATAGTATAATGAATGGGTTTAGATTGTTTTTATAAGATTTTTCTCGCACACTGATACAAAACCAGCATTTTGTTTAACGATCAACTGACAATTTTCCGGGAATTTTCTCTCTTGTAATATTGCCTGTGATATGATATTTTATTCTTTTAATTGTGTATGGGAAATTTGGTGAAAATGAGTGTTTTAAGGGAGATTTATTATGAAATTATCTGAGAAACTTTCGAAAATTCAGCCTTCCGCGACTTTGGCGATAACGTCAAAAGCTAAAAGTATGAAAGCGGCGGGGGAAGATGTTGTTGTTTTGGCGGCGGGGGAACCGGATTTTGATACCCCGGAAATTGTTAAGGAAGCCGCGATAAAGGCGATAAAAGACGGGCTTACAAAATATACTCCGGCGGGAGGCACAAAAACACTGAAAGAGGCCATTTGCCGTAAGTTCAAAAAAGACAATAATTTAGATTATGATATAAGTGAGATCGCGGTCTCGAATGGGGCGAAACATTCACTTTATAATGTGCTCCAAGCCGTATGTGATCCGGCAGATGAGGTAATAATTATTTCACCATATTGGGTGAGTTATCCGGAAATGATAATGTTAGCCGGAGCCGTGCCGAAGGTTATAGCAACAAAACCGGAAAATGGGTTTAAGGTCAGAGCGGAAGAAATTAAATCCGCAATAAATGAAAAGACACGAGCTATTATTTTGAATAGTCCGTCAAATCCGGCCGGAGTGGTTTATGAAGAAAAAGATCTGAAAGAGATAGCTGAAGTATGCCTTCAAGCCGGAATTATGATCATTAGTGATGAAATATACGAAAAGATAGTGTTTGACGGACGAGAGCATTTGTCTATCGCGTCATTATCAAGCGCCGCGCGTGAGGCATCCATTATCGTAAACGGTGTTTCGAAAAGTTATGCCATGACAGGGTGGCGAATAGGGTATATGGCGGGGAACAAGAAAATCATCAGTATGGTAACCACACTTCAGAGCCATTCGACATCGAATCCTTGTTCCATAAGTCAGGCGGCCGCCCAAAGCGCTCTTGTATCGGATCTTGAAGGAAAAATGAAGGAAAATTGTGAGAAGTTCGAACAGCGTCGAAATTTTTTAGTTAAGAGTCTATCCGAAGTTCGCGGGTTAACCCCGTTTAATCCGGCCGGCGCGTTTTATTTGTTTTGCGATATATCCGCCACAGGGATGAATTCAATGGATTTTTCCAAGCGTCTTTTAGATGAGGAAAAAGTGGCGGTTGTCCCGGGTCGGCCTTTCGGGGAAGATTCTTTTGTAAGGATAAGTTTTGCTTGCAGTATGCAAACATTGGAAAAAGGCGCCCGAAGAATAAAAGAATGGCTGGATAATTGATTCGTATATCGTATATGGTATGTCGTATGTCGCAAAAGAAATTCCGCCGGAGGCGGACCCGCCTCCGGCGGAATTTTAAAACGATATACGATATACCAAATACGACATACGATTTCATCATTAACCTCGTAGACCGGTAGCAATCAATGAGGGTTCGTGGTGGAAGTTTAACGATCAATGACAAACTAAAACGGAGTTTTATGAGACAAACTATTGCTGAGAAAATATTATCGGAACACTCATCATCGAGAGCGAAAGCCGGAGATATAGTTATCGCGAAGGTCGATTTTTGTTTCGGACAAGACGGAACCAGCGGAATGATAATAGACAGTTTTCGGAAGATGAAGGATGCGTCCATTTTTTCGAAAGAGGCGTTTTGTATGGTTATCGACCATTCCTCTCCAAGTCCGAATATCGGGGTTTCCGCGATACATGACAAGATCAGGGCATTTGCCCGCGAACATAAGGTAAAAGTTTTTGATGTCGGTTGCGGAGTGTGTCATCAATTGGTTCCGGAATCGGGGTATGTTGTGTGCGGAGATTTGGTATTGGGCGCGGATTCTCATACATGTACATATGGGGCGATAAATGTTCTTTCGACCGGAGTCGGGTCAACGGATCTCGCGATAGCGGCCTCAAGCGGAAAAAGCTGGTTTAAGGTTCCTGAAACCATTAAGATCGTGGTGGAAGGGAGTCTGCCGAAAGGGGTTTATTCCAAGGATGTGATCCTCAACATAATAGGGGATGTCGGCGCGCGCGGGGCGACATATAAATCGGTTGAATTCCATGGAAGCGTTATAGACGCCTTAAGTGTTGAAGAACGTTTTACAATTTCGAACATGGCTGTTGAAATGGGAGCCAAGAGCGGTCTTATGGTGGCGGACAAAAAAACGATGGATTGGGTTAGGCGTCATTCGAATAAAGTTCCAAAACCCGTTTTGCCTGACGCCGACGCTAAATATTCGCAAATTCGTAATTACGATGTTTCCGATCTATCACCTCAAGTTGCTTGTCCGCACACGGTTGATAATGTGTGTGATATAGAAAAGGTTTTGGGTACACGGATAGACGAAGTTAATATCGGCACATGTACGAACGGCAGGCTGGAAGATCTCGAAGTTACCGCAAAGATATTGAAAGGTAAGACGGTCGCGGATGGAGTTAAATTGATCATTACTCCGGCATCGGTGAAGATCTATCTTGCCGCGTTGAAGGCGGGATACATAGAGATTTTCGTTCGCGCCGGAGCCGCTGTTAACAATCCCGGGTGCGGACCGTGTGTAGGCACTCATCAGGGAGTGCTTGCCGATGGAGAAAACGCGTTTTCGACAGCCAACAGGAATTTTCTAGGCAGGATGGGAAATCCAAACGCGAGTATTTATCTTGGAAGTCCGGCCGCCGCCGCCGCGACAGCGCTGGAAGGAAAAATAACCGATCCGAGAGAACATAAGAGAAGATTGTAATAATGACAAATGACAAAATCCAAATGACAAAAGAATGACAAAGAACAAAATCTAAAAATTTTAGCGGAGGGAATAAACATAAAAAGAAAAAATCCTCATAGACTCGAATGGGCACATTGCGTGTGCCCCAAGAGGTCTTATGGGTAGTGGGTAGTTTTCTAAGGGGGGAAACATTGGTGAAAAAGTAATTCCCCCCTTAGAAAAAGGGGGATAGGGGGATTTTGTTGTTTGTCATTTGTCATTTATAAAACCCTGGAGGAAAAGTGTCGAATTTTGCGCATAGGTTAAAAATACAGAACGATATCAATACGGATTACATAATTTCAGGCAGATTCAAGTTTAAGATACAGGACGAAAAAGAACTTGCCAAATATATTTTTGCGGATTTGGAAGACGATTTTCATAAGAAAATAAAGCTAGGCGATTTTTTAGTGGCCGGTGAAAATTTCGGGTGTGGTTCTTCCAGAGAGCAGGCTCCGGTAGCTCTTAAAGCGAGCGGACTTCAGGCTGTTATCGCTAAAAGTTTCGCAAGGATATTTTATCGGAACGCTTTTAATGTGGGATTATGTCTTTTGGAATGTGAGACAAATTATATCGATGACATGGATGAGATAGAAGTTGATTTCGAAAATAATATTATAAAAAACATTTCAAAAGGTGTAAACATAGACTTTAAACCTATCCCGGAGATAATGAAAAATTTTCTTGATAAGGGCGGGGTTATCGAATATATCAAAGAGTTCGGAGGCTTTAAGGAAGATGTCACTTGAGAAGTACGGGAATTTTGAATCCGAAACAAAGTTTTTAGGAAAGACATTGTGAACGTTCGAGATCTGGGGATAGTCGATTATGATAGGGCGCTTTGTTCTTTAGAAGATGTGCTGGATAAAAGAATACGTAATGTTGTTGCGGATACTTTAATTTTGGTCCAGCATCGTCCGGTTATCACGTTCGGACGTATGGCGGACGCAAAGAATATTATTGATAGGAAATATTTCGAGGAGAAGAAAATACCGTTTTTATTTACCTCGCGCGGGGGCAGGATTACGTATCATGCTCCGGGTCAATTGGTAATGTATCCGGTGATCGATCTGAAGAAAAAAAAACGGAATATTGCCTTTTATATAGATTTTCTTGAAAAAACTATTGTGAAAAGTTTAAATTGTATGGATGTACCTGCCGCACGTGAAGAAGGCCGGCGCGGGGTGTATGTTCAAGGCAAAAAGATAGCGTTTATCGGGATAAGTTTAAAAAAGTGGATTACGTATCATGGCGCGGCTGTAAACATAAATAATGATACGGCGCCCTTTTCGCGTATAAATCCGTGCGGAGAAGAAGGGATAAGTGTAATATCAGCTGCGGAATATTCGCGCCGGAAGCATGATATGAAGAGCGTAAAACAGATTTTTGCCGAACAGTTTATAGAGACTTTTGAGAACGAATATATGGATTTGAGCAAGAATGTTTCATATAGAACGTAAAACCCCTGCTGCAACCTCGTAGGTTGCAGTGGGGGTGAAGCATAGATAAAGGAATCATTGATGGAACTTCGGTTACCGAACATAACCGCAAATGATGAAAATGTCGTGATAACACTTTGGTATGTGAAAGAAAATGATAGTGTATCCAAAGATCAAGACCTTGTGGAAGTGATGACGGATAAGGCTACGTTCAGTGTGGCGTCTCCCTGCGACGGACTCCTTTCAAAAATAAACAAGCTTGCCGGGGAAGAAATTGTCATTGGTGAGGCGATAGCGGAAATACAAGAAATTGAATAGGAGAGAATAATGAATGAAGCCAATAGAATGAAAAAACTTCCGATGTATCTTTTTACGATCATAGATGACCTTAAGAAACAGGCCATAGCGAAGGGGCTTGATATCATAGATCTTGGAATGGGCAATCCCGATCAGCCTACTCCGAAACATATTGTGGATGAGCTTTGCCAGAGAGCGAAAGAGTCTGAAAACCATCGATATTCAAGGTCTATTGATAAAGTGGAATGTGAACTTCGCGCGGCTATTGCCGAGTGGTACAAAAAAAAGTTTAACGTTGACCTTGATCCCGAGAAAGAAGTGCTTCCGCTTATCGGATCGAAAGAGGGAATAGCTCACATTTCATTGGCATTTCTTAATAGTGACGATATCGCGCTTGTCCCGAACCCCGCGTATCCCGTTCATTTTAATGGAGTGCTCATTGCCGGGGGGATTCTTCATAATCTGCCGATAAACGAGACGAATAATTTTTTGCCGGATCTTGACTCCATACCTGAGAATATTCTCAAAAAGACGAAAATGATCTTTATCAGTTATCCCAATAATCCCACTTGTGCCGTAGCTACGGAAGAGTTTTTTGAAAAGGCGGTTAAATTTTGCAATACTCACGGCATAATTCTTGTGCATGACCTTGCGTATTCCGATATTGTTTTTGACGGGTATAAGGCTCCAAGTGTGCTTCAGAGCCCTTGCGCTCGTAAAACCGCCGTTGAGTTCCATTCCTTGAGTAAGTCGTATAATATGGCAGGATGGCGAATCGGGTTTGTTGTCGGGAACGAAAGAATCTTAAGATCTTTAGCTAAAACCAAAGGATATATTGATTTTGGGTTGTTTAAGCCGATACAATACGCGGCGATAAAGGCGCTTACCGGGCCTCAGAATTGTGTGGATGATACGGTTAAGATGTATGAAAAACGCCGTAATGTTATGGTAAAGATCCTTCAGGAGATTGGATGGTGTGTTCCCAAACCAAAAGCGACGTTTTATCTGTGGGCGAGAATTCCGGATAAATATAGCGCTTTGACCTCTATGGAATTTGTTTCACTTTTAATTTCTGAAGCCGGAGTTGTTCTTTCTCCGGGTACCGGGTTTGGAGATTTTGGCGAAGGATTTGTTCGGTTCGCGTTGGTTGAAAACGAAGACAAATTGATCGAGGCCGGCCGCAGAATTAAGAAACTTCTTGAAATGTAAAAGTATGAAAAAGAAAATATTGATTTTTTATATTTCTCACTATGGACATTTCTACGCCGCGAGGGCTTTGGAAAAAGGATTAACCGGCGCGATGGAAGACGTCTCTATCAAAAAGATAAACGCGTTCAGCTATACGAATCCGATTTTGGAAAAAATAGTCAATAGAGCCTACATCGAAGTGATAAAGAAGAAACCGGAACTCTGGGGACAGATGTATGATAACCCGGAGGTTATGAAAAAAACAAAAAAAACGAGAGAAGCTCTGCATAAATTCAATATGCAGAAAATAAAAAAACTTCTTGATGAATATAATCCTGACGCGATTTTTTGCACTCAAGCTTTTCCGTGCGGGATGGTGGCCGATTATAAAAAAGCTTGCCGAAAAAAGATCCCTCTTATCGGAGTTTTGACCGATCATGCTCCGCATTCCTATTGGTTATTCGATGAAGTTGATTATTATATCGTTCCGTTCAAAGAAACGGGGGACGTGCTTATAAAAAAGGGCGTTTCACTCGAGAAGATAAAAGTTTACGGAATTCCGGTTGATCCGAAATTTGCCAGAAAAAAAAATTCCGCCGAAATCAAAAGTAAATTGCATCTTGATAATGATAAACATACGGTTCTTATTATGGGAGGAAGTCAAGGGCTTGGTTCGATAGAGGAGGTGACCCTTCTTCTATTAAACTCTGAAAAGAGAAAATATCAAGTGGTTGTAATTACCGGGTCAAACAAAAAATTGTATACGCGTCTTCTGAGGATGAAAAATAAAAACAAATGGAAAGATGTCTACGTATTATCTTATGTGGAAAACATTGATGAATTTATGGCCGCGGCGGATCTTGTTATTTCGAAACCCGGCGGGATGACGATCGCGGAAACTTTGGCTAAAGCTCTACCGATGTTGATAGTTGACCCCATACCGGGTCAAGAAAGGCTGAATACGGATTTTTTGGTAAAAAAAGGCGTGGCGATAGAGATAAAGGACCATAGTAACGTAAATCGTTTGGTGGAAAAGGTCATCTATTCGAAAAACACAATTTCTCAAATGAAAAAAAATATGTTAGAGCTGGCGAAACCGAATAGTGTTTCAAACATTGCCGAACTTGTTTTTGGAGGAGCAAATTAAAAGATGTTGTATTGTCTCTATGTAGTAGGGTTTTCTTGCGCCGCGTCGCTTCCGCTTCCGGTGTGTTATAACGTAGCCAACTGGGCGGCCAAAGTATATTTTAAGTTTTCCAATAAACACAAGACGAGTCTAAGAGAAAACCTGAAAATAGTTCTTGGAGAGGATACAGATAGTGAAGTTATTGACCAATACGCGTTGGATGTGTTTAAGAATTTCGCGAAATATCTTGCCGACATTTTCAAATTCTCAAAATTTACGAAAGAATTTGTTGAAGAAAATATAATCGTTGAAAATCGAGAGTATTTGGATGAATGCCTTACCACTGGGAAAGGCGCCATTTTGGTATCGATCCATATCGGGAATTGGGAGATGGGCGGCGGCGTGATCGGAAGTTGGGGATATCCGATCAGCGCCGTGGTGCTGGAACACCAAAGCAAGAGAATAAACGATTTTTTCGTTGGTCGCAGAACCGTCAACGGTATGAGATCCATTCCTCTTTCTTCCGCGGTGAAAGAATGTTTCAAAGTGCTCAAACGAAACGAATTCCTTGCTATAGTCGGGGATAAAAATTATGAATCCAGCGGATTAAATGTGGATTTTTTCGGGAAGAAAGCTTTTTTGCCGAAAGGACCGGCTGTTTTCTCTTTGAGAACCGGCGCGCCTTTAGTTTGCTGTATACTTGTTCGTGGAAAAAATGATAAATATAGACTGATTTTCGAAAAAGTCGAAAAACAGGTTTTGACCGGAGTTTATGAAAAAGATGTAAAAATGTTAATGCGCTCGTATTTGAAAGTTTTTGAAAAACATATTCGAGAAAAACCCGATCAATGGTACGCGTTTAATAAACTATGGAATCCGGAAAAAATAACACAATAGTAATAATCCCATCTTACAATGAAGCAAGGACAATAGGTGGAATTGTTCTTGATATTGTACGAATGGGTCTTAGTGTGCTTGTTATTGATGACGGGTCTACCGATAACACCGAACGCGCCGCATTGGATAACGGGGCACTGGTGCTACGTAATCGTAAGAATATCGGTAAAGGGTTTTCAGTGAGAGAAGGTGTAAAATATGTTATTTTAAAAACCAATTTCGAATGGGTGGTAATAATGGACGGGGACGGTCAGCATCATACAGAAGACATTCCGGGTTTAATGAAAGCTACGGAGCAGGAAGTGAAACCCGACATTGTCATAGGCAATCGTATGCTTGAGACAAAAACGATGCCGTCCATCAGATATATTACCAACAAATTTATGTCATGGCTGATATCCGGAATATGCCGTCAATATATACCTGACACACAATGCGGATACAGGCTGATAAATGTTAACGCGCTGAAAAAATTGAAACTGACATCTAAAAAATACGATATAGAATCGGAAACGCTTATTTTGGCGGCGGAGATGAAAATGAAAATAACGTCGGTCCCGATACAAACAATATACGGCGCGGAAGTCTCCAAGATCAAGCCGATAAGGGATATGGCAAAATTCTGCATGCTTATTTACAGGCATCATTTTAAACGAAAGCCATAGGGTCACGGCACGCCGTTTAAACGAAAGCCGTAGGGTCACGGCATGCCGTGCCCTTATACCTAAAAAAGGCGGAATATGAAATTCTTAAAAGAAACAGCTGTTTTATTCATAAAAGGCGGCGTTATCGGGCTGGCAAATATCATTCCGGGCTTATCTGGAGGCACACTTGCGGTTGTTTTGGGTGTATATGATAGGTTAATAGAGGCAATAGCGCATTTTTTTCGAGACGCGGAAAAACGATGGGAATATATAAGTTTTTTGGTCAGAATATTTGCCGGCGCAGGCATCGCGATTTTTTTCTTATCAAGTCTTATGGACTTTTTGCTAGAGTATCATTTTAACCAAACGATGTTTTTGTTCATGGGACTGATCCTTGGCGGAATTCCTCCTGTCATACGCGCGCACAAAGATATGAAAATACGGACTTCCAGAATTTTAGCTTTTGTTTTGGGAATGATAGTTGTTATAGGATTATCCATGCTCGGTCGTGAATGTATTCAGTCCAACGCTTCAGAGGTCGCGTTCAACGCGTTAGATAATAAGGCATTATTAATGATCCTGATCGCCGGATTTTTTGCCGGCGGCGCCATGATCGTTCCCGGTATCAGCGGCTCTTTCATTCTTGTCCTCGCGGGGCAGTATGCTGTTATCATCTGGGCGGTCAAAACGTTAGCTTTCAAGCCGCTTATTTGTATGGCGATAGGTACCGCGTGCGGCATATTGGTGTTTTCCAAAATAATCGAAGTTTGTTTGGAAAAGATACCGTCCTTAACGTATTACTTCATTTTAGGTCTCATTTTAGCATCCTTTTACAAAATTTTTCCGGGAATGCCGATGAATAAATTTGCCATGCTCTACGCGATAGGAGCTTTCGCGTGCGGAACCGGTGTCTCTTACGGATTATCAAAAATATCCGGGAAATAGCCCAAAAACCCGCTTGCAACCTCGTAGGTTGCAGGCGGGTTTTTACTTGACTTTCATACAAATTCGTTGATATACTGCTTAAAAGTCGTATAGGCGCTTCGGTTTACGAAGCTTAAAAGGGAAACTCGTTAAAATCGAGTGCGGTCCCGCCACTGTAAAAGGGGACGAAATCCGCTCAGCCCTGTTTTAAATAGGGGAAAAGCCACTGTTTTATAAAATAAAATGGAAAGGCGCGGAGAGTAGAAAGATCCTTAAGTCAGGAGACCTGCCTATACTTAAAGGATAAATATTTACCAGACAACTTATCCTCGAGGAAGGGTGAAGAAACAGGGTGCAACCCCGACATATATAAAAATAGGTCGGGGTTTTCTATTTTTACGCGTGGTATACAATCAACAATCAGGATAATTTTATGAGTAGCACACGCCTAATTCTAATCCGGCACGGTGAAACAAGCCATGCCGTGGGAAAAAAGTATTGCGGATTTAGCGATCCGCCTTTAAACGGTACCGGTACTTGGCAGGCCGAAAGATTAGCTGAAAGGCTGAAAATGGAAAAAATCGATAAAGTTTATTCAAGTGATCTAAAAAGAGCGTACTGTACCGCGAAGATAGCTTTTAAAAACAATACAATTGAAGTTTCTAAGGATCTAAGAGAACTGAATTTCGGCATTTTTGAAGGGTTGCGGCATCAGGAAATATTGAATAAATATCCTAAGATCTATAAAAATTGGATAGAGGATCCTCTAAATACTAAAATTCCGAATGGTGAGCCGTTTAAGAGTTTTAAGGGACGAGTTTTACGAATATTGGAAAGTATAGTGGCGAAAAACACCGGACGTGTTGCGGCTGTTATTACGCACGGCGGACCGATAAAGATCTTTTCAAACAATATTCTTAAAAACGGATCAAAAGGATTTTGGATGATAAAACAAGAAGTTGCGGCATTAAATATCATAGATTATGTCGGAGGAATGCATCCCGAAATAGTGGCAAGTAATGACAGCTCGCATTTGATATAGCATTTTGTTAATTCCCACCACCAACCTCGTAGGTGTAGTTAATTTTGTGACCTTTCAGCGTAGGGACAGGGCATGCCCTGTCCGTTACCTGATAATTTGTTTTCAAATAACATTTGTGGGGATTAATGTAATTGGTGGGAGATAGAAGACAGAAGGAGAAAAATGGGGAGTTTTGTTTTTGTTTTAGGAGGGGTCAGAAGCGGGAAAAGCGGGTATGCCGCGAAATGGGCTGAAGAAATGGGCGGGGAAGTTACATTTATTGCAACAGCCGAGCCTCACGACGAAGAAATGACGGAAAGAATCAAGCGGCATAAGGCATCGAGGCCGAAAGAATGGAATTTGATCGAAGAAAGTAAAGATGTGGACGAGAGACTGTCAAAAATATCTTCTTCCGGCACGGTCTTGATCGATTGTTTAGGGCTTTTCGTTTCCAATTTGATCGCGGCGGGTTTTAGTGATGGAGAAATTGAGAAGAAAATAGAAAATATAATTAATCAAATATCGAAGAACGATCTTAACGCGATAATTGTGTCAAACGATGTGGGTAGCGGCATTGTTCCTCTAAATTCTTTGGCGAGACGATTTCGCGACGTGATCGGATTTGCCAATCAAAAATGCGCGGCGAATGCCGACAAAGTTATTGTCATGCACGCCGGAGTACCGGTGGTAATAAAATGACAAACTGTGCCCGAATGAACACAGATTCCACCTCGTAGGTGGAACGAACCGAAATTCCACCTCGTAGGTGGAAAACGGAGAACTGAGAGCGACCGCTGTTTCACCTCGTAGGTGGAAAAGAGCTCCACCTACGAGGAGAAACAGCTTGAACTCTGATTCCACCTCGTAGGTGGAAAGCTGAGAACTGAGAGAAACCGCTGTTCCACCTCGTAGGTGGAAAAGAGCTCCACCTACGAGGAGAAACAGCTTGAACTTTGATTCCATCTCGTAGGTGGAATGAAAGGTTTTGACGATATACGAAATTGGAACGAAGGAACTGTAAAAACGAAGGAGATGTGTGATGGAAAAGCTTAGAGAAACAATAGGTAAGATTGAATCTGTTGATGGAACTTTTGAAGAGAAGACCCAAAATCGACTGGATAGTCTTACGAAACCTCAGGGGAGTTTGGGGCGGTTGGAGGAACTGGCAAAACAAATAGTTGAGATCACAGGGAATGAAATGCCCAAACTTGACAGGAAAGTCATATTTACTTTGGCCGGAGATCACGGGGTTGCCTCAAGCGGTGTGAGCGCGTACCCGAAAGAGGTGACTCCGCAGATGGTTTACAATTTTCTTGCCGGCGGTGCGGGAATTAACGTTCTCGCGAAACATGTCGGCGCGGAGGTGGTTGTAGCCGACTTGGGTGTTGCTTGCGATTTAAAGGCGCATCCGGATCTGATCATAAAAAAAGTGAATTATGGAACTAAAAATATTGCCGAAGGCGCGGCGATGACGAAAGAAGAAGCGGTGAAGTCGATAGAAAATGGTATTGGCGTGTTCGAAGAGAAGTTTCGGGCGCTCGGAGGAATAGATATCGCCGGGACGGGTGAGATGGGAATTGCCAACACAACTCCGTCAAGCGCGATAGTTTCAGTCATAACCGGTAAAGAAGTAAATATGGTGACAGGGCGCGGGACGGGCATAGACGACGCGCGGCTTCAATTAAAAATTAAAACAATTGAAAAGGCGATCCAAATTAATAAACCTGATCCGGATGACGCGTTGGATGTGTTATCAAAGATCGGCGGATTTGAGATCGGCGGATTAGTCGGGATTATTCTCGCGGCGTCTTCCCTAAGAGTACCTATAGTGATCGACGGATTTATTTCTTCCGCCGCGGCATTAGTCGCGTATAAATTGGAGCCGAAAACAAGGGATTATATGATCAGCGCGCATTTTTCGGTCGAGAGAGGACATGCCGCTATATTTGATTATCTCGGACTGAAACCGCTTTTGGATCTCAATTTGCGTCTTGGAGAAGGTACGGGTGCGGCATTAGCTATAGGAGTCGCGGAGGCCGCGGTCAAAATTTTAACACAAATGGCCACTTTTGATGATGCCGGTGTGTCGAAAAAACAAAATTAAAGAGGTTTGTTATGAAACATTTTTTGATCGCGTTACAATTTTTAACGATTCTTCCGATAAAGATAAAAACCAAGGTGACAGAACGAGATCTGGGCAAGTCACTTGTATATTTTCCGGTTGCGGGAGGTGTTATAGGTATTTTCTTGGCATGTGTCTCATTAATTTTCGGGTTTTTATCGAGAGACATCAGTATTGTAATGGTTTTGTTTCTCTCAGCGATTCTAACTGGTGCGCTTCATTTGGATGGATTCGGTGACGTTTGTGACGGATTTTTTGGAGGGCGGTCTAAAGAGAACGTGCTCGGCATAATGCGTGACAGTCGGATAGGCGCTTTTGGGGTGACGGGACTTGTGAATCTTTTTCTTTTAAAATTTGTTTTGCTTCTAAGTATACCGCAAAAAACATTACCGGTGGTGTTGATAGTGATGGTAATATTCGCGCGGTGGGTTCAGGTTTTTGCCTGTTATAAATTTGATTATGTTAGACCTCAAGGAAAAGCCAAAGGGTTCGCCAAAGGCATTAATAGAAAAGGTATGATGATCGCGACTTGTTTTTTGCTTATAGTCGGCTTGGGATTGGGAGGAATCAGGATGCCGGTTATTTTAGTGCTCGCGAGTTTGCCTGTAGCATTTTTCATGTATTACGTCAAAAAAAGGATTGGCGGCATGACGGGTGACACCATCGGCGGGGCTAGTGAAATAGCGGAACTTTCATTTCTGTTATCTCTGGTAATTTATGTGAGGCTGCAATGTATTTATTGATCTGGAGCTATATCCTGGACTTGGTTATTGGGGATCCCGAATGGATGGGGCATCCGGTACGTTTGATCGGAGGCATGATCAATTTTTTGGAGAGCCGTCTAAGAGGAAACGGTTCTTTCGGAATGGAGCGGATCAAAGGCGTGTTTTTGGTCATTTGTGTGATAAGTGTCGCCGGAGGCATTAGTTACGGTATTTTGAGGTTTTCAAAGATATTGAATCCTTTTTTGGCAGATGTGGTATGGGTTTATTTGGCGTATACCACACTCGCGACCAGAGATTTGAGAGTCAAAGGGAAGGCGGTTTTAAAGGAACTAAACGCGGGAAAAATAAAAGAGGCGCGTGTTCGCCTTTCTATGATAGTTGCAAGAGACACCGATACTTTGAATAAAGAAGAAATAACTAGAGCCGTTGTGGAAAGCGTGGCTGAAAGCGTTAATGACGCTATTATCGCGCCGCTTTTTTATTTGATATTGGGTGGTCCGGTCGCGGCGATCGTGTATAAAAGCGTAAATACGCTTGATTCAATGGTGGGTTATAAAAACGAAAAATATCTTAATTTCGGATGGTTCTCGGCGAAACTGGATGATTGTTTGAATTATATTCCGGCAAGAATTACAGGACTCGTAATAGCGTGCGCCGCGGGCATATATAACAAAAATTTTGTTTCTTCATTCAAAATAATGACGCGCGACGGGAAAAACCATTTATCTCCGAATAGCGGTATTTCGGAGGCCGCGATGGCGGGCGCGCTGGGAATAAAAGTGGGAGGAGAGTCATCGTATTTCGGCAGGATCGTTCAAAAACCTTATATCGGCGAAGAAAAAAATGTTTTACAAGCCTCTTGCGTAAATGAGGCGCTTGATATAAGTTTCATCGCTTCTTTTCTTATGCTTTTGGGAGGAGTTTTATATAAATGGGCGTTTTAAATTTTAGTCACGGCGGAAATCTGTATGAAGAAGAGAAGAAATACGGCCGGAGTTTAATTGATTTCAGCGCGAATATTAATCCTTTAGGGATTCCAGAAGGGCTTAAGAAAAAACTTTTTTCTGAATTTGAAAAGATCTTAAATTATCCGGATTCGGATTCCTCGCGGGTTATTCAAAAACTTGCCGATTATTGGAGGATAAAAAAAAGTAATGTTTTGCTTGGAAACGGTTCCGCGGAACTTATTTATCTGATAACAAATGCTTATAAACCGCGTACGGCAGTTATACCTGTTCCGACATTTTCCGAATATGAAAGGGCTTTAAGGTTAGTAAAGAGTAAGATAATTTTTTTACCTTTAAAAGAAAGAAATAAATTTTGTTTGGATGCTCCGAAATTAAAAAACAAACCCGACATTTGTTTTGTGTGTAACCCTAATAATCCCACAGGGAATTTGCTTATTAAAAACCGTGAAAATATCGGCATTAAAACAAATAAACTTTTGGTTATTGACGAAGCTTTTATGGATTTTTTACCTCGTCAAGAAGACCACACATTTATAAGGGAAGCCGTAAAAGATAAAAAAATAATTGTCATGCGCAGTTTTACAAAGTTTTTCGCTCTTCCGGGTTTGCGTATAGGCTATCTCGTAGCGCACCGAAGTGTTATAGAAAAATTGAAGCGGTATAAATTTCCATGGAATGTGAATTCTCCGGCGCAGATAGCGGCTATAGAAGTTTTGAATGACAAAAAATTCAGTTTGAAAACTTATGAAAAAATCAAAGAAGAAAGGGACTTTTTATTGCGGAATTTAGCTCGCTTTAAATCCTTAAAGTGTTTTCCGTCAAACGCGAATTTTATTTTGATCAAGATAAAGACCAATAAACAAAGTTCTGAAAGCCTGAAAATGAAACTTGTTAAAAGAGGCGTCCTAATACGTTCTTGCAGTAATTTCCGCGCTTTAAATGATAGATACATAAGAATCGCGGTCAGAACCCGGAGAGAAAATTTAAAATTAATTAACGCGTTACAGGAGATAATATGAAAAATACAATTTTAGAGTTAAAAAACAGTCTTTCCAGAGCAGTGCCGCCGGATGAAGAAATGGGCCTCTTGTTTTCGGGAGGACTGGATTCTTCTGTTTTAGCGGCAATTAATCCTAAGGTAAAAGCAATTACTGTAAGTCTGGAATCGTATGGGGAAGATATTTCTCTTTCTCAGTATTTGGCAAAAATACTTGATCTGGATTATCATCATAAAGAAGTAAAAATTGAAGAAGCCATAGACATAATTCCCGAAGTCGTGCGAATACTCGAAACTTTTGATCCGGCCATACCGAATGATATTGTTGTGTATTTCGCTCTCAAAAAGGCTAAAGAAATGGGCATAAAAATGGTAATTGCCGGTGACGGAAGCGATGAACTTTTTGCCGGCTATTCGTTTATGAAAAACATGGATAATTTAGAAGCGTATATCAAAAGAATATCCGGTTCAATGCGGTTCAGTTCAAACGATATGGCAGATTATTTTGGCATAAAAATTTCTCAGCCCTATTTAAATAAACAAATTGTTGATGCGGCTCTTAGCCTGCCGCGGGACTTAAAGATAAAGCAGGAAAGTGGAAAAGTTTGGGGTAAATGGGTTTTACGTAAAGCATTTGAGGACGTGCTTCCTGAGAAAATCATCTGGCAGACAAAGAGGCCTCTGGAAAAAGGTTCCGGGATGGAAAAAATAAGAGAAATTATAAGTTCTAAAGTAAGCGGTGAAGAATGGAAAGAAGCGAGGGAAAAAATTCCTGTCAAATTTATTAGCCGGGAACATTATTATTATTACAGGGTTTATCGCAACGTTGTGGGAAATATCCCGACGTGTGCGAAAAAAGAAAAAGCCTGCTCTGGTTGCGGCGCGGGAATGAAAAAAGATGCGTTTCACTGTGGAATTTGCGGTTATGTCGCGCCTTGGGAAAAGTAAAGAAAGGATGTGTGGTATGAAAAGTTTTGTTTCTTGGAGCGGAGGGAAAGATGCGTGTCTTTCTTACTATAAAGCTGTAAAAGACAACAATGTCGAAGCAAAGGTTCTTCTAAACATGGTTTCGGAAGACGGCAAAGCCTCGCGTACGCATGGAATTAGCGCAGAGCTATTGAGATTGCAGGCAGAGGCGATCGGTGTTGCCATTATCCAGAAAAAAACCGGCTGGAATCAGTACGAAACGAAATTTAAAAAGGCCGCCTCGGGTTTTAAAAACCAGGGCATATTGACCGGTGTATTCGGAGATATTGATCTTGACGAACATCGCGAGTGGGTGGAACGAGTTTCCGGAGAAAGCGGCATCAGCCCGATTTTTCCTTTATGGCAAAAAAAACGCGAGGACATTCTTGTGGATTTTATAAAAGCCGGGTTCGAAGCTATTGTAGTTTCGGTTAACCGAAGTGACTTAGGCCCGGAATGGCTGGGGAGAAAAATTGATAAAAGTTTTATTTCGGATCTCAAAAAGTTAAACACAGTTGATTTATGCGGCGAAGCCGGAGAATATCATACTTTTGTTTATGACGGTCCCATTTTTAGAAAAAGGATCAATATCTTGAAAACGGAAAAACAAAAAAGAGGTAAAAACCGGTTTTTAGACATTTTAGATTATGAGATTTCTTGCAAAAATTAAAAGTTTGATAGTGTTATTTATTCTGATTTCGTGTGCTGGCACGGTATCCGCCGGAGAACTTTGTCGAATAGTGTCTTTGGCGCCGTCGGTAACGGACAGCTTGTATTTGCTGGATTCGGAGAAGTTTTTGGCGGGGGTGACTTCATTTTGCCGGCAGTCTCCCAACGCGGAAATTGTGGGGACTTTGACCAATCCGAACATGGAAAAGGTGTTTTCGCTTCAGCCGAACTTTGTGTTTACCGTCCGAGGTATCAATCGTGCGAGGGCGATCGAAAGGCTTAAGAGCTTAGGCATAAATGTTGTTGTGTTCAAGGAATCTCAAACTCTTGAGGATATTCTCGCTAATTTTATACGGCTCAGCGAAATCGTGGGAAAGAAAGATAAAGCGTTAGAAATAGTGGATGAAGTTAGAGAAAAAGTGGATATCATTTCGGCTCTGGCAAAAGAAAAGGATCCTAAAAGAGTATTTCTTGAAATAAATAAAAGACCTTTGGTTACCGCTTCAGCCGGGTCGTTCATGAATGAATTTCTAAAATATTCCGGGAGTGTAAATATTTTTAGCGATATTAACATCACGCATCCGCGTGTAAGCCGGGAAGAAGTTCTGAAAAGAGATCCGGAAGCGATCCTTTTGGTGAACATGGGAGATGTCCGTGCGGAAGATAAGAAATATTGGCAGACTTTCAAAGATCTGTCCGCCGTCAGGAATGATCAGATCTTTTATGTGGATTCCGATAAATTCTGTCGGCCTACTCCGGTAAGTTTTTTGAACAGTTTACGGGAAATTACGTGTCTTTTACATCCGGAACTTTCTAACGGAAAGGACGTTGTTTGAAGAAAAAAAATGTTCTGATTCTTTTTGCGCTCGCGGTGGTGCTTTCGGGTGGTATAATCGCGGCGGTATTGGTCGGAAGAAGCGGGATAGGAGTGGGTAAAACTTTATATTATCTGCTGCATCCTTGCGCGGCGGGAATGGAAAGAGACATTCTTTGGCAGATAAGGTTTCCGCGTGTTATTCTAAGCGTTCTCGTGGGCGCGGCCTTGGCGTCTTGCGGAGTGGTTTTTCAGGCGCTTTTACGCAATCCTTTGGCGGAATCATATACCTTGGGGGTATCCGGAGGCGCGGCTTTTGGCGCGGTGCTCGCGGCGGTGCTGAAACTTTCCGGTATATATTTACCATTTTTCGCGTTTTTTGGTTCGGGGGCGAGTATATTTTTTGTGTATATTATCGCTTCAAAAAAACGGTTTTCAAATTCAGCGCTTATTTTGGGTGGAGTTGTATTAAGTTATTTGTTTTCCGCGCTGGTTCTTTTAATATTTTCTCTTTCGAGAGCCGAAGACGTTCATGGTGTGCTTTTGTGGCTTATGGGAGATCTGTCGATTGCCTCCCTATGTGTAGTGAAAATGACTCCGTTCTTTATTCTTCCGGCCGTGGGAATCCTTTTTATGTTTACGCGCGACTTGAATATTTTGACTTTGGGAGAAGAAAAAGCGAAACAGTTGGGTGTAAATCTCGCTACGACAAAAAAAACACTTTTTATTTGCGCGTCTCTTATGGCCGGTGCTTGTGTTGCCGCGGCGGGAATTATTGGATTTGTCGGGCTTATTATTCCGCACATAGCGCGTAAAATTTTTGGAGCCGATCACAGAAAGGTATTACCGGCATCATGCCTGATCGGGGCAATATTTTTATTGGTTTGTGATACTGCGGCACGGAACATTATTTATCCATTAGAGCTTCCGGTTGGGGTTATAACCGGAATATTCGGTGGGATATTTTTCTTGAGTTTTTTATGGAACACTAAACGAGGGAATTTATTTTAATGGGTATTTTGGAGGTTAAGGATCTATTCTGCGGTTATGAAAAAGTTCCCGTTATTAAAGGAGTTTCTTTTTCTGTAAATAAAGGAGAATTTATAGGGATAATCGGACCGAACGGCGCGGGGAAGACCACTTTTTTTCGAGCAATAAGCGGCTTGTTGAGACCTGCCGGAGGCGGAATCGAATATAAAGGTAAAGATGTTTTAAAAATCCCGCCAAAGGAATTTGCTTCGGAAATTGCCGTTATACCGCAAATGCTGGATGTTCCGTTCGATTTTACGGTGGGAGAGTTTGTGATGATGGGGCGTTTTTCGCTCCGCGGGAGATTTGAATCTTTGAAAGAGGAAGATCATAAAGCATTGAAAGAAATATTAGAAATGACGGATATGACCTCCTTAAAAGAACGCAGGATATCAGAACTTTCCGGAGGAGAGAGACAACGTGCGGTTCTTGCTCAGGGCTTCGCGCAGGAACCGGAACTACTCATAATGGACGAGCCTACCGCCGCGCTTGATATCGGGCACAAAGTGCGGATCATGGATCTGGTAAAGAGGTTGAAGAAAAAGAGAGCTCTGACGGTTTTAGCGGCATTTCATGATCTGAATTTAGCTAGCGTATACTCGGATAAATTGATCTTGCTGAAAGAAGGAAAAGTTTTTACAACCGGTACTCCGGGAGATGTGCTTACGTATCAAAATGTAGAAGAAGTATACAAAACACTTGTGGTGGTAAAAGAAGATCCGGTGTCCGCCAAACCATGTGTTTTTTTGGTTTCGGCAGAAGATGAAAAGAAATCCCCCCAACCCCCTTTTTCAAAGGGGGAGACATTGTGAATCCCCTCGCCTTTCGAAAAAGGGGGCTGGGGGGATTTTGACGAAAAAAGAGAGGATGAGTAAAATGTTTAAAAAAGGATTGATTCATGTTTATACGGGGTGTGGCAAAGGTAAAACAACCGCGGCTATGGGGTTGGCCTTGCGTGCGGCGGAGGGAGATCTAAAGGTATGTTATATGTCTTTTCATAAAAATTGCGGCGGGAATAAATGCGGCGGTGTCGGGATGCTCAAGAAAGTAGGAATAAGTGTTTACGGATTTGCCGAGAAATCCATATGTGCCGGTGAAAATTTTAATAAGGATGAAATTCGTGACGATTGCTTAAAGGGTCTGGAGGCCATAAAAGTCCTTTTTAAAGAAAATAAATATGATGTTTTGATCCTGGACGAAATAATTATTTCCGCCAGAGAAGGATTTTTGAAAGAAAATGAAATTCTGGATCTAATGGAGTCCAAACCCGCGCGATTAGAGTTGGTGTTGACAGGTCGAGACGCCTCAGAAAACATAATAAAAAAAGCGGATTTAGTAAGTGAAATAAAAAAAATAAAACATCCGTACGACACAGGCGAAAAACCAAGGCAAGGCATAGAGTATTAGTTGTTGGTTTGTTGATCGTTGGTTCGTTGATCGTTGAATGATACTACACCCTAATTCCACCTACGAGGTGGAAAACCAGGTGGAAACCCCCAAATGCCACCTCGTAGGTGGAATTTGAGTGTAGCGTTGTCCCATGTATGCGCTGGATATAGGCTGAAGTGGAGTGAACACGAAGAATAAGCGGCAAATTTAAACCACAAGTGGAAAATCCCACCACCAACCTCGTAGGTTACTACCAACCTACGAGGTTGGTGGTAGGTTGGTGGTGGGAGAAAGATGAAAACAGTGATGATTAGAGGGATATTGTTAATGGCTTTTACGGTGTGGGTTGCGGTTTCGAATATTTTTGTTGAAACCGGTTTAGCTGATAGCAAGAAAACTTCTAAAAGTTCCGCGATAGTTTTAGACCCCATAGTGGTAACATCTTCAAGGCTTGGTGAAAACTTATCTGAAATTTCGTCTGCTGTAACCGTTATTTCAGAAAAAGAAATAGCTGAATCACGCGCGAAGAGCGTTCCGGATCTATTGAAGAATTCGGAAGGGATCTATATGTATGACGCTTCCGGTGTGGGAACCGCGGGAAGAGTTAATATGCGCGGGTTTTGGGGAGGGATGTCAACACATCAGTTGGTTCTTATCGATGGGATCCCGCAGAATAGGGGAGAGGATAAACTTGTGGATTGGGATTTTATTTCTTTAGAAAATATAGAGAAAATAGAAGTTGTGAGAGGGCCGGCAAGCGCGCTTTATGGGGATACCGCTATGAGTGGGGTAATTAACATTGTCACTAAAATGCCTGAGGCCGGATCTAAAAGTGAAGCTAGAGTTTCCTCGGGGACGTTTAATACGCAGGATTATAGCATTTCTACGTCTATGGGGCTGGAAAAAATAGGTTGTTACGTAAATATGGACATAAAGTCAACGGACGGGTTTCGTAAACATTCCGATTATGAAAACATAAATTTATTTACAAAATTAAAAGTTTCACCGGATGACACGCAGGATTTGGTTGTTTCAGTTGGATACCATGCAAGGGAGAGGGGAGCTCACCCTTGGGCGCTGACCGAATCGCAGGTGGTAAGAGACCGGCGTCAGGCTCGGCCCGGAACCGAAAATGACAAAAATAAAACTAAAAAGTTTGATTTGGGAGCAACATATTATAAAAATGTTACCCAAAATTTTAATGTGAGGGGCAATTTTTATTATAGTTTTGATGATGAAAATGGGCTTTATACGAGCCGGGCAGCTTTGGCTTCTATGACAGAACAGTTGGATAATGAAAATACATATGGAGGAGAGATTAGGGCAAACGTGAAGTTTGATTTTGGCGGAATGAAACATTTTTTAACGTCCGGGATTGACCTTGAAAAAAATCATGTTGAGTATGAGGAGTATAACGCGCCGTTTCAGGAGCGGCGCGGCATGTCGGAGGACTATAATATCGGAAAGAACAGGGTGGGGCCATATGTCCAGGATGAAATCAGTTTTTTTGAAGGATTAAAGGTGGTTGCTGGACTCAGATATGATTATCTGGAATTTCGTTTTGATAATAAGCTGAACACGGCAAATTCAGAAAACCGGAAAATGACTAATTTTACACCGAAATGCGGTTTGGTGTACACATACCATGAAGAATCCAATTTGTATTTAAATTACGCTCAAGCGTTCAGGAGCCCGACAATAGCTCAGATGTTTACTTACGGGAGTTCGTCAAATCCTGATCTTGATCCTGAAAAAGCGGACAATTATGAAATTGGGCTCAGGCATAATTTCAAGGATACATTAAGCGCAAATGTGAGTTTATATTGGATGGATCTTGATGATGAGATCTGGTATGATTACGCGGATCGTGAGTATAGGAATTATGGTAAAACTTCACATCGGGGAGTTGAGACCGGTCTTACGATGGAGATTTTTAAGAATCTAACATTTTTCGGCAATTACGCGTATACAGACGCGAAAAATGAATCCGGCGATCATAACGGTAAACATTTAACCAATGTTCCCATGCATAAGGGCGGTTTTGGAATTGAGGCAAAGACGGATTATGGATTTAAAGGACGCGTGTCGGTTACGATGACAGGCACCTCCTATATGGACGCGGCAAACGAGGATATGTTGAAAGGATACAGTGTTGTTGATGCCGGAATAAGTTATGATAAAGAGTGGGGTACGGTATTTTTGGATGTGAATAACCTCTTCGACAAGGAGTATAGCAGTTACGGGTATAAGAGCTCCTCGGGACGCAAAACTTATAGCCCGGCCCCTGGAATTACGTTTAATTATGGGGTAAAAGTAAAGTTTTAACGCTAACCCGATTCAACCTCGTAGGTTCAACCTCGTAGGTTGCACCTACGAGGTTGAATCGGGGGGAATGGTAACAATTATGAGCAGTGTATTTAAAATATGTCTGAGTATATCGATCCTGGCGCACGCGGCGGTTATAGTGCCTCACATTTTTATGCCGCGGGACGCCAGTCCCGTAAGAAAAGAGATAACGGCGCTTAATTATATTGTAATTGAAGATCCTTGTTTAGCGTCTCAAGAAGAAGTTCTGGGTAACAAATGTTCCGAATCCAATGCCGAGAGTATTGCCGATAACGCGCCGAGGCTGGGCGAGGACCCCGCCGGGCTTAAACAAAAAGACGTCGAAGAAAGTTCGTCCTCGAATCCTAAAAGTGAAGAGTCAAAATTTTATTCCGGCAAACAAGAAGCTTTTCTTGAATATTTTAATCTTGTGCGCGAAAAAATACGCGGTCAAATGCATAATGGATTTGGCCGAAATGAGCCGGGTTCTGTGACGCTCATTTTTACGCTGGAGCCTTCCGGCAGGCTTAGGGATGTAAACTTTGAAACGGAAAAGATCACTTCTTTCTTAAGGTCGAAAGTCGCAAAAAGTTTAGACAAAGCTGAGCCTTTCCCGCCATTCCCCAAAGAATTGGGCCGTGAGAGCATAGATTTCTCCCTAACGATTCGGTTTAAATGAAAAAGCATAAATCAGATGAAGAGATTATACCAATTTCAAAAAATAATGTCCCATTTCAATTTTGTAGATGCCAGAGAATGATAATTGTGTAGGGTGTACATTGTCACAATTTAGGTAACCGTTTATAATGGCACCGACATATAAAGGTTATCAATGATGATGAGGATAAAAGGGCCGGGCAGGCCCGGCCCCTACGATTTGTTGTGGCATATTTTATATTATTCGTAGGGACAAGGCCTGCCTTGTCCGATTAATTGAAGAGGGGACAAAAAACACCAACCAGGCTCGGTTGGTGGTTTTTGTTTGACATTTCTCCAATTCTCGGATATACTTCAGTTGTAAAATAGTTAAGTTGGTGAAATGTTTTTTGTGTTAAATTTTTAGCGAACGAAGGAGTTATTATGGCACCTAAAAAACGAATCGATTTTGGCGGAGAGATTTCCAAGATGCAGCCGGTGATCTTGAGGGAAGTCACTAAAAAACATATGCTGACCATCTTAGGCGCCGGGCTTACGTTCCCTCAGATCACGGTGCTGGATTATATTAAGGAAAAAGGCTCGTGCAAAATGGGGCGCTTAGCGGAGGCGCTTAACATGACCATGAGCGCGGTGACCGGTATCGTTGATAAGATGATAAAGCTTAAATTGGTAAAGAGAGTAAGATCCTCAAAAGACAGGCGAATTGTAAGGGTTGCCTTTTTGAAAAAAGGTAGTGAGATGGTGAAACTTATGAACAAAGAACGTAAGGTGGCGATAGATTCTCTTTTCTCGGTATTTACAGATTCGGAAAAAAGGGTATATTTGAAGCTGGTAAGGAAGATGTACGATAACCTAAGAGAGAAAAAATGAGTGAATTTACGAAAAAAATAAAGAAAAATGTATCTGCCAATGTGTGTTTTTCGGCTTTGGTCGGATTTCTTCTTCTGTGTTCGTTCTCGCCCGAGGCGTTCTCGCAGGGGTCCTCGGCGAATAATCCGCAAGCTTTTCAAGTGGATCCCGCGGTAGATGCCGCGGTGAATGCAAGACTTGGCAAAGGCGCCCGCAAAATTTCCATAAATGACTGCGTTGTATTTTCCATATATCATAGTTTTGATGTTGAACTCGCGAAACTTGATCTTTACGTTAAAGAAACGGATCTGATGTATAAAGAGGCGGTTTTTGACGCTTTTATTCTGGGTGGAGCCAGTTATGCCGAAGACAAACGACAGCAGCTTTCGGTTTTTGCCGCGGACGATAAACAAACTAACGAATACTATGTTGAAGTTGAAAAAACTCTTCCAACGGGAACGGAATTAAGCGCCAAGTGGAGTGACACTCGTTCCTGGAGCAATACGGTTTATACTTCAAAAAACCCTTCTCACAGTGCGGAACTTTTGTTTGAAGCCGTTCAGCCGATCGGTAAGAATATTTTCGGATATGTGGATAGAGGAAAAGTTTCTCTTACGCGGCTCGCGATCGAAAGCGCGGATTTCGAAATGAAAGATACGATTGAGACTTTTATAGCGAAAGTGGAAAAGCTTTATTGGGAGCTGGTTTTTGAGAAAAAGTCTCTAGAGATCTATGAGGATATGCTTAATCGCGCAAAAACCCTTTATGAATCCGATAAGAAAAATTTCAATATCGGAATGATCGAAAAAGTGGATTTGTTGAATTCAGAAGCGAACGTTGAAAAGAGAAAAGCTGAATTTATCGCGAGTGAAAACGCGTACCGTAGAGCCGAAGAAAACTTGAAATTGGCAATAAATCTCGAAGAAGAAACGCGGATCTTTCCGGAAGAATCTTTGGATTTTGAATATATGGATAAAACTCTTCCGTATTGTTTGGAAGAAGCGTTTGAATACAGGCAGGATTACAAAGAGAAGAAAAAAGACGTTGAAGTCATGGGGCTTGATCTTTTGATTAAGGCGAACGAAAAATGGCCCGAAGTTGATCTTAACGCGTCTTTGGCGATGAACGGTGTCGAAGTTAAGTTTGATAAAGCTTTCGGAAAGACCACCGTGGCCGATAATACGTATTATTATGCCGGAATAGAGGTAAACATTCCGGTGGAAAATCGAGAGGCGCGCGCGGAATACAAAAGGGTAAATTTCGAAAAAGAAAAGGCCATTGTCGAACTTAAAGAAAAGGAAAGAACTATTATTACGGAAGTGGGGAACGCGTATCGCGATGTTCGCACTTTCCAGACGTCTCTTCAATATTTCGGAAGAGCCGTAGAACTTCAAACGGAAAAACTCTCCGAAGAAGAAAAAAGATTTGAATACGGCCGGTCAAGTACAAAGAGAATTATAGATTATCAGCGGGATCTTTTGATGGCGGAACTTGAAAACGCGTTGTTTCTTTTGAAGCATCGTAAAGCAAATGTTGAGCTGGATAAGTCAACCGGGATCATTTACGAAAAATATAAGGATCAAATATGAGTTTGCCGCGGTTTAGCGTGAATCATTCGCTTTTTGTGAATCTTGTGTCGGGTTTTCTTGTTATAACCGGGATTATCGTACTTTTCGGTATGAGCAGAGAAGTGTTCCCGAATGTTACGTTTGATATGGTGAGTGTCTCGGCTTCTTATCCGGGCGCGACGCCGCTCGATGTGGAAAAACTCATTACGGTGCCGATCGAAAAAGAGCTTAAAGAAGTTGACGGTGTAAAAGAAATAAATTCCACGTCCGCTTCGAGCATGTCGGTCACGTATATAAAGATCGATCCTGATGAATCGGATAAAGAGAAAGTTATTAGAGACATTCAAACCGCAGTTGATAAAGTTAAAGATCTGCCGGATGATGTGGACGACCCGATCGTAACGGAAGTAACAAGCAAGCAATACCCCATAATCGAAGTGTCTCTTTCAGGAGAGATGACTGAATCCAAATTAAGACACTACGCTGAGGCGCTTACGGACGAACTGGAAGATATTAAGGGGGTCGCGCGGATCAAGAAAAGCGGATATCGCGATAAGGAAATGCAGGTTCTCGTTTATCCGGAAAAACTTAAAAGCTATTATGTATCGATAGACGAAATCGAAAAAGCGCTTCGGACGCGGAATGTGAGTCTACCGGCAGGAGAAATCAGTACCGAAGGAACCGAATATAGCATACGAACGACGGGTGAGTTCACCACACCCGAGGAAATAGAAAATGTAATAATCAGAGCCAACGATTCGGGAACTCAATTGAAGATCAAGGACATAGGGCGTGTTGTGGATACGTTCAAGGATGAGGACGTTATTACCAAAACTTTGGGGACGCGGTCGATCAATCTTGTTGTTATGAAAAAAGAGTCCGGAGACGCGATACATATTGTTGACCGCATACATGAAGTGGCGGACACCTTTCTATCCAACATAAAGGACGATCTAAAAATTTCATATGTGAACGATTACGCGTTTTTCGCACGCCGAAGACTTAATGTTCTGAAAAATAACGCGTGGATAGGATTAATTTTGGTGATCGGGTGTATGCTTATTTTTCTCGAAAAACGTGTCGCTTTGTTTACGGTTTTGGGAATACCTATCTCATTTTTTACCGCGTTTCTTATTATGGACGCGATGGGGGTTACCATAAACCTTATCAGCATGTTTGGGCTGGTGGTGGTTTTAGGTATGCTTGTCGATGACGGCATTATTGTCGCTGAAAACGCTTACAGGTATATGGAAGACGGCATGCCTCCGAGGGAGGCCGCAGTTAAGGGATCGGAAGAAGTTATGGGGGCCGTGGTTACCGCGGTTTTTACGACGATCGCGGCGTTTTCGCCGCTTTTATTCATGTCGGGTATCATGGGAAAATTCATCAGAAATATTCCCATCGTGGTTATTGTCGCGCTTCTGGCGTCACTGGCGGAAGCTCTTATCATCTTGCCGAGTCATTTGGCGGATTTTGTGAAGATAAAGAGAAAGAGCGCGAAAGGCGAAAAAAAACTTTCAAGAGATATGCCGTGGTTTAAAAATTTGGTCGCCGGATACACGAAGATCGTTACGTTTGCCGTAAAACATAAATACCGCATGCTTATTGGTTTTACCGCAACGCTTATTTTATGCGGCGTGGTTTCCGTAAAAGTTCTTAACTTTATACTTTTTCCGAGTTC
>JADHWG010000017.1 GCA_016783605.1 Candidatus Omnitrophota bacterium | reverse complement strand
TCGAGAACGGATATGAAATATCTTATGGAATTCTGCCGGGCGGCGAAAGATGCCGGCGCGGATCGTCTCAGATATTGCGATACGCTCGGGTTTGATGATCCGTTTACGATCTATGACCGCATTTCTGAGCTTGTCAACGCGGTTAAACTGCCTATGGAACTTCATTGTCATAACGATCTGGGGATGGTTGTCGCCGTAAGTATTGCCGGAGCAAAAGCGGCGATTGACGGTGGAGTTGACGCGTACATTAACACGACGGTTAACGGGATGGGTGAGCGAGCGGGAAACGCGGATCTGGTAAGCTGTATTCTTGCTTTAAAATATTCGAGCGGGTTCATAGGAAACAAAAAATATAAGCTGTTTCCAAAAATAAATTTAAAAATGGCGTGGAAACTCGCTAAATACGCTTCTTACGCGTTCGGCGTACCCATACCCGTAAATCAAGTAGGGGTCGGTTCCAACGCGTTCGCGCATGAGTCGGGGATCCATGCCGACGGCGCGTTGAAGGACAGAAGGAATTATGAGCTTTACGATTATGAAGAGCTTGGTAGAGGCGAACCGGAGGAAATCGATACCGGCAGAAGCATAACTGCCGGAGAATATAGCGGAATAAAAGGGTTCAGGAACGTATATAACAAACTTGAAGTTAAGTTTCATAACGATAAAGAGGCGGCAAAAATATTGGAACTTGTGCGCTACGCGAACGTTCACACGCAAAAGCCGCTTGTTAAAGACGAACTTCTGTTTATCGCCAAATATCCGAACATAGCGCGAAAAATATTTACGATGAACCCGTGAAAGAATGGCAAATGACAAAATCTAAATGACAAGAGAATGACAAAGCACAAATAACAAAACAATGACAAACCTGTTCACGCAAGCTCTAAGCGGGGGATGACAAAATTTAATTTTTTAAATTTTTGTTATTTGAATTTATTTTGTCATTTGAATTTTGTCATTTGTCATTTTAAAGAAGGGATTTTTATGGGAGAGTGTACTGTATTGGTTGGAGCTCAGTGGGGCGATGAAGGAAAAGGTAAGGTTATTGATGTATTGACGGAAAATGTTCAATACATAGTCAGATATCAAGGCGGCAACAATGCCGGTCACACGGTTGTGATAGATGATAATAAGTATGTTCTGCACTTGATCCCGTCCGGTATTTTAAGAGAAGGTAAAATTTGTGTTATCGGGCACGGCGTAGTAATTGATCCGTCTGCGCTTATTGAAGAGATTGAATTTTTGAAAACACGGAACATTGAAGTTCGCGGGCGTCTAAAAATAAGCGATAAAGCGCATGTGATCTTTCCTTATCATATGAAAATAGACGAGCTGAGAGAAGCGAAACGGAAAAAAGGCAAGATCGGTACGACAAAAAAAGGAATAGGACCGTGTTACGCGGACAAGGTTTCACGGGTCGGGATACGTATCGGAGACTTGTTTGATAAAGTTTATTTCGAAAAAAGGCTGATAGGGAATATAGCGGAGAAGAATATCGTAATTAAAGATCTTTACGGGTTCGAAGAGTTTTCAAAAGATGAGATCCTTGAGAAATATTCGAAATATGCCGAATATCTGAAAGAATTCATTTGCGATACGACGCTTTTTTTGAATGACGCGCTTAAAAATGGTGAATCTATTTTGTTTGAAGGCGCGCAGGGTACTTTTTTGGATGTTGATTATGGGACGTATCCTTATGTAACCTCATCAAACGCTACCGCCGGAGGAGCTTGTACGGGCGGAGGAGTGGGGCCTTCACGGATCGATCGGGTCGTGGGAGTTGTTAAAGCCTATACGACAAGAGTGGGGGAGGGGCCCATGCCGACTGAATTTGATCCGACTTTAATGGAAAAGATCAGAGAAAAAGGCGGAGAATTCGGCGCGACTACCGGAAGAGCAAGAAGATGCGGTTGGTTCGATAGCGTTTTGGTGAAAAATTCCGTCGAAATTAACGGGATCGACGATGTTGTAATTACAAAATTGGATGTTCTCGACGAGCTTGAAACCATAAAAATTTGTGTAGGCTATAAGTATGACGGGAAAATTTATAAAAGCATCCCGGCTGTGCCGGAATTTCTTGATAAATGTGAACCTGTTTATGAAGAACACCCCGGGTGGATGGAGAATACCTCCGGCGCTAAGTCGTGTGACGAACTTCCGCTGGCGGCGCGGAAATATCTTGATAGGATACGGGAACTTATCTCAGCCCCGATAATGCTTGTTTCGGTCGGAAAAAGCCGTAAGCAGACTTTGGTTTATCCGGTTAAATGAGGGATCGGGGAGTTTTTCCCCGATCCCTCATCCTGAAGCCCAAAGGGCTGAAGGATCTCTATAGATCCTTTCGAAAGCGCCGAGCAGAGATTCATGATATTTCTATGTTATGGGAAAAAATAAAAATGCAAAGATTAATAACCAGAAAACAAATCCGATTAAAAAATTATGATTATTCGTTGAATGGTTATTATTTTGTAACCGTATGTTCAAAAAATAGAAACAACATATTTGGTGAATATAAATACGTAGGGGAGGGCCTTGCGTCCTCCCGTAATATGTCGGCCCGTAATAATGTCCAATTAACAATAATCGGGCAAATAATAGACAATCAATGGAATGATATAGAAAATCAATACGATAATGTTGATTTGGATCAATATACCATTATGCCGAATCATTTACATGGTATTTTGGTTGTCGATAAAAATGATATTAACAAACGGGCGGACGCAAGGCCCGCCCCTACGATATCTGATATTGTCTGTTCATTCAAATCAAAATGTACGGTTGAATACCTTAAACATATAAAACAAAATAATTTGAATGTCTCTAGTAAAATCTGGCAAAGGTCATTTTATGACCATATTATCAGAACCGAACGTTCTCTTAACGCGATTCGGGAATATATATCCAATAACCCTGTTAATTGGGAACAGGATATTGATAATTTAATTAACCCATAACAATTCAATTTCGGTGAATATAAACACGTAGGGGAGGGCCTTGCGTTCTCCCGTAATAATGTCCAATTATCAATAATCGGGCAGACGATAGATAATCAATGGAATGATATCAACAAACGGGCGGACGCAAGGCCCGCCCCTACGATATTTGATATTATCTGTTCGTTTAAATCCAGATGTACGGTTGTCGCCCCAAAAGCCTATAGGAAGAAAGTATTTGGATGGGGTCGTCCGGGCTCCTGGAATATGGGTTAATTTTTTGAGGAACAAAATTTAACCCATGAGCCTCGGACATACCAGCCAAAAGTCTATAGGAAGACTTTTGGCTGGCACTTGACTTGGGTGGGGCGCGGTGTTATATTGGGTGAATAGGCGGGACAATAAATTGTAGATTTCGTGATTTGAAATTGGGTGGTTTTAACGGTTAGCCGGGCAGTCGGCGAATTAACATGGGGGGCGTGATATGCGGATGAAAAGAATTGTTGGGTTCGGTGTTATTATGTTTTTGGTGTTGGCGTTTACCAGTTCAGGGTGTATGGTGAATTTTTATAAGCGAAATCCGCGAACTAAGCTTAAGATCCAAAATTTGGAAAAACAAATAGACGATCTTGAATACGAACGACAGAAAGAACGAGAGAGTTTTGAGGAAGTTGAAAGTTTGTTGGAGAGTAGGCTGAGGAATCAGATATCAACCGATGACGTATCAATGCAGATAAAAGACAGCGGATTAGTTATAGTTTTGTCGGATAAGATATTGTTTGATTCGGGGCAAGCGAAGATAAAGAAAGAAGCGTATCCGGTTCTAAATGAAGTTGCTAATGCCATAAAGAAGAAAGTTCCGGGTAAAAATATTGGGGTTAGCGGGCATACGGATAATGTACCCGTAACAAAGTCTAAATGGGGAACGAACTGGGAACTTTCTACTGCCAGAGCGACGAATGTGTTGCGTTATCTTGAAAAGAAAGGGCTTTCCTCAAGAAAATTGTCGGCTACGGGATACGGAAAACATCGTCCGATAGCTTCAAATCGTACCGAAGCCGGTAAAGCGAAAAATCGACGAGTTGAAATAGTTGTTCTTCCGGAATTTGTTGAAAAGGGACGCAAAAAGGTCAAAAAAGGTATGCCGGATAATCTTGTGAAATAAAGAAGTTACACGTTTCAGGTTTCAGGTTACAGGTTACAGGTTTTCCGCCGGAGGCGGACCCGCCTCCGGCGGGAAAACGTGAAACGTGAAACGTGAAACGTGTAACCTGTAACCTGTAGCCTGCAACGTATATTTTTTTATTAGTTTGTGTATTTAAGAAAAGTAGAGAGTTGGGTAAAACTCTCTACTTTCTGTTTCTGGAGGGTTTGTCCCGTGAAAAGAGTGCCGCGGCATATCGCGATCATTATGGATGGAAACGGAAGATGGGCAAAGAAAAGAAATCTTCCTCGCGCGGCCGGACATCGGGCCGGGGTTAAAACGGTGGATGTTATCACCGAAGAGTGTGCCGCCCGAGGTATCGAAGCGCTCACTTTGTATGCTTTTTCCTCAGAAAATTGGAAACGTCCGAAGTTGGAAGTTGAAGCCCTTATGGGGATATTGGAAAAGGCGCTTCAAAAAAATGCCGAAAAGATAAAAAAGAACAATATAAGATTCAATGTGATCGGTGATACGGACGCTTTTCGTCCGGGACTAAAAAAACAGATCACAACCTTGATGAAAGACACTTTTGACAATTCAGGGATGATCTTGACTTTAGCGTTAAATTACGGAGCGCGGCAGGAAATTGTAAATGCCGCCAGGCTTGTTTGTAAAAAGTTTTACGAAGAAAAAAAAGATCTTTCTTCCTTGAAAGAAGAAGATTTTAAAGAGTTCCTTTACACAGCGTCCATTCCGGACCCTGATTTGATCATTCGTACCAGCGGAGAATTACGGCTTAGTAATTTTCTTTTGTGGCAGGCGGCTTATTCGGAGTTTTATTTCACGGAAGTCTTGTGGCCGGATTTTGATCCTCGCGCGCTTAAGACAGCTTTAAAGGAGTACGAAGAGAGGGAAAGGAGGTTTGGTGAATAAATTAGTGATGAGAGCCGTTATGACCCTAGCCTTGATCGCGATGGCGGCGGTTGTAACGTATGTTGTGCCTAAGTGGGCTTTTTGTACGGTGATCGCGGTTTTTATAGCGGTTGGATTGTTTGAATTTTTTCAGTTGGTGGAAAAAAGAGGAATATTTGTTTATAAATATTTCGGTACGATCATCGGCGCGATAGTACCTTTTATTGTTTTTTTTGGAACTACTTATCCGGAATTGGATAATGTTGCGCCGATAATCATTGTGGCTGCAAGCCTTTTGGTTCTTACCCTGCAGTTCACAAGACGAGATAACGCGCGCGACCATCTTATCAGTACGTCCCTTACGATGTTTTCGCTTTTTTATATAAGCTGGTTTTTTTCTTTCTTTGTCGCGCTTAGGTGTATGCCGAACGGCGCGAATCTTGTGGCGTTTCTTATTCTGGTTACGAAGAGTGCGGATATCGGTGCTTATCTCATAGGGAGTCGTCTCGGTAAGAGTGATCTGATCCCGAGGATAAGTCCCAAAAAAACGAAAGAGGGAACGCTCGGAGGGATATTGACAAGTGTGATAGTCGCGCTTGTTTTCGGGCCTGTTCTTACGGGATTTTGTTTTTTGCACCTTTTTATTTTGGGAATTATTCTTGCGACGCTCGGGCAAGTTGGTGACTTGGCGGAAAGTTTAATAAAAAGGGATTGCAGCGCGAAAGATTCGGGGAAACAATTTTCCGAAATAGGTGGCATGTTGGATCTTATCGACAGTATGCTTTTTACCGCGCCCGTTTTTTATTTTTATGTAAAAGTGTTTTGACGCACGCTTCAGGTTTCAGGGCACAGGTTGCAGGTTTTCCCGCCGAAGGCGGGTCCGCCTCCGGCGGAAAAACTAGAACGTGTACCCTGCAACATGCAACGTGAAACATGGACCTATTTATGAAGAATATTGTGCTTTTAGGATCAACGGGTTCGGTTGGAAAAAGTGTGCTCAGTGTTGTCAGGCATTTTCCGGAAAAGTTTCGTATAAAAGCGCTTTCGGGATATTCCAATGTTTCTTTGCTCGCGGAACAAGCCAGAGAGTTTCAGCCGGAGAGGGTCGTCGCGGGCGACGCGAGGGTTTATTCTGAGCTTAAAAACAAAGTTTCCGATAGTGTCGAGATATCCGCCGGAAGTCAAGAAGTGGAAAATTTGGCTCGCGGTGCGGGAGCGGATATTATTTTTATGGCGATTTCCGGTTCCGCCGCTCTTAAACCGCTTTTTTCGGCAATTTCAAGTGGAAAAAATATCGCGCTCGCGAGTAAAGAGCCGGTTGTAAGTGCCGGTATGCTTATCGCCGAAGCAATAAAAGATAATCCGGAGCGCATTTTACCTGTCGATTCCGAACACAGCGCGATCCGGCAGTGTTTAACCGGGAGAAAAAATAGCGAAGTGGAAACGTTATATATCACCGGTTCCGGTGGTTCTTTAAAAGATATCGGCAGAGAGGAATTTGATAACGTCTCCCGAGAAGACATTCTTAATCACCCCAAATGGAATATGGGAAAAAAAATAACCGTGGATTCGGCGACACTGATGAATAAAGGTTTGGAAGTTATTGAAGCGAGGTGGCTTTTTGACCAGCCGGCTGAAAGAATCAAGATCATTATTCATCCGGAAGCGATAATTCATTCTATGGTTGAGTTCTCCGACGGAACAATTTCAGCGAGTTTGTTTTCTCCGGATATGCGGTTTCCGATAATACGGGCGCTTTCCGGGGGAGAAATAACTAAAAATAATTTTCAAAAAGTGGACTTCTCCGAGATCAGTAAACTTTCGTTTTTGTCTCCGGACGGAAACAAGTTTCCGAGCATTAATTTGGCGTATGGCGCGTTAAACGCCGGCGGTACGATGCCGGCTGTTTTAAGCGCGGCCAATGAGACCGCGGTAAAATTGTTTCTAAGCGGGAAGATAAAATTTACGGATATTATGAAAATTGTTGAAAAAGTTTTAAGCAAACACAAAACAACAAATAATCCGTCTTTGGACGACATATTGAACGTGGAAAAATGGGCGGACGAGGAGGTGTTTAAATTTTGTTAACATGGATCATTGTGTTTATTGTTTTCGGGCTTTTGATACTTGTGCATGAAGCGGGTCATCTTATCGCGGCAAAAAAAGCCGGGATACGTGTTGATGTTTTTTCGGTCGGGATGGGAAAGAGGCTTTTTGGCGTGAAGATAGGCGATACGGACTATAGAGTGTCGCTGATCCCTTTCGGCGGGTTTTGTAAAATGGCGGGTGAAGACCCGGCTGAAGTGAACGGGGCGGATGACGAATTTATGTCTAAACCGGTGGGACGTCGTTTTTGGGTTGTCGCCGCCGGGTCAATTACGAATTATCTTTTCGCTTTTATACTTTTTTCCGTTATTTTTATGATGGGCTCTCCCACTCTTTCCAATGAGGTCGGACGGGTTTCGCAGGGGTATCCGGCTGAGAAGGCTGGAATAAAAGTAGGGGATGAAATCATTTCCATAAACGGGAAACAAACAGAGTATTGGGACGGGATTAAAAACGGAATAAAAAATGAGTTCAAGGCTGGAAATGTACCTCTTGAGATGGAGATAAAAAGAGGTAATAGAATAACACAAATTAAAGTGACGCCGACCGTCTCAACCGTAACGAATATTTTCGGCCAGACAATATCAAGACCTAAAATCGGTATCGCTCCTCTCAACAAAATTCTGAAAGTTTCATATAACCCGTTTTATGCCGTATATCTTGGCGGAAAAAAATTGCTTACGCTTTCGGTGATGACATATGAAGGGATATGGCTTCTTATTACGGGTGGGATGCCTGTAAAGACGTCCGTTGCCGGACCGATAGGGATCGCTTTTTTGATCGGAAGAGCCGCGGATCTCGGGATCGTGCATCTTATGATAATAACGGCGCACATAAGTATGGCGCTGGCGATATTTAATCTTCTGCCGTTTCCCGTACTTGACGGAGGACATATTGTGTTTTTGGGAATTGAAAAAGTGAGAAAAAGACCTTTAAGTCCGAGAGTTCAAGAATGGATCACCAATGCCGCCGCGGTTTTGCTTATCAGTTTGGTTTTGTTTGTCAGCTGGCAGGATATATTGAAATTTACGCCCTTAGGAAAACAATAACCGCTGTTCCACCCAGAGTAGGTGGGACGAAGTCCTTCCTGCGAGGTGCGGCGCGAAGCGCGAGTTGATAAATACTCTTATGATAAAACGAAGAAAAACAAGAACTGTTGAGGTTGGAAATATAAAGATAGGCTCGGATCATCCGGTGGTTATTCAGTCAATGACCAAAACAAATACGAGTGAAATAGAAAAAACAACGCGCCAGATACGTTCCATGGAAGCCGCCGGGTGTGAGTTGGTAAGAGTAGCTGTAAAAAGCCCGGAAGATGCCTCAGCGATAGCCGAGATCAAAAAGGGCATAACGATCCCTATCGCGGCGGATATTCATTTTGATCATACTTTGGCTATTAAAGCTATCGCGAGCGGCGCGGACAAAATAAGGATCAATCCGGGGAATATGAAGTCCCCCAAAGATCTTGACCGGCTCATAAATTGCGCTCTAGAAAAAAATGTGCCCATCAGGATAGGAATAAATTCGGGATCTTTGGAAGAAGTGAGCCGAGCGAAGTGTCCGTCGGATGTCATGGCGGATATTCTTTTAAAGTATTTGGAGAGTTTTCAGCGTAAAAATTTTCATGATATAATAGTTTCCATTAAATCCGCGGATGTGGTTTCCACCTGGCTCGCTTATAAAAAGGCGGCCGCCGGATGTGATTATCCCATGCATCTTGGCATCACGTCAACGGGACTGGCGGATGACGGTATAGTGAAATCCAGTATTGGTATCGGTTCGCTTCTTCTTGCCGGAATAGGGGATACGATAAGAGTGTCTTTAACTGACACTCCAATTCTTGAAATTGAAACGGCTAGGCGTATACTTTCCGCTCTTGGCGCAAGACATTTTGGTCCCCAAATTATTTCATGTCCCACATGCGGAAGGTGTCAGGTGGATCTTATTCCCATCGCGAAGAAACTGGAAATAGAGATCAAAAACCGGTTCAAAACAAAAAACGAATACAAAAAACCCCTGACTGTCGCGGTGATGGGGTGTGAGGTAAACGGACCGGGTGAAGCAAAAATGGCCGATATCGGTATCGCGTTTGGAAAAAATAAAGGTGTGATCTTTAAAAAGGGAAAAATAGTAGAAAAGATAGAAGCCTTTCGCGCGGTTGAACGGCTAATGGAACTGGTTGGGCAATGACACGTTACATGTTACATGTGACACGTGGCACGTTTCACGTTTTCCCGCCGAAGGCGGACCCGCCTCCGGCGGAAAAACCTGAAACCTGAAACCTGAAACCTGAAACCTGTAATATGTAATATGTAACTTGAAACTTGTAATTTGCAACCTGCAACGTAACACAAGGAGTCCATATGAAATGGTCAAAAACTTTTATTCCGACCTTAAAAGAAGATCCGCAGGAAGCGGAAGTTGCAAGTCACAAATTGATGTTGCGAGCCGGACTCATAAGACGCCTTTCTTCAGGAACATATACTTACCTTCCGATGGGGTACAAAGCTTTGTCAAAAGCCGAGAAAATTATCAGGGAGGAAATGCGTTCTGCCGGGGCGTCTGAAATTTTAATGCCCGCTCTTCAACCTCCCGAGATCTGGAAAAAAACGGGACGATATGATGAAATGGGCGAAGTTATGATGAAGTGCGGCACTCGCCGCGGGAAAGAAGTTGTGCTTGGACCTACGCACGAAGAAGTGGTTACTAGTCTCGTAGCAAATGAAGTAAGGTCGTATAAAGATCTTCCACTTATTTTGTATCAGATCCAGACAAAGTTTCGCGACGAAGTTCGTCCGAGATTCGGAGTTATCAGAAGTTCCGAATTTATAATGAAAGACGCTTACAGTTTTGACTCAAGTGTCGATAAGATGGAGGCGAGTTATAAGGCGATGTATGATGCGTATTGCCGTATTTTTGAGCGGGCGGGGCTCGATTTTATTCCCGTGCAGGCGGACCCCGGACTTATGGGAGGAGGGCTTTCACACGAATTTATGGTGCCCTCTGAAATAGGAGAAGACAAAATTGTTGTATGCGCTTCGTGTGATTATGCCTCAAGCACGGAAGTGGCGGTGGTGAGCGCGAAGAAAAAAAACGTGAGAAATGCCGAAAAACCGAAAAAAATGGAAGAGGCTACAACTCTCAACAAAAGTTCAGTGCGTGAAGTGAGCGGTTTTTTGAAAGTCGAGCTTTCGGAAATAGTAAAAACATTGATATACGAGACGGATTCCTCGCCCGTCGCGGTGCTTGTTAGAGGAGACCACGAAGTTAATGACTCGAAAGTGAAAAGGCATCTTAATACGAAAGTTTTTAAACTGGCGGATGAATCAAAAGTTAAGGAAATAACGGGCTCTCAGTCAGGTTTTTCCGGACCTTGCGGGTTGTCCATAAAAATATTAGCGGATAATTCTCTTCAGAACATGGTCAACATGGTTGTCGGGGCGAATGAAAAGGATAAACACCTTGTGAATGTCAATTTAAAAAGAGATTTCAAAGTGGATGTTTGGCTGGACGCGAGAATTATCGCCAAAGGTGACGTGTGTCCGAAATGCGGCGGAAAGATTGAATTTAAGCACGCGATAGAACTCGGACATACATTTAAACTCGGAACAAAATATTCGAGTGCGTTAAACGCGACTTTTTTAGATGAGAAAGGAAAAGAACAGCCGGTCATTATGGGTTGTTACGGCATAGGCGTAAACCGGATACTCGCCGCTTTGGTTGAGAACCGCCATGACGCCGCTGGAATTAAATGGCCTGTGAGCGTGAACCCCGCCGAAGTTGTTATTATCCCGGTCAAGAAAGAAGACAAAACTTTATGCGCTGAGGCGGAGCGTGTGTATGATGAGCTGATAAAGACCGGAATAGACGCGATATTAGATGATCGAGAAAAGTCTGCCGGCATAAAATTCAAAGACGCCGATCTCATAGGTTTCCCCATACAGGTAATAATCGGGAACAAAAGTTTGGATAAGGGCAAAATAGAGGTAACCGAACGCGCCACCGGCGACAAAAAACTTGTGGATAAGAAGAAAATAACGGAATATATTCGGACGATCGTATAGTAAATGGTATTTGGCGAAAGTCCACGAAAATGTAAACAGCATTCAAATCTTTTGAACAAAATCATAATCGTAGAGTGTATATTGTCACAATTGAGGTAACCGTTTATAATGGCACCAACATATAAGGGTTATCAATGATGATGGGGATAAAAGGGCCGGGCAGGCCCGGCCCCTACGATTTGTTGGGCATGTTTCATATTATTCGTAGGGACAAGGCCTGCCTTGTCCGATTAATTGAAGAGGGTACAAAATGGTTGGGTGGTCCCGGTCACTATCGATTTGTTACCTGAATTGTGACAATGTACAAGGGGCACGGCATGACGTGCCCTTTGATCAACATTGCATAATTGGGGCGCCCCCTACGAAATTGAATATGTTACACAAATGGTTTAACCTAAAAAAGTGCAACCTTGTAGGTTGGTGTTTTTTAGAGCAATAAATCTTGACAATGGTAACTTCTTATACTATAATTGGTTTCGTTGAGATTTAACAGTAAGTGGGCCCCAAGCCCGCTTATTTTTTTAAGTACAGCAATATAGGGGATGATGGAAAATATATGAATTTGTCAAAAACACCTGAGAAATTGTTGGAATTTATACGGCTCGAGGCGGAGGAGTCCGGCTATGGGCTGGTGGATATCATCGTGAAGGGAAGCAGGACTTTTTTTATTGAAATAGTTCTTGATGCCGAGGGCGGCATCACTCTCGGTGAATGCGCCGATTTTAACAAAAGGGTTATGAAGTGGGTCAATACGGAGACTGATATTTCGGAAAAATTTGTGTTAGATGTGTGTTCTCCGGGATTGGATAGGGAACTTAAAAGTGAGAGTTCTTTTTTGTGGGGTAAGGGAAAACAAGTTGAAGTAAGAGTTCGTGAAGCGGCTGACGGGAAAAATGTTATTTCCGGGAAATTGATAGAAAGAACCGCGCACGGTGATATTCTTATTAAAGGTACGTGTGGAAAAGAGTTTTCCGTTGACGGGGGAAATGTTATTAAAACAAAATTAAAGGCTGAATATAAAAAGCGCTAAACCAGTCAAACAACCTCGTAGGGGCACATTGCATGTGCCCGAATGAAACGAAAATAAAATTTCCATACGGGCACATGCAATGTGCCCCTACGAGGATGTTTGACGAACCAACAATCAACGAATAAAGGGGAGATAAAAAATATGAATGGGGAATTGTTAACAGCATTGGAAAGAATAGAGAGAGAGAAGGGGATCAGTAAAGAAATTTTATTTGAGGCGATCGAAAGTGCTTTGGCGAGCGCCGCGCGTAAAGTTATTGATGATCCTGAGCTTTCCAAAGAAGATATAGAGGTTACTATCGATAAAGAGACCGGTGAAATAAGAGTTTTCTCGATCGATGGCGAGATCGAAAACGAACGGTTCGGCAGAATTGCCGCTCAGACCGCGAAACAGGTTATAATCCAAAAGATCAGGGAAGCGGAAAGAGACGTTATTTCGGGAAAATATCTTAAAAAGGTCGGTTCGATCATAAGCGGATCGGTTCATAGGTTTGAAAAAGGGAATATTGTTGTTGAACTTGACGACGCGGAGGCTATAGTTCCCAAACAAGAGCAGATCCCGCGCGAGAAGTTTCGTCAGGGGGAACTGATAAGAGCGTATCTTGTTAAAGTTGAACGAGGAAATTCGGGACCTGAGATCATTTTGTCTCGTACGGCTCCCGGATTTGTAAAGAAACTGTTTGAATTGGAAGTTCCGGAAATAGCGCAAGGGATCGTAGAGATAAAGGGGATTGCCAGAGAAGCGGGTGAAAGAACAAAGATGGCGGTTTGTTCCAAGGATGATAAGATCGATCCGGTAGGGGCGTGTGTCGGGATGCGTGGGTCGCGTGTTCGGGACATAGTAAAAGAGCTTCATGGCGAACGAATAGATATCGTGCATTGGGATGAGGATATCCGGGAATATCTTCCCGCCGCGGTAAATCCCGCCGAAATTTCAAGAATGCTTATCGATCGGGAGAATAAACGTGTGACATTAACCGTACCCAAGGACCAGTTGTCGCTTTTGATAGGGAAAAAAGGCAGAAATATTCGGCTGGCGTCCAAACTTTTAGGGTGGGAACTGATTGCCGAAGCCGCTCATGAACCTTCCGGAATTTTGATCTCGGAAGTCGCGGGAATCGGGCTCAAAACCAAAGAGGTGTTGGTTGAAGCCGGATATAGCACGCCGGACAAGGTGGCGCTCTCAAGTGTCGAGGAATTGTCGGCTTTGAAAGGCGTTGGGGAGAAGTCGGCGGAAAAAATGATCAGTGTTTGCAAAAAACTTTTGAACGAGACGCGCGCGGCACGAGAAAAAGCGAAAGAAGAAGAGACGGCCGTGAAAAAAGAAGAGGAAGCGGCAAAAAAGTTTTTTGCTCCGTCCGCAGAAGAAGAAAGCGAGCCTAAAGCAGACGGAAACGCGGTGGAAGAAAAAAGCGAGCCTGAAGCAGACGGAAACGCGGCGAAAGAGGAAAAAGAAGAGCCCATAAAAGAGGATGAGGAATAAAAAATAAGCGGTTTTACCGTTTACATGAAAAGCAGGTGTCCGATGCCAATGAAAGTTCGAGATTTAGCCAAAGAGTTGGAAGTTAAGAATGAAGATGTGCTTGAGAGCCTTCGTAAGCTCTACGTAGACGTCGAAGACGAATTTAGCGCGGTGCCGGATAAAATTGCCGGACTCATTCGAGTAAAATTGGGCGGATCCATATCCGCAAAAAAAGCCGCGCGTCCCAAAAAACTTAAGAAAAAAGCGGAAAAAACTCCAAAGGACGCGTTGCCTAAAAAAGACAAAAAGAAAATTGTAAAAAAAGTTTCGGTTAAGGATGAGAAAAAAAGCGCCAAGTTGCCGAAGACGAAAAGCGAACCAAAAGCGGCGGATAAAAAAGTGCCGGAGCCGAAAGTTAAAAAAACGGACAAAAAAAAGATCAAAGAAAAAGAGTCCCCCCTTTCAAAAATACGGATAGTTGAAAGAGCGAAAGTTAGGGGAAAGCCGGAGGGAAAAGGACAAGAAAAAGATTTTGATAAAGAGGACAGAAAGCTTTTCAAAAAAGGGTCTAAACCCGTAAAAGGGAAAAAGGGAAAGAAAGGCAAGTCCAAACCAGTTATAGAAGTAGTGGAAAAAGTTTCCATATCCAAGACGAAATATAGAAAACGCGGAAGAGAACAAAGAGGTAGAGGCGTTTCCTCACGGTTCGCGACGACGGCAAAACCGCCTTCCGAGCGCAAAACCGCCCAGAAAGTGGAAGTGAATCTTCCCATAAGCGTGAAGGCTCTTGCCCCTCACATAAACACGAAGCCGAATCTTATTATTCAATATTTCGTTGATAAGGGTAAGTTTGTAAACATCAATCAGGAGTTGGAAGAGGTCGATGCGCGTGAAGTTATGGAGCATTTCGGATATAAGTTGGCCCTGGCGAAAACGATCGAATCCATAGAAAAAGAACTTGTCGGAGAACACCACCATCACGCGAAGAAAAGTGTCGGAGAGTCCCGAGCGCCGATAGTTACGTTTATGGGGCATGTGGATCACGGCAAGACTTCACTTTTGGATTATATTCGTAAAACCATGGTGACAAAAGGAGAAAAAGGCGGTATCACACAGCATATCGGAGCTTACAAAGTGGAAACGCCAAAAGGCGCGGTAACATTTTTGGATACTCCCGGGCACGCCGCGTTTACGGCGATGCGCGCGCGTGGAGCTCACGCGACGGATGTTGTTGTTCTTGTTGTCGCGGCGGATGATGGAGTGATGCCTCAGACGAAGGAAGCCATAGATCACGCCAGAGCCGCCGGAGTGTCGATAGTTGTGGCGATCAACAAGTGTGATCTTCCCGGAGCCAATCCGGACGCGGTCAAAAAGGCGCTTCAAGAAGAGAATCTTGTCGCGGAAGATTGGGGAGGGGAAACGATCATGGCCGAAGTTTCCGCCGAGACGGGTGACGGTGTGGATCATTTGGTGGAAATGCTCATGCTTGAATCTGAGATGCTTGAACTTAAAGCGAATCCGAAATTAAAGGCGCGGGGGGTTGTAATAGAAGGCAAAAAGACGCCCGGACAGGGGGTTGTCGCGACATTGTTGGTTCAAAACGGAACTTTACACGTCGGAGATATTGTTTTATGCGGAATATTTTACGGTAAAGTGAAAGCGATGATGAATGACAGAAGAGAACGGATCAAGTCGGCTCTGCCGACAACTCCGGTGGAAGTTTTGGGACTGGAAGGGCTTCCGGAATCGGGAGAAGAATTTTTTGTCGTAAAAGACGAAAAAAAGGCGAAAACTTTAGCTGAGCTCAAACAGAATGAGAGCCGGCACCAAAATATGACCGGAAGCAAAAGGGTTACGCTTGAAGATTTGCATAGTTACATTGCCGCCGGGAACATAAAAGAATTAACCGTAATTTTGAAAGCGGATGTTCAAGGATCCGTGGAAGCGCTTAAACATTCATTGAAGGAGCTTGAAACCGATGAAGTGAAAATAAATATAATCCATTCCGCCGCAGGCAATATTAATGAATCTGATGTTATGCTGGCAATGGTATCGAATGCCGTTGTGATAGGATTTAACGTAAAAGTGGACCTTCAGGCGGAGAGTTTGGCGAAATCGGAAAAGATCGACGTACGCGTGTATGACATCATCTATGAGGCGATCGCGGACGTAAAAGCCGGGATGGAAGGGCTTTTGGAACCGGAAGAAGTGGAAGTGGTTCAAGGCAGCGCGCAAATTCGTGAGATATTTTCGGCAAAGACAGGAAAAGCCGCCGGATGCGCGGTAATAAAAGGTGTTATTCATCGCAAAGACAGGATAAAAATAAAACGCGGAAAAGAAATAGTACACGTTGGAGATATAGCTTCTCTTAAAAGATTTAAAGACGATGTCAGAGAAGTTAAAGAAGGGTTTGAATTCGGAATTTCAATAAAAGGTTTCAATGCCATTCGTAAAAATGATATCATTGAAGCATTCATAATAGAAAAAATAGCGAGAAGATTAGAAAAGTAATCACGTTAAATGTTACACGTTTCACGCTACACGTTTTTCTGCTGTTTTGCGGAGCAAAACAGCAGAAACATGTAACGTGTTGCTTGTGGCGTGTAACAGGTGAATTACAACTCATAAGTTATGTTAATTTAGTTAGCCGAACGATAATTTAGGGAAGAGCACATGCCAAACAAAAAAATTATTCTTAGCGGAATGCGGCCTACGGGAAAGCTCCACATAGGACATCTTGTCGGGGCGTTAAGTAACTGGGTGAAATTTCAGAATGAATATGACTGTTTTTTTATGGTAGCGGATTGGCACGCTCTTATGAGTGAGTATGAAAATCCTTCCGACATACGAAAAAACAGTATTGAAATAGTCAAGGATTGGATCGCTTGCGGAATTGATCCGAAAAAATCAAAAATTTTTATCCAAAGCATGATACCGGAACATTTGGAACTGGCGATGGTGTTTTCGATGCTTACTCCTTTGGGATGGTTGGAAAGGTGTCCGACGTATAAGGAACAACTTAGGGAGGTCTCCGGACGGATGCTCGCGACATACGGGTTTTTAGGGTATCCGGTACTCCAGACGGCGGATATCGCTCTTTACAATGCGGATTTGGTGCCGGTTGGCGTGGATCAATTGCCGCATCTTGAACTTGCCAGAGAGATCATAAGAAGGTTTGGTTCTCTTTATAAGAAAAAGTTATTCAAAGAACCGGAACCCAAACTGACTGAAGTTCCAAAACTTGTCGGTTTAGATAATCGTAAAATGTCTAAAAGTTACGGAAATTTTATTTTGTTATCGGATTCGATGGAAGAGATAAAGAAGAAAGTGTATAGTATGTATACAGATCCGAAAAGAACACGCGCGGATATTCCCGGAACGGTAGAAGGTAATCCAGTGTTTATTTATCATGACCTGTTTAATTCGAATTCCGGCGAAGTAAAAGATCTTAAAAAAAGGTATCGTCTTGGTAAAGTCGGCGACGTTGAGGTTAAAGAAAAATTAGCGAAAGCATTGAATGCCTTTTTAGAGCCTATTCGCAAGAAACGGTCAGAAATTTCAGATTCCCGCGCGGAAGAGATAATAGTTAAAGGCGCCGAAAAAGCGCGCATGGTCGCTAAAAAAACGATGATCGAAGTTAAAAAGTGTCTCCATCAAATAGTGTAGGGGCACGGCATGCCGTGCCCTTTTATAGGTATGGTTGTGTTTTGCCCGTTATGACGCATCAAATTGTTTAGAATAATGGCATACAAAATAAAACTTAACATTTTTGAAGGTCCTTTGGATCTGCTGCTTTTCCTGATAAAAAAGGAAAAAATAGATATATACGACATTCCGATCACACTGATCACCGAGCAATATCTTGAATATATAGACTTAATGAAACTGTTGGATCTGGATATCGCGGGGGATTTCCTGGTTATGTCCGCTACGCTTCTTCACATAAAGAGTAAGATGCTTTTGCCTCCGGACGAAGTGGACATGGAAAATGAAGATGATGAAGCCGATCCGCGCGAGGAACTTGTTAAGAGACTTTTGGAATATAAGCGATATAAAGAAGCGGCAACGGAGTTATCTGATCTGCACAAAAAGAATAAAGAAATATTCTTGCGCACGGGCGACGGGACGAAGAGTAAGGTTGTCGCTCCGGACGGGACCGAATATTTTGAAGCGAATCTTTTTGATCTTATTACGGCGCTAAGAAAAGTTTTCGGGTCTATTGAAAAAGAAACGTTCCACGAAGTGATCAAAGACCGTTTTACGGTCAGCGATAAGATCCATGAGATATATCACATTTTAGCGCGGCGCTCTAAAATACATCTTTTGTCTCTGTTCAAAAAAGCGCGGAATAAGGATGAGATTGTTACATTTTTTCTGGCGGTTTTAGAGCTTTTAAAAATGAAAGAAATTTGTGTCGTACAGAAAGATTTTTTTTCTGAAATTGAAATTATCAGAAATCCGGAAATACTAAGCAGACTGAACAGCCAAATAACCGAAAAGTAAAACTGTAGGGGAGAGGCCTGCCTCTCCCGCCATGTTATTTAGAAGAGAGATTAAAGGAAAATTATGGAAAACGTGGATAAAGTAAAAAGTATAATTGAAGCGCTTCTTGTTGTATCCGAAAAAGGATTAAGCAAAGAAGAACTTACGGGTGCCGTAGATTTTATAGACGAAAAAGATGTTGAGGAAGGGATAAATAGTCTTAAAGAAGATTATGATTCTCCCGAAAGGGCTTTCAATATCGCGTCCATCGGGGGCAGATATCGCATAGTTACCAAACCGGAATATATGCCGTGGATAAATAATCTTTACAAAAAAGATATAGACAGGATATCGGCTCCGTCATTGGAGACTTTGGCTATAGTCGCGTATAAACAGCCTGTGACAAGGGCTGAGGTTGAAAGCGTCAGAGGAGTGAATGCCGGAGGGGTTCTCAAGGCGCTTTTAGAGAAAGAACTGGTTCAAGTGAGAGGTCGGCGTGACGTTATCGGCAGGCCGCTTATATACGGGACAACCGAAAAATTTCTGGAGATATTCGGATTGAATTCGTTAGGGGACCTGCCGATCTTAAGGGAATTTTCTGAGGAAGATCTGGATTACGGTAAACAAGAACAACAAGTTGTTGAAAAGGATTAATTCTCAAAGCGTCTCATAAATGTGAAAAAGGTATTTTTTAAATTTTTAACACGGGAGACATAAAAACATGAATTCGAAAAAATTAACGGATCTCAGAAAAGAAATAGACAGGATCGATTCCCGTATTATCAAGTTGATAAATGAGCGAGGGAGAACGACTTTCGATATCGGAGAGATGAAAAGAAAAAAGAAACGTCCCATATATAGTCCCGACAGGGAAAGTCAGGTATATTCAATGATCGAGAAGAAAAATAAGGGTCCTTTGTCGGAGAAATCGGTAAAAGCGATATATCGAGAGATCATGTCGGCGTGTCTTTTTCTGCAGTATCCGCTCAGGGTCGCGTATTTGGGTCCGGAATTCACTTTCACGCATCAGGCTTCGCAAAAAAAGTTTGGACGAAGCGTGAATTATATTTCTTGCGGTGATATTTCCGATGTCTTTCGTGAAGTTGAGAAAGGAAATGCCGATTACGGCGTAGTCCCTATTGAGAATTCAACGGAAGGGGCGGTGAACTATACTTTGGATGTATTGGTGGATTCGCCGCTTCTGATTTATTCGGAAGTTTATTATACTATCCACCATAGCGTTCTTTCAAAAAAAGGGGATAAAAGGTCTCTGAAGACGATCTATTCAAATCCTCAGGTTTTTGGGCAATGCCGAAAATGGCTCGAAAAAAATCTGCCGGCGGCAAAACTTTGCGAGGCGCCGTCTACCGCGAAAGCCGCTGAAATTGCCGCGAAACATGACGGCGCGGCCTGTATCGCGAGTGAATTCGCCGCGGAAAAATATAAACTTAAGGTTATTGCCCGTCGAATAGAAGATAGCGCGGTCAATGTCACAAGGTTTCTTGTCATTGGAAAACATATGAGTAAAATTTCCGGAGATGACAAAACTTCTGTCATGTTTTCCGTGAAAGACAAACCCGGGATATTGCACGATATGTTGAATTCTTTTAAAGGGAACGGTATTAATCTGACAAAAATAGAATCCCGGCCTTCAAAAAAACGACTTTGGAAATATTACTTTTTTATCGATATGGAAGGACATTCCGAAACTCCGAAGATAAAAAAAGCTTTAAGAGAGCTTAAGAAAAAATGTCATTTTCTTAAAGTACTCGGATCGTATCCGAAAGGGTAACACGTTACATGTTTCACGTTTCACGTTTCACGTTGCATGTTGCACGCTTTCCCGCCGAAGGCGGATCCCCGCCTTCGGCGGGAAACCTGAAACCTGTAACCTGTAACCTGAAACGATATAATTATGAAAAACTATAAAAAAATATTGGATAAGATAACGCCGTATAAACCGGGCAAACCTATCGAAGAAGTGAAAAGGGAATTGTCTCTCGAACGGGTTATTAAGCTTGCCTCTAACGAGAACGCGATTCCTCCGTCACCCGCGGTTCTCGAGGCGATAGAGAGAACTGCTCGGGATGTATCAAGATATCCGGACGGGGGATGTTTTTATCTTCGGCAAGCTTTAAGCGAAAAACTTTCACTTTCCGCCGACAATATTATTTTTGGTAACGGATCCGATGAAATTATTGTTTTGGCGCTTCGCGCTTTTCTCGATGCGGATTCGGAAGTGATATTAGCCAATCCCACATTTTTGGTCTATAAGATCGCTTCTCAAGTGGAGGGCGCGTGTATTAAAGAAATTCCGATGAATAATTTTCGTTATGATCTGGAATCCATGCTTAAGGCGGTTACCAAGAAGACAAAAGTTGTTTTTATCGCCAATCCGGACAATCCTACGGGAACTTATGTGACGGACGAGGAACTAAAAAGTTTTATTGAACGCGTTGGGGAACATGTTCTTGTTGTTATAGATGAGGCGTATTATGAATTCGCAAAAGGCGGAGATTATCCCGAAACGCTTGAATTGTTAAAACGCGAAGATCGCAATATTCTCATAATCAGAACATTCTCAAAAGCATACGGTCTTGCCGGACTTCGGATCGGGTATGGGCTTGCGTCTGAGAATATTATAGGGGTTCTAAATAAAGTGAGAGAACCTTTTAACGTTAATTCTATCGCGCAAGCGGCGGCTATTGCCGCTCTAAAAGATGAGAAATATCTTTTAGATTCAGTCAGTCTCGTTTTGGAGGAAAAGAAAAAATTCTATAACGTGTTCAAATCTTTAGGTGTGGAATATTTTGAAACAAAAGCGAATTTTGTATTGGTGAACACGAAACGGGATTCGGAAAAGATCTTTGAGTGCTTGCTTAAAGAGGGAATTATTGTGCGGGAGATGTCCGCGTGGGGGCTTAAGGGATTTATCCGGGTCAGCATAGGACTTTCGCAAGAGAACGAAATGTTTTTTAAAGCATTCGCGGAAGCGATTAAATAGTTGTTGGTCGTTAGGTTTTTGTTTCCCCCCACCCCAACCCCTCTCCCATTGGGGAGAGGGGAAGCCTACTAACGACTAAAGACCAACGACTAAAGGCTAACGACCAACGACTAACGACTAAGCAAGGAGTATCCAATGATTATAGTATTAAAGCCAACCGCGGATAAAACGCAGATAGATCATATTGTTGAGAAAATAGAAAAACTCGGATTAAAACCGTGGGTTTCCGAAGGGGTGGAACGGACCATAATAGGCGTGATAGGCGAGGAAGACGTTGTAAGAACATTGCCTTTTGAAGGAATTCCCGGAGTTGAAAAAGTTTTAACCATTTTAAAGCCGTATAAGCTTGCGTCACTCGATTATAAAAACACGCCCAGTGAGGTCAATATAGGTAAAGGCGTTGTCATCGGAGGCAAGCGCGCTGTTGTTATGGCCGGGCCGTGTTCGGTGGAAAACCGCCAAATGCTTTTAGATGTTGCCCAAAGAATAAAAAAATCCGGAGCTCTTATTCTTCGCGGCGGTGCTTTTAAACCGAGAACGAGTCCGTACAGTTTTCAAGGGTTGGGAGAAGATGGTCTTAAATATCTTGCTGAAGCCAGAGATAAGACGGGGCTTTTGATCGTTACGGAACTTATGGACATAAGACAGCTCGACACAGTGATGGAATATGCCGACATTATACAGATCGGTGCCAGAAATATGCAGAATTTCGATCTTCTTAAAGAAGTCGGCAGGACAAAAAAACCGGTGCTTCTAAAGCGCGGTATTGCCTGCACGATAAAAGAGTTTCTCATGAGCGCGGAATATATTTTATCCGGCGGTAATTTCAACGTAATTCTTTGTGAACGGGGAATAAGGACATTTGAAACTTTTACGCGTTTTACGCTCGATATTAACGCGGTTCCGGCGCTAAAAAGTTTAACGCATCTTCCCGTGATCGTTGATCCCTCTCATGGCACCGGCAGATGGGGCATGGTAAACGCTATTAGCCGCGCCGCGATCGCCGCGGGAGCGGACGGACTTATGATCGAAGTGCATCCGAATCCGGAAGACGCGTTTTCCGACGGAGACCAGTCATTGCTTCCTGATAAGTTCGTGCGGCTTATGAAAGATACCGCTAAAGTTGCGAAAGCGGTTGGAAGAACTATGTAGGCAAATGTTCCCCCTTTGAAAAAGGGGGTTAGGGGGATTTGATTTCAACCAACTGACGAGATTGGCACGGTAGGTTGGTGATGTCATCAAAATCCCCCCCCCAGCCTCCCTTTTTCAAAAAAGGAGGGGGCGAGGAGAAGAAGTGGAAAAAATATGAAAATAAAAAAAATAGCAATAATAGGTATGGGACTTATCGGAGGTTCTGTCGGAAAAGCCCTCATTGAAAAGAAATTGGCGGACGAAGTTGTCGGAATATGCAGAAGAGAATCTTCTTTGGATAGAGCCGTTCGGGAAAAGTCGCTGACCAAAGGATTTGTCAATAACTATGGCGAGGCATTGCTGGGAGCTGAGATAATTTTGATCGCGACGCCGGTTTCGGGAATAAAAAACGTGTTAAAAAGTTTGTCAGAAGTAATAAACGATACGAAAATTTTAGTGAGTGATGCCGGAAGCACAAAAAAAGAAATTGTGGATTATGCCGCTAAGTTTAAAGATAAGTTTTCTTTTATCGGAGCGCATCCTCTTGCAGGTAGTGAAAAAAGCGGAGTTGAATCTTCTTCAAGCGATCTTTTTGAGGATTCGGTATGTATTTTAACGCCGCCGAAAGATGCCTCTATAGAAAATTGCGAAAAGCTGAAAAACTTATGGGAAAGCATCGGCGCGGTAACACACAAATTGTCTCCGGAAGAGCATGATAAAAATATCGCTTTTTCAAGCCACCTGCCGCACGTCGCGGCATACGCTTTAGTGGGTTCTCTCCCGGATGAATTTGCGAAAAACATGGTTGCCTCCGGTTTTAAAGACACCACTCGAATCGCTTCTTCCGATCCGGAACTTTGGAAGGATATCTTTATGAGCAATAAGGATAATGTGATAAAAGCGATAACTCGTTTTAAGGAAACGCTGGACGGCCTCGAAGCAGATATTTCCACTGGACGCGCCGAAGAGCTTAAAGTGAAACTGAAAAAAATGAAAGAAATGAGGGATAACATTGTTTGAGGAGATCAAAGTTGTAGCTATAGACGGCCCGGCGGGAAGCGGGAAAAGTACGGTGAGCAAACTTGTCGCGGAGAAGCTCGGATTTACGTATATAGATACGGGTGCCATGTATAGGGCGCTTACGCTTAAAGTGATGAAGAAAAACATAAGTTTTTCCGAAGAAGAAAAGATAATTGAAGCGGCTCGGGAAATGGATCTTAAATTGTTGCCGTCTGTCGCGAACGCAAATTCCATTTGCGTAATATTGGACGGGGAAGATGTGAGCGGCGAAATAAGAAAAATGGAGATCACGGGAAACGTGAAATATGTCGCGAAAATTGCCAAAGTTAGGGAAAGTATGGTTAAGTTTCAGAGACGGATGATCAAGGGGCTCGGCGGTGCTGTTATGGAAGGCAGGGATATCGGGACGGTTGTGCTTCCAGACGCGAAATATAAATTTTATTTGGACGCGTCTTTTGACGAAAGAGTCCAGCGCCGTTTTATGGAACTTCGCGCGCGCGCGGCTTCGGCTACGCGGGAAGACGTCGCGGACGATCTAAAACAAAGAGACCACACCGACAAAACTCGCGCGGTGGGGCCTCTAAAAAAAGCGGAAAACGCGATTCTTGTCGATACGACCGATCTTTCGATCAACGAGGTGATCGAAAAAATCGTTGGAATGATTAATGATGATCAATAATCAGTTCGCAGTTTACTCCCTCAAATCACCTCGTAGGTGGAACTAGTTCCACCTACGAGGTGATTTGAGGGGTGCAACCTACGAGGTTGTTTTGGTGTCGTGCGAAAAATAAGGAACGAGTTTTGGAAAAATGATAATCGCATATAGAATATCCCGTATAATGTTTGAGATAGCGATGAGGATATTGTTTCATCTTCATGTCGTGGGCAAGGAAAATATTCCTTCCAGGCCGTATATTATTGTTTCCAATCACAGCAGTTTGGTTGATCCGCCTCTTGTCGGAATGGCTTTTAAGCGGCATGATGTATCATTTTTGACGAAGGAAGAACTTTTTAGCCATCCAATTATAGGTGTTTGGACTAAAAACGTTGAATGTATACCGATAAGACGAGGTTCGGCGAGCGCGAAAGGTTTGAAAGAGGCGCTTAAGCGAGTAAAAGATGGCAAAGTTATTGGTATTTTCCCTGAAGGTACCAGATCTCTTGACGGTTCTCTTCAGGAGGCCAAAAAAGGCGTGGGCTTTTTGATTCGCAAAGCGGGCGTTCCCGTAGTACCGGTGTATGTTAAAAATTCGCAAAAAGCTTTGCCGGTGGTTGGAGGAGCAAAAGTTGGAACTCACATTTATTTGAAGATCGGGAAACCGTTAGCTCCGGATAGATTTTTTAAAAAGACTGTCGGCGGGAAAGCTGATTATGAGGAGATCGCGAACGTGGTGATGAGGGAAATTTCTGTACTAAAAAAAGAATCCGAAGCATTTCGAGATTAAAGGATTCTTTCCGAATTTTAAGTAGGGGCAGGTTCTAAACCTGCCCTAAAATTATGACCGAAGATAATTATAGGGGCGGGTTTAGAGCCCGCTCCTACGATGTGGATGGTTAGCGTGGCAGAAAAATATTGCAACTTTTGGCAAAAGACGGTACAATGAGGCGTTAAAAATTCTTACAAAGGGAGTTGAGTTGGTAATGGAAACGGAAAAGCAAAACGATAGTTTTATCGAAGAACTGTCACAAATGTATGAGGACAGTATCGCTGACATCAAGGAGGGGCAGCTTTTAAAGGGAAAAATAGTCCAGATCAATGATAAGGATATTCTTATCGATGTGGGATATAAGTCCGAAGGAGTTGTGCATAAGTCTGAGTTTTCGGATCCGGATGAACTTAAGCTTGGCGGCGAGATCGATGTAATGCTTGAGTCCAAAGAGAATGATATGGGTATGGTTGTTCTTTCTCATGAAAAGGCTAAAAGATTTAAAGGATGGCAGAATATCGTTGAGAACTATAAAGAAGGCGATGTTTTGAACGGCAAGGTGTTTAAGAAGGTAAGAGGCGGGTTTATGGTAGACGTTGGTATGGAAGCGTTTTTGCCGGCCAGTCTTTCAATGATGCAGGAATTCGGCGGAGCCGATAATCTTCTTGGAGAAAAACTTGATTTCAAGGTTGTTAAAATTAACATTCCGCGAAAAAACATTGTTTTATCCAGAAAAGAGATCGTAGAAGAAAAACGTAAAGAAGAAAAACAAAGTATCCTAGAATGTCTGAACAAGGGTGATGTGGTAAAGGGTGTTGTCCGGAACATAACCGATTTCGGAGCGTTTGTTGATATCGGAGGCGGGATAACGGGACTCCTACATATCACTGATATTAGTTGGGGACGTATCAACCATCCAAGTGAAATTTTAAAGGTCGGGGACGATCTGGAAGTGAAGATATTGGACTTTGATAAGGCGAACGTGAGAGTGTCTCTTGGCTTGAAACAAGCCGCTCCAAATCCATGGGAAGATATAGCTGTCAAGTATCCGGAAGGGTCGGTGGCTAATGGAAAAGTTGTCAATATCATGCCTTACGGAGTTTTTGTCGAGCTTGAGAAAGGTATTGAGGGTTTGATCCATATATCGGAATTTTCGTGGTCAAAAAAGATCGGTCATCCCAACGAAAAATTTAAAATTGGCGATAACGTAGAGGCGGCAGTTTTAAAGGTCGATAAAAATAACCAGAAACTTTCACTCGGAATAAAACAGCTCGGTGAGGACCCTTGGAAAGATGTGGGCGGACGCTATAAAGTGGGAGATCGCATTAAAGGAACGATTTCTGCCGTGACCGATTACGGCGCGTTCATCGAACTTGAAAAAGGCGTGGAAGGACTTGTTCACGTTTCCGATCTTTCCTGGACAAAAAGGGTAGCGCATCCGAAAGACATTATGAAGAAGGGTGAGGAAATAGAAGCTGTTGTTTTGAACGTGGATGAGCCCAATAGAAGAATAGCTCTGGGAGTGAAACAACTCGGGGCGGATCCATGGGATGAGATCATAAAGAAATATGAGCCCGGTACTGCTTCGGACGGGAGAGTTACGAACATTACGAATTTTGGTATGTTCGTGGAACTTGAATCGGAGCTTGAAGGACTTCTTCATGTTTCGGAAATCGATCTGGCTCCTTCAGAAAGAATGGAAGACAAATACAAAGTGGGTGATGTTCTGAAGGTTAAAGTAATACACATAGACGGTGTGCAGAAAAAGATCGCGCTTACAAGCAAAGATCTTAACGGCGAAATTGATAAAAAGCCCGACGCCGCGGAAACTCAGAATGAAGTAAAAGAAGAAGCCCCCGTCGTATCTTCGGAAGAACCGAAAGAAGAACCAAAGGAAGAACCGAAGGAAGAACCGAAGGAAGAACCGAAAGAAGAGTCTAAGGAAGAACCAAAGGAAAATTCGAAGGAAGAATCAGTAGATCAGCAGGTAGAAGAAAAAAGCGATTCGTCCACTGAAGAGGGTTCTTCGGAAGAAGATAAAGGCAACGTATAGACAGGAGAATGTTTAGCGCGCAAAAAAAAACAACCTCGTAGGTTGCAAACTGCAATCTACGAGGTTGTTTTTTTTTATTGTCTGTCGAAGAATGGGTTTTTGCCGGTGGCGGATAGGGGGATACCTATTGCCATGACTACTTTTTTGCTTAGGATGCCGCAATTGATGGCGGCTTTGCCTATGGAATACATTAGGCGGTTATCGATGTGGAAGTTCGAGGCGATTGCCGCCGCACTTCCGAGGGCGATGCCTAGATCCAGAGAATTGTAAGCGCAGACGCCGCTTTTCTTTTCAAGTTCCCGGCAAGTGGCGCATCCGCAGAAACCGCAATTTAATCCTATCGGGTTTTTCTTTGTGCCGATCAAAACAACATGATCGGCATTTTTTATATTTAAAGCGTCGCGTTTCATCCCGCCGGCGTTTGTGGCTTTACCGATCTTTGTCATTTCGGCGCGCACTTTTTTAATATCTTTTTTGTCGAGTATAATGATTTGCAGATTATCCTGCCCCTTAGCTTTAGGCGCGGTGCGGGCGCTCGCGCACATAAATTCGGCCGCGTTTTTAAGCATATCCTTTTTTATATCTTCATATTTTCGGACCATGAGAATTCCTTTCGTTTATGTCGTAGGGGCGGGCCTTGCGTCCGCCCTGTATTGCTATTTGAGCAAACCAAGTAAAAAGAGCGGTCTTTTTATTCCGCTGGTTTCTACGGAGGAAGTTAATATAATCTTTTTTTTTGTTTGAATTCCTTTAAATTGTTCTCGTCCTTTATTTTTGCCGCCAATTTCAATTACTATGTCAGTATTTTTTAGGGAGAGTAGATAATCAGGGGTTTTAGCGCCTCTATTTGATTTCAGGTAATAAAAATCGATATCAAGCGAACGCATAATTTCAACAAAAAAATCCTCTCTTAATCCGCCGACAGCGTCTTCATAGTTAGAATACAAAAGCCGGTAAGGAAGAGCCATAAGAATTTTGGGTTCTTTCAAAATGTTTGTTCCTTTAGGCATGATCTTGTGTAATACAAACGCTTTTTCAAGAAAGTTTACGTATTGTTGTGCTTTGTATTTTGTTATTCCAAGATTTTTTGAAAGGGAAGAATAGTTTATTCCATCGATTTGTGATTTTCCGATAAATGCCAGCATTTGTTCAATTATTTCTAACTCATCAATGGTAACTTTGCCTAGGGAGGGAATATCTTTTCTTATAACCGTGGTTACAATGTTTTTCAGAATGGGGAAGGGCAAGGCTTCATCCAGTGAAAAAGGGAGAACTCCGCCTTGAAGATAATCAATAAAATTTTCCGCATATTCAAAAACAGAGCGTGTCCATCGTTTTTCAATTATGTCGGAAAGGCTTAGGAGCGGAAGATTTTTGTTGTATTTGAAGAACAAGTATTCACGAAAAGAAAATGGATATAATTTTTTTAATAGCACTCTTCGAGAAAGATCAAATCCGGATTCAAATAAAGCTAAAGAGACAGAGCTTGTAAAAACAACTTTTACACTTAGGAAATCATAAATCTTTTTAAGACCTTCATCAAAAGCTGGATGGAAATGAACTTCGTCTAATAGGAATAGATTAATGTTGAGATCTGTGTGCAATTTTTTTACAATCTCAAAAATATCACCATTTTTTATCGTGTCAAGAGACACATAAAAAGAATTTCTTTTTTCAAGAGCTATTTGTTTAAGCAGTGTAGTCTTTCCGGACCCTCGTGGACCGGCAATAGCGATGAAATGCTTGCCCTTTGTTTTTGCTATTTCGGAAAAAATATATCGTTTTTTTCTATATTTTTTACCGTCTTCCCGTGCCAATCTATCAAATTCTAAAAGTGGGCTGATGTCTATCATTTCGTTTTTCCTTTCGCTTTGACGTTTATTTGGTCAAATACAATCGTGACATTCTGTCAAACAATTATACAAGATGATATGCATTTTGGCAAATGATTCACCAAAAAGATTTATTGACGATTCTTAGGCATTTATGCTATAGTGACGAACGTATGAAGCCGATAGAAGAACAACTCAAAATTATTAAACGCGGAACGGACGAAATTATAAGTGTTACGGAGCTTAAGGAGAAGCTTCTTCTCCGGAAGCCCCTCGTCATAAAGGCCGGGTTTGATCCTTCGGCGCCTGACATTCATTTGGGGCATACCGTTCTTTTGCGTAAGATGAAGCATTTTCAGGAGTTGGGACACGATGTACATTTTCTTATAGGTGACTTTACGGGAAGAATAGGGGATCCGTCCGGAAAATCAAAACTTCGTCCACAACTCACCTCGGAAGAAGTAAAGGAAAACGCAAAAACCTACAAAAAGCAGATATTCAAAATACTGAACAAAGAAAAAACCAAAGTGGTGTTTAATTCCAAATGGTGTTCAAAATTGGGCACGGAGGGAATTTTTGATTTGGCGTCGCGTTATACTGTCGCGCGAATGCTTGAAAGAGATGATTTTCAAACAAGATATAAGAAAAAAACTCCGATAAGTATTTTAGAATTTTTGTATCCGCTTCTTCAAGGATATGATTCGGTGGTTATGAAGGCGGATGTTGAACTCGGCGGAACGGATCAGAAATTTAATTTGCTTGTCGGAAGAGACTTGCAGAGAAATTGGGGAATGAAGACGCAGGTGATAATTACTATGCCGATACTGGAAGGTTTGGACGGCGTCGAAAAGATGTCGAAGTCATTAAATAATTATGTGGGAATTTCCGAAGATGCGGATGAAATGTTCGGAAAGCTGATGTCTATCTCGGACAAACTTATGTGGCGGTATTATGAACTTTTAACGGATGTCGATTATGAAAAAATAAAAAAAGATGTGAAAAACGGCGCCGTGCATCCTAAAGAAGTGAAAGCGTCTTTGGCGAAGACGATAGTTTCCGAATATCACGGTAAGCCGGCGGCGGCGGAAGCTAAGAAAAAATTTGAAGCAGTTTTCGCGAGGAAAGAAGTCCCTGAAGATATGTCCGAATATAAATTCCCAGCGAAGTCTATGCTTTCCGCGGCGGTGGTGGCGGAATGTTTTAAACTGACAAAGAGTGAAGCGAGAAGATTGATAGCTCAGGGGGCTGTGACCTATGGCGGAAAAAAAGTAAATGATCCGAATGCCGTTTTGATTTTTGGAAAAAAAGGTAAAGTGCTGAAGGTCGGCAAACGAAGGTTTTGCAGGCTTTTGGGCGTAGATTAGGCCTCCGAAAAATAATTTATAAAAAGTCTTGACATTCTAAAAGATTCGTGTAGAATGACACTTACGTTATTTGAGTAATCCTTTTTATAGCATATAGACAATATATTATATCAACTTAAAAAGCATCATTTGATGGTGCTTTTTTATTTGAAATGTTCTTTGAAAATAGGTAACCGAAAATACACATGGGTCACTAGATATCAAACTGGAGAGTTTGATCCTGGCTCAGAACGAACGCTGGCGGCGTGGATTAGGCATGCAAGTCGGACGATCCCTTTCGCAAGAGGGGGATAGTGGCAAACGGGTGAGGAACACGTGAGTAATTTACCTTTAGGTTCAGAATAACTTGCCGAAAGGCGGACTAATACTGGATAAGACCACGACTCTACGGAGTTGCGGTTAAAGGGGGGGATTCTGAAAATGAACCTCTCGCCTATTGATGAGCTCGCGTCCTATCAGCTTGTTGGTGGGGTAAAGGCCTACCAAGGCGAAGACGGGTAGCTGGTCTGAGAGGATGGTCAGCCACACTGGGACTGAGACACTGCCCAGACTCCTACGGGAGGCTGCAGTCGAGAATCTTTTGCAATGCCCGAAAGGGTGACAATGCGACGCCGCGTGAGCGATGAAGGCC
>JADHWG010000069.1 GCA_016783605.1 Candidatus Omnitrophota bacterium | reverse complement strand
GTTCCTCATCAGGTTAAATTTCAAGGGAAATGGTCTCTTTCGGATGATCATAATTTACAATTTACGCTTAACAAGTGGGGCAGACAAACCCTAGGTGATAAACTGACTTTGCAGGGCAGGATATTGGAGGCAAAAAAAAATTCTTTACTTTTTTCGGTTACGACAAAGACAAAAAAGAATGTTTGCTCGACATATATTCTCAATCTTGCCGGCGTGTGGCGGGCGGATAAGCGCAACCGGCTTACCTTTAGAGTTAAGAAAGAAAATGGAAGATATGATGTTTTAACGTTCCGCGGAGGCTGGATCGTGGATGAGCGGCATCGTATTGTTTATGAGTATAAAAAAGCTCAGCTTGTAACAAAGCGAAAACAGCTTCACCGTTTAACTTTCGAGGGTTACTGGGATATAAAAGACGCGGCTCGGTTATGGTATGTGATAGACAAGCGGTCTGATTCTGTTTTTGTTTTTAAGACCGAGGTGGGGATATTTAAAGGCAAATACATAAAATATGAAGTGGGGATAGATGTTTTAGATGATGGGAAATCAAAACGGCGGATGATCACCTTATACGGTACTTGGAAGATCAAGAAGGGTATAGGGTTGACCTTTGAGACGGAATATGAAAACAAAAGAGTTCACGCCATTGTTTTTCGGGCGGACGCGAAGTTAACGTCTAAAGACAAAATATCTTTTAAGCTCAGAAAGGAACGCGGTAAAGAAATTGTGGGAAAACTCGAGCTTACACGCAAAATTTTGAAAGGGGATGGGGAAGCTTTTGTGCGTTTTCTTAGGTCAAAGGATGAAACCGCTGTTATTGTGGGCGCGGGGTTTAGGTGGTGAAAACGGAAATATCCTTGACTCCAATTTTGACGTATCGCAAAGTGCGATGCAAGTTCTTTAAGGTCACAAAGTGTGACCTTAGACATTGGAAGCGGAAAGCATAGAAAATATTTGCCGTATGTCTTTACCGGGCAAGGTGTGACCATGCTATCCGCTGTTTTGTGGAATGCGCGATTTTGACCAAATTGTTGCCATTTCGTGCGTAAAATGGACTTTTATCTGTGAAATGCTGCCTTTTGTGTGTATAATGAGTATATGCCAAAATGCCGGATTCCTTGAAATGATTGGGTGTAGAGGAGGTCACATAGATGAATGTTCCACATGTAATTCTGCTTCATGGGTTGGATCGAAAAAGGACGAAACAGAGGAGAGAGTATTGAAATGAACATCTTCAGAGTTTCGTGTATTCTGGGAATAATTTGCAATTTCGGTCTTACCATTTTCCTTGTTGCTTTTCGAGGAAAAAAGAAAGAGTTGTCAACTTTGCTTTTTGCTGGTTATACATTTAGTGCTTGCATTTGGCATTTGGGAGCATTTATGTTTGCGGGTTTATCGCAAGCCTCTTATTACAAAGCATTATTTTGGATGCAATTTGCCCATACCGGCGCCATATTTGCTACAGTTTTTTTCTTTCATTTCATAGTTCGCTACCTTAATTTGAATAGAAAACATCTTATGGTTTTCGTCTACGTTGCATCACTTATTTTTCTTTATTTCAATTGGTATGACAAATCGCGCTATTTTCTCGGGGACCTTCGATTTGTACCTAAATTTCAATTTTATTGGCTTGATGCATTGAAATATAGGAATCCATTATATTTTGCATTCTATGTAAGTTTTTACTGGATGCTGCTTGTCTATGGATTTTTCTTGTTGGTACGAGCTGTTCGGAGATCAACTATACAAATTCGTAACAAACTTAAATATTTCACTTTAGCTGTTGGGGTTGGTTGGATAGGAACAAATCCATTATGGTTACCAGCTTTTCACATTGATGTGTATCCATATACCAATTTTTTAGTTGCACTATATCCTTTGCTTGTTGCCTATGTCATTATGTGGCACCAAATAATGGATCTTGAAATTGTTATAAAAAGAACCCTTGTTTACTCCATTATCATCTCAATAGTAACGGTTCTTTACTTTCTCCTAGTATACCTTATCGAAAGAATTTTCAGCCAAACTGTAGGATATCGATCTATTCCTTTGGCAGTAAGTGTTATTGCTTTTTTCTCGATAATATTCATTCCACTAAAAAACTACATCCAACGCGTAGTTGACAAATACTTTTTCCACGGCTCGATCGACGAGATCAACGCCGAAAACATCAAACTTCGCGGCGAAATTCAAAAAACTGAAAAGCTTAAAGCCGTTGCCACACTCGCCGCAGGCATGGCTCACGAAATCAAAAACCCATTAACCGGCATTAAAACCTTTGCTGAATACCTGCCACAAAAACATAACGATCCCGCATTTATGCAAAAATTCCAAAAAATCGTTGGCATGGAAGTTGACAAAATTAATAACATTGTAAAACAACTACTTGAATTTGCAAAGCCCAGCGAGCTAAAGATTAGGAAAACCGATGTTAATAGTTTACTCAATGAAACATCGGATCTTTTAAACAGCGATTTCCTGAAAGCCGATATTACACTAACAAAAAATTATATGCCATTTCCGAAAATTCAAATTGATCCGGTACAAATGAAACAGGTGTTCCTCAATCTCTTACTCAACGCGAAAGATTCAATGCCTGACGGTGGCACAATTGAAATAAAAACCCAAAAAGCCCAAAGCGGTCGAATATCAATAAAAATCAGCGATACCGGCAAAGGAATAGATAAGGAAGATCTGAAACACATATTCGATCCGTTTTTTACGAAAAAAGCCGTTGGCACAGGTCTCGGTCTAAACGTAGTTCATGGCATTGTTACAAAGCACAATGGAAGCATAAACGTAGAAAGTGCTGTCGACAAAGGAACAACTATCGAAATAATGTTACCACATCCGAGTTTCACCTCGTAGGAGCGACTTCGTTCCACCTACGAGGTGAAACTCGGGGGGAGAGCGAATTCCATTCCGTTTCAAATGGATCTTTGTAGTTAAGACAAAGTTTGATGGCATCTCAAATTACTCCTCGTAGGTGGAACGAATTCGCTCCTACGAGATGAAATTTGAGACGTAACGTGCATTCCATGAGGCAAGGTTACAACCAATCCAACTGACAAATCTTCTAACATATCCAGACAGGCATTTGACTTTGAAATTTTTCTCCTTATACTTATAAATGCGACCAAACTATATCATTTGGTATGAATTTGAGACGATGATTTAGTGCAAAACATGAAATGATAACAATTCGTAATAATAACGAAACTACGGGTGGTTGAAACTATGGTTGTATATTATATTGAACTTCTGCAACATATTTTGAAACACGTGAATTTGTACCATTTTACGATAGCTAAAAATGAAACAGAATAAGCAAGAATTGCTTCAGGCAATTCTTTTTTTATGCGCTTACAACTATTGGCAAAGGGGGATTTGACGATGACTTCGGTTATGATAGTGATGACGGTGGCGGAAGTGGCTGATTATCTTAAGATGAAAACGGTTACGATCTATAAGCATGCCCAGGAAGGTAAAATTCCGGCGTTTAAGGTCGGGTCGAAATGGCGGTTTAAGAAGGATACGATTGATAAATGGATTGAGAGACAGGAGAATGATAGGGGGCAACCGGATTAACAAGACGAAAGATGTAGAACAATCAAGAAAATAAGAGAAGAGGTTGTCAATATTTGAAATACGCTTATTTTCTGAAAGGGTGGGAAGAAGAGATGCTAGAGACAACAGTCCTCGCTCAAAATGAGTCTTCAATTGAAGAATTTATCAGGAACGTGAAAAAAAGAAATGTACAACTTCTTGCAAATAAGACAGCTCCCATTATGGGTTGGTGTAATACCTATGTTCCAGAAGAAATAATATTGGCTGCGGGGATAATTCCCTATCGAATTATGGGAGCACCTGGACCCTTAATTTTATCAAAGACATATCTCTGTGGAAACATATGTGGTAATGTGCAAAGTTTGTTAGAATGCGCCCTCAGAGGGGATTATAAATTTTTAGATGGTATGATTATTGGGGCATCTACAGATGCAACTAAAAAGCTCTTTGATTCTTGGCTAAGATATGCCGGTACGCCTTTTAATCATCTTTTTGACATTCCAAAGTTTGTTCATGAAGGTGTATACTTGCACTATCGAGAAAGTATTAATTCTTTGAGCGAAGAAATTGAGGCACATTTTGGAAACAAAATTACCGAATCTTCTTTGAAAGAAGCAATTTCTACGTGTAACAAAACAAGAACGCTTTTAACTATTTTAAGCAATTTGAGAAAAAATGAGAAACCACCTGTTTCGAGTCAGAAGATGTTAGAGATTTGTAAATTGGCAATGATATCTGACAAGAAATTTTTTAATAACGAGCTTGAATCTTTACTATCCAAAATGAAAATTGCAAATATAAAAAGTTCTGCTTATAGAATACTTTTGACAGGAAGTTTTCAGGATCAACCATGGCTACTTGAATCTATCGAGGAGAATAATGCTTTAGTTGTTTGTGAGGATTTGTGCACAGGTCTTAGGTATTATATCGGGTTAGTTGATGAAGATGTAGAGCCCATTGAAGCAATAACAAAAAGGTATATTGAGAAGAAACCACCTTCTGCTACAATGATAAGTTTCGATCAGCGTGCAGATTTTATTTTTAAACTAATCAACGAATTCAAAGTGGATGGTGTGATATATCATATGTTAAAATTCGATGATCCTTATCTTTTTGAATTTCCAGATATGAGGGAATTTTTGGAATCTAAATCTGTGCCTATGCTTCGTATTGAAACCGAATATACTACTTCTGCGATGGGACAGATTAAAACTCGGTTGCAAGCGTTTATGGAAACATTAAGGTTCACCAAATACAGAAAGATTAAGGCAAATAAAAATGGACAAGTTTACCAGAAAATTAGAATTTGAAAATCTTTGGGGATTATTAAAACAAAAAAGAGAAAAACAAACTTCTCCTTTTTACACATTAAAAGCCACAAAGCTAAGATCATCGTTATTGGGAAGACTTTTTCGTAGGGCATACCAAAAAGATTCTGTGGTTGCTTGGCGTAGCTCTTTTGTTCCGAGCGAAATACTTTTTGCGCTGAATATAATTCCATTCGCTCCGGAAGGTGTTATCTCGATGTTTGCGAATTCTCATCTTACAGATGAAATCCTAAGAGTTGCGGAAGATCATGGTTGTTCAAGAGACACATGTTCTTTCTTAAGAGGGATTGAGGGCTCTGTTATAAACGATTATATGCCAATGCCTGATTTTCTAATTGCTACATCGATGTATTGTCATGGTTCAGCACAAGTTTTTAAGAGCCTTAGCAAAAAATATAAAAAGGATTTCTTCTACATAGATGTTCCTTTTCATTATGAAAGGCCCTATGCAGTTGACTATGTAGCCAAACAGCTCGAAGGTATGATGAAAAAGATGGCTGAAAAAAGCAACAGAAAATTTGACGTGGATAAATTAAAACAAACCATAATTTATTCTAATCAGGCAAGGAACTACTTTGCTAAAGTGAATAAATTAAGGCAGAACAAGCCATCGTCAATGTTAGGTGGTGAAGCGATAGACTACGCTATCATGTTAGCGCATACATTCGGTCTTCCCGAAATGGTAGAAATATGCAAAACTTTGTATGAAGAATTAAAGGAAAGAATTGACAAAGGTATAGGAGCCGTAGAAGGAGAGAAACATAGGATTCTATGGCGCCAACTGAGACCATATTACACTAATGCGCTGTTTGATTATATCGAAAGAACTCATAAAGCTGTAATAGTTTTTGAGGAGGCGAATTGCGTTTATTGGAAGGAAATGAATCCGGAACAACCTTTTAAGAGCTTGGCAAAAAAACTGCTTAGCAACTACGGATTTGGACAAGTTCAACGCTGGCTAGATTTTACCAGTAGTTTTATCATCGACTACAATGTAGATGGGATTATCGAATTTGCTCACTGGGGATGTAGATATTTAAGCGCGAGCACTCAAATAGTGAAGGACAAAATTCTCCAGGACAAAAATATTCCCATACTAGTTCTCGATGGAGATTGTATAGATAGAAGGGATTACTCGGATGGGCAGATCAAGACTCGTGTAGATGCTTTTATGGAAATTTTAAATCGAAGGAAGGGTTAAGAAAATGATATTTGCAGGGCTTGACATAGGTTCGGTTTCAACGGAAACTGTCATAATCGATGAACATAAGAGAGTTTTGTCTTATGTTATTCTTCGCACAAGTTCAAATAACAAGAAAACCGCAGAGGAATCTGTGCACTTAGCACTTCGAAAAGTAAGTATGACTTTTAAAGACGTTTCTAACATAGTATCGACCGGTTATGGAAGAAAAATAATCCCCTTCAAAGCTGATGAAATTTCTGAAATAAGTTGTCACGCAAGAGGAGCTCATTTTCTTTATCCCGACACGAAGATAGTAATCGATATAGGCGGACAGGATAGCAAGGCAATTCGAATTGTTGAAAATGGACAAGCAATTGACTTTAACATGAATGATAAATGCGCTGCTGGTACAGGTAGATTCTTAGAAGAAATGGCAAAAGCATTAGATGTAACTGTCGAAGAGTTGGGATGTTTGTCCTTAAAATCTGAAAAAGAATTGTCAATTAGTAGTATGTGTACGGTATTTGCTGAATCGGAGGTAGTTTCTTTACTCGCGGAAGGACGGGCGAGAGAAGACATCGCGAAGGCTCTCCATAATGCAATAGCAGAACGTGTAGCAAGTTTGGCTAATAGGGTATTGTTACGTGGTGTGATTACTTTAACGGGAGGCGTGGCAAAAAATATAGGAGTTGTCGAAGCGTTAAAATCTAAATTTTCAGGAATGATTGTAAACATTCCCGAAGAACCCCAAATGGTAGGGGCTTTGGGGGCGGCATTAATCGCTTTAAATTCGATGGACAATTTAAATGTCTAATTTCTTACTAAATCAATACGTCATAGCATTGTCAACAACTGGTGTTATCAACGCCGGTTTAGGGATATTTGTAATTTTAAAAGGTTTCGATAAAAAATTAAATCGTCTACTTGCTCTCTACTCGCTAAGCTTATTTCTTTGGAGTGTTTTCGAAGCTTTTGGAATTACAAGACACAATGAGTCTCTCGCATTACTCCTTTGGAGGCTCAATCACGTAGGCGTTATATTTATTCCAATATTTCTTACGCATTTCGTATTCCTTTTACTTGAGGTAAAAGGAAAAAAGAAGAGGTTAATTCCAATTTCCTATGTAGTGGGATTTATTTTTCTTATATTAGATGCCACACCACTTTTGATTTTAGAAGTGGTTCCTAAATTTCCTTTCAACTATTTTATTAACCCAGGTTATTTCTACTATGTATTTTTCGGGTTATGGATAGGCTGGGCGATTTATGGTAATGTTGAATTGTTTAGGGAATACTTTCGAACAAGCGGCTATAGAAGAAATCAGATGAAATATTTTTGTTGGCCGCTTTTATTTTCATATTTTGGTGGTGTGCCGAACTTTCTTCCTACCTTTAATATTGAAATACCCATAGTTATGCCTTACGCTACTTATGCAATTCCACTTTATGCGGGTTTTGCTACATATGCTATTGTTCGTCATCGCCTGATGGACATTGATGTTATTATCAAAAAAACCCTTATTTTTGCGGGGGTTTTTGCGGTTGCTTTTGGGGTTTTTGCGGGGTTTGCTTATGTGGGGTCTATTTGGTTTGAGAATGTTGTTAACAATCGGTGGATCGCGCTTTTGCCTTCGGTTTTTGTTATTGTTTTGATCTTGCGGCCGTTGGAAAATTTTTTGCGGAGTGTCACGGATAAGTTTTTGTTTCAGAAAAAATATGATTATAAGCATTTGCTTAAGACTTTTTCCGAGGATGTTTTGACGGTTATTGAGTTTAATGATCTGGTGCATCTTACGGTTAATAAGCTGGCTGAGATACTTAAGTTGGATAATACTTTGCTTTTTCTTTATGACGAAGATGGCGAACAATATCAATTGGCGGCATCTGTTTTGCCGGAGAATTCGGATAAGATCTCCATAGTGCTGAAGGAAAACGGGACTTTATCCGGATATATGCGCAAGAGAAAAAAATATTTTATGTTAAATGGGGTTCGGAAGGGGAAAAAACCGCCGCCGAATATAATGCAGGAACTTCAGAAGTTGGAAACGGCCCTTGTGATCCCGCTTACGCATCATGGT
>JADHWG010000016.1 GCA_016783605.1 Candidatus Omnitrophota bacterium | reverse complement strand
GGTCATGAGATTTTCGGCTTCTTCTTCTTGGTCTTCCATCATCTTTCGAAGTTTCTGCATACACGAGGCTTCGATCTGACGCACTCTTTCGCGTGTTATGCCGAAATGTTTCGCCGTGTCTCTTAGGGTATGTGAAATTTCGTCTTCACCCAAACCGAATCTTAGGGTAAGTATTTTCTTTTCTCTGTCGGTCATTTTGTCCAAAAGGCCGACTATTCTTTCATGCAGAAGAAATTTGGAAAGTTCGTCAACGGAATTTACGATGCTTTCGTCTTCAATTAGATCCATAAATTCCGAGTCTCCGGATTCTCCTATCGGGGCGTTCAAGCTGGCTATATTGGATGCCATGTTGTTCAACTGACGTACACGCGCGATCGGAAGTTTCATTTTTTTCGCGATATCCGCCATCTGAGGAGTTTTCTTCAAGCTTTGCAGAAGATGCTTTTTCACTTTATGGAAACGCATCAGCATTTCCATAACGTATACCGGAATACGAACGGTTTTGCCTTGATTCGCGACCGCGCGGGTAATGAACTGTTTTATCCACCACGCCGCGTAGGTACTGAATCTGTATCCTTTGTAGGGATCAAATTTGGTAACCGCTTTCATGAGTCCCAGATTACCTTCTTCGATCAGGTCAAGCATCGGCACGCCCAAATAACTATACTTTTTAGCAATGTTGATGACGAGCCGCAGGTTGCTCTGTATCATTTCCTGCCGCGCTTTTTTATTCCCCTTTTTGACTTTTATCGCCAGCGCTTTTTCTCCCTCAGCCGTTAAAAGAGGTAGATCCCGTATGTCTTTCAGATAGAGTTTAATCGCGTCCATAATTCATTCGCGGCTTACGAAACGAGCCGCGACCCTCCCTTCTGCTTTTTCAGTAAAAAGTAACCGGTTACGAATTAGAGATGCTCACCAAAAATTCGCTTTGATCACTCTTCATTGATAACCGCTTGCGCGGTGGCAAGCCTTGCTATGGGCACACGAAACGGAGAACAACTGACATAATCCATACCCGCCTTGGAACAAAACGAAATGGAATCCGGATCCCCACCGTGTTCTCCGCAAATTCCTATTTTCAGTTTTGGTCTTGTGGCTCTTCCGCGTTCAATTGCCACCGTGATAAGCTGTCCAACGCCTTCGGTGTCAAGTGTCTGGAAAGGATCACGCGGAAGGATATCTTTATCCAGATACGGAGATAAGAACGAACCCATATCATCGCGAGAAAAACCGTAACTCATCTGGGTCAGGTCATTGGTCCCGAAAGAGAAAAACTCGGTTTCTTCGGCGATCTTATTTGCCGTAAGCGCCGCGCGAGGTATTTCGATCATAGTCCCTATCATTAGAGGCAGTTTTTTTAGATCATATTTTTTCAGAACTTCCGCTTTAACTTTCTCTATTATCGCTTTTTGGTTTTCGATCTCTTTTTCCATCCCGACAACCGGTATCATTATTTCCGGAAGCACCTTTTTGTTTTCTCCGATCAGCTCGGCCGTCGCCTCAAGTATGGCCCGAACCTGCATCTCGGTTATTTCCGGATACGTTACACCCAGCCTCACTCCGCGGTGCCCCATCATGGGATTGCTTTCTTTTAAGAGCGATACGCGTTTTTCAAGATCACTCATTTCGATATCCAAGCTCTTCGCCAATTCTTCAAGCTGATCTTTTTGATGCGGCACAAACTCATGAAGAGGCGGATCAAGAAGCCTGATCGTAACGGGAAGCCCTTCCATAGCTTCAAGCGTCCCTTTAACATCGCTTTTAACATACGGAAAAAGTTCCTCGAGCGCGACTTTTCGCGCCTGGGTGGTATCGGAAAGTATCATCTTCCGCAGTTTAAAAAGCGGCTTTTCCGCGCCCACGCCGTAAAACATGTGCTCGGTTCTGAAGAGTCCTATGCCTTCGGCCCCGAAATCACGCGCTCTTTTCGCGTCTTCCGGAGTGTCCGCGTTAGTTCTGATCTTCATTTTTCTTATGCTGTCGCATATTTTCAGGAACGCGTTAAGCGTTTTGTTTTCTTTCGTCGCGTCAATCATCGGAAGTTTGCCTTTAAAAATGAGACCTTTTGTTCCGTTCAGTGTTATCCAATCGCCTTCGGCAAGAGAAACTCCGCCGATCTCAGCAACCTTTTTTTTGTAATCGATCTCAAGTTCTCCGCATCCGACAACACAGCATTTCCCCCAGCCGCGGGCAACTAACGCCGCGTGGCTTGTCATCCCGCCGCGCGTGGTAAGTATCGCGCGCGAGGCGCGCATACCTTCGACGTCTTCGGGGTTTGTCTCTTCTCTCACAAGAATAACGTCTTCTCCCTTTTTCTCCCATTCAACGGAAGACGCCGAATCAAAAACAACCCGGCCGATCGCGCCGCCCGGTCCGGCCGGTAAACCTTTTCCGAGAGGCTTATTTGTCTTTTCGGCACTTGGGTCAATGATCGGGTGCAGAAGTTCGTCAAGCTGAGACGGTTTCACCCTCATAACGGCTTCTTTAGCAGTTATCAGTTTTTCTTCGAGCATATCGACCGCCATTTTAACTGCCGCGGGACCATTGCGTTTCCCGACACGGGTCTGAAGCAAAAACAGTTTTCCGTCTTCGATCGTAAACTCCAAGTCCTGCATATCCCTATAATGATTCTCCAGTCTCTGTTGGATCTCGTCAAGTTGTTCGTATACCGCGGGGATAAAATCCGAAAGCATCAGTTCATGTTTGTTGTGCTCGCTTTGTGAATTTTTGTTTATGGGCGCGGGTGTCCTTGTCCCGGCAACTACGTCTTCACCTTGCGCGTTAATGAGGTATTCCCCATAAAAATTATTGTCACCGTTACCGGGATTGCGAGTAAAGGCAACCCCGGTCGCGGAATTGTCGCCCATATTTCCGAACACCATGGCCTGAACGTTAACCGCTGTTCCCCACTCTCCCGGAATATTTTCAATGCGTCTGTACGAGATGGCTCTTTTGCCGTTCCATGACGAGAAAACCGCGCCTATACCGCCCCAAAGCTGTTCATAAGCGTCGTCCGGAAAATCTTTTCCGAGCACCTCTTTCACTTTCATTTTATATTTTTCGCATAGATCTTTCAGATCCGCCGCGTCAAGTTCCGTATCCAACTCTACGCCTTTTTCTTCTTTTTTCGCGCTAAGCAGTTTTTCCAGCTGCTGCCGGATCCCTTTACCTTCAACAGGCTCTTTTCCTGAAGCTTTTTCCATTACCACGTCCGAATACATCGTGATAAGGCGCCTGTAGGCGTCATAGGCAAACCGTTCACTTCCGCTTTTTTGGATAACACCTTTTATCGTATCGGTCGTGAGACCAACGTTGAGCACGGTTTCCATCATACCGGGCATAGACTGTCTCGCGCCGGAACGCACCGACACCAAAAGAGGGTTTTGGGAATCATCAAACTTTTTACCCATAACCTCTTCAACCTTTTTAAGGTCTTTTTGAACCTCTTCCCGTAATCCATTCGGATATTTTCCCGCGTTTTCGTAATAGGCGGTGCAAACATCTGTCGTAATTGTAAAACCCGCCGGTACCGGTATTTTTAATTTCGGATGTCCCGCCATTTCGGCAAGATTCGCTCCTTTGCCTCCGAGCAAATTTTTCATACTGCCATCGCCGTCAGCTTTTCCTCCTCCGAAAAAATATACGTTTTTTTTGGTACAATCCTTGGAACATTTTTTTGAACACGTTTTCTTCTCCATCTTACTTTTTCTCCTCCCATGTTTAGTGGAACAGTATGTCGTATATCGCATATCGTATATCGTAAAAGTATCACACCGAGAGCGAATACGTTTTAGTCTTACAAATCACCGCATTCCACCTACGAGGTGGAAAACTTCTCGTGAAAACGGGAATCCATAACATGACCACCATAGATCCTCGCGTGCGCGAGGATGACAAAACAGTATAAAAGGTTCTTTAACAAAGCACTAGCTTTTCGGTGATAAATGTTTTTAGTTGCGCTATGTCTATCCTGTCTTGCTTCATTGTGTCGCGGTCTCTCACTGTGACCTTACCGTCACTCAAAGAATCAACATCCACTGTGACGCAATACGGAGTACCGATCTCATCCTGCCGGCGATACAGTCTGCCGATCGACGCGGTGTCATCATACACCACTCGATAATCACCCCTCAAGTCATCTCTTACCTTTAGCGCCTTCTCGACTATCTCGGCGTTCGTTCTAAGAAGCGGTAAGATCGCGACTTTTATCGGAGCCAGACGATTATCAAAAGACAAATACGTGCGTTTTCTGTCCCGAACCGTTTCAGTTCTATACGCGTCCACAAAGAACGCCAATGCCGCTCTATCAATTCCTCCGGAAGGTTCGATAACATAAGGGATATAACCTTCTCCCGAGGCGCTGTCAAAATACTGCAAACTTTTTCCGCTTAACTCCGCGTGTTTTTTTAAATCATAATCCGTACGGTTCGCGATTCCCTCTATTTCCGACCATCCCATGGCAAAAAGGAACTCGATATCATGACATTTTTTCGCGTAATGCGCAAGCTCTTCTTTCGCATGCTCCCGAATTCGAAGGTTCTCTTTCCTAATTCCCAAAGACAAATACCAGTTCAATCTCTCCGATACCCAATAATCATACCACTTTTCGTCTTCACCGGGCGTTACAAAAAATTCGAGTTCCATCTGTTCGAATTCACGGCTTCTGAAAGTAAAATTTCCCGTGGTAATTTCGTTACGAAAAGATTTCCCGATCTGGGCGACTCCGAACGGAGGCTTCTGCCTGCTTGAATTAAGTATGTTTTCAAAGTTGACGAATATCCCTTGCGCCGTTTCCGGGCGAAGGTATATCTCCTGCGCGTCATCCTCAACCGAACCCAATCGCGTTTTAAACATAAGGTTAAAACCTTTTGGAGGCGTAAGAGAGCCGCCGCATTCGGGACAATCCTTGCCCTTAAGATGGTCTATTCGAAACCTTTTTTTACACCCCATGCAGTCCGAAAGCATATCCTGAAACGACCCGACATGCCCGGAAGCTTTCCATGTTTCCGGATTCATAAGGATCGCGGCGTCCAGCCCCTCAACATCCGAGCGGTCATAAACCATCGACTTCCACCACTGTTTTTTTACGTTGATCTTTAGTTCCACGCCCAGCGGTCCATAATCCCACACGCTCCCGATCCCGCCGTATATTTCACTGTCCTGAAATATGAAACCACGCCTTTTACACAAACTCACCACATCTTTTAGTTCAACTTGTCCGTTTTTCATATTTTTTTGCCTTTCAGTACTTTCTATTATCTCAGATCCCCGCGCCACATATTGTCATGTTACCATTCCCGTGCCACATTTTGTCATTCCCGCGAAGGCGGGAATCTCATTGCCTTATTTCATATCATAGATCCCCGCCTGCGCGGGGATGACAATAGAAGCGCGGGGATTACAAAGGGAGAGGTGTCATTCCCGCAAGCTTGTGAGGATAACAAGGGAGAGGTATTTTTTTCAGATCCTCGAGAAATTTTAATGACTTTATCGGCCGATCTACGTGATATTTTAAAAATTTCTTAAGAATTTTCTCCGTTTGTTCTCCTACGTCGCGGCTGACTTTAATGTGCCGAGTTTTATCAATATCCGTTTCTTGGATCTTTTTTATAAAATTTACGGTTCCTCTTGAAGCGGGCTCATCCTGAGACCTGCCGCCTCCGCATGCCGCACAGATCACGCCTCCGGAGGAGGCTCTAAAAAAAACATTATCTTCAGCAGGCGTTGCGCAATCCACACAAAAGCCCATTTGGGGACTTAATCCCAAAGCCTGTAAAAATTTTAGTTCAAATATCCGCGACGTCCGCCTCGCGCTTAAACCCTCTCGAAGATTGGACAGGCTTTTTGAAAGCGCCTCGTAAAGCGCGACATTCGCGTCATAATCCGCGGCGACAATGTTAATCAATTCTATGAAATAATTCGCGTATGTCAACCTCTCAATGTCTTTTCGTGCCGGAAGAAAAAAATCAACTAACTGGCATTGTGTGATCAGATCCAACGGACGCTTACTTTTTTTGTAAAAGAGCAGTTCACATTTCGCGAATATCTCAAAATTTCCGGCAAACTGAGGATACGGCGCCCTTACTCCCTTTATTGTCCCCTGCACCTTTCCGAATTCTTTCGTAAAGACAACTAGAATATAACTAGTCTCTCTCAAGAAATATTTTTTTAGAATTATACCTTCCGCTTTTTGCGCGGCCATTTTTTCACCACCAGATCATCACCCATCCGTCTCATGCGGAGGCGACACGGCACCACCGGAAATAATGAGTTTCATTCCTTCTTCCACGGTCATCTTCAAAAAATAAACGTCTTTTCTGGGAACAACCAAAAACAGACCGCTGGTCGGGTTTGGCGTAGTCGGAACAAAAATATTTATACTTTCCTCCTCAAGAATCGCGCTTATCTCCCCCTTTGTGGGACCGGTAAAAAAACCTAACGAAAATATACCTTTTCTCGGATATTCGATCATAACAACCTGTTTAAATGCCGTTTTTCCTTGCCCCAATATGGCGGAAAATACCTGTTTCGCCGCGTTGTAAATTCTTCCAAGGATAGGCACTTTGATAAAAAGTTTTTCACCTTGGGCGAAAAACCGTTTTAGCATCAAGATCTTCGCGCCCAATCCTATCAGCGTTATCGCTAGAATAACTATCAAAAAGATCAGCGCCTTGGCAGCATAAACGCGATGAAATCCGGAGAAAATCGGTGTAACAAATTTCAGGATCGGATTCAGCACAACGTTATTTACCTGCAGAATTAAAAATTTCACCAAAAATACCGTAACAATTATGGGCAAAAGGATCACAACACCGTTAAAAAAATCTACCAAAAATTTACGCAGTATTTTTTTCATAATCAGTCCTGTCTTGTTTAATGTTCATAGCGATCCGAACGGGCACATGCAATGTGCCCCTACGATGGGCGCCCACATAAAATCACCCGTAGGGGCACATTGCATGTGCCCCAAGAGGTCTATCGTGATCATTCTTTGTCTTTATTTCGATATTACACCAACAGCTGAAAGAACATGAGCGTAACGAGCGCCCCCAGAATGCCTCCGGCTATCACTTGCCAAAGAGAATGAATTTTCGAAACCATCCTGCTCTTGGCAACAAGAACCGCCAAAAAAAACACCAATAAACTCACAATGACGTTTTCAGTAACCATCGAAACCGCTATCCACACACTGAACGCGACAGCCGAATGCCCGCTCGGCATACCTCCGGAAAGGAGATTTTTCTCTTTTCGCACGATTTTAATTAAGAGTACCAACCCAATAACCACCACAAGCGCGATTAACGTTATATGCCATGGAGATTGTTTTATCGTGAAAAAGCTCCTCCCGGAACATCCGCCAAAACGTTTGTATAAAAGTATATACCCTACAATAGCCGCGTTCACGGAACTGACAAAAACAGCCCCGGCGGCAACATCTTTAATCACCTTCACCGCGAGATCGTATTTATCGCTCAAGAGGTCCGTTATCCGTTCCAAAGCCGTATTGAACATTTCCGAAACCAATACAAAAGTTACGGCAAAACAGAGAAACATAAGCTCGCTAGAGGTAAAATTAAAATAAATGCCGGCAATTACGGCAAGAAACCCTATCAAAAAATGAAGGCGCATATTTTGTTCCGCCTGCAAAGTATGGACCACTCCCTCCAAAGCGGCGCTTAGACTCGGAACAAACCCGCGTTTATCACAAGTTTTTTTATGCTTTGAGCATGTATTCATTTTCTTTTTCTCTCATCAAAACACGTTCGTTTTTGGACTTGTCGCAATATCCCAAAAGGTGAAGTACTCCGTGTATCACATAGAGCGCGATTTCTTCTTTAAAACTCGTTTTAAAGACCTTCGCGTTTGAAAACGCTTTATCCGAGGAAATAGCGATGTCTCCGGGGACATTTTCCGCGCTGGTGTTTCGTTTCATCAAAACGGAGTCTTTCGGAAAAGTTCCGCGCGCGGTTTTCTTCTGTTCGTTTTCCAAGGGAAAAGCAAGCACATCCGTCGCACGGTCTTTTCCCAAATACGCGCGGTTAAACGCTCGTATTTTTTGGTTGGAAAGAAAAACCATATTAACATCCGCGTTCTTCTTTCCTTCGGCGCGCAACACTTTCTTTACGATCCGTTCGATCTTTAATAGGTCAACAGGTCGTTTTTTATTTTGGTTTCTGATCGTTACTCGTATCATCTAACTCTATCTTGTTTGTCTTTTTTTTGATATCTTCCGGATAATCCAACCGCGTATGAAACACTCCGGTGAGGACCCTGACAAAACTGCTCGCGATCTCATGCATATCTTTAAGCGTCAGATCACAATTATCAAGCTGAGCGTCGATAAACTTGTTGTTGATGATCTTTTTCACAAGATTTCTGATACTCGCGGGGGTCGGATCAACCAAAGTTCGGCTCGAAGCTTCGACCGAATCCGCCAAAAGAACGATCGCGCTTTCCTTAGTTTGCGGCTTTGGTCCCGGATAGCGAAAATTATCTTCTTTAAGAGTTTCCGGGTCTTTGGATCTTTTTACCGCCTTTTGATAGAAATAAAAGATCAGGCTATCCCCATGATGTTGGGCAATAAAATCGATGATCTTGTTGTTCAGCTTATATTTTCGCGCGAGCTCTTCGCCTTCCTTCACGTGCTTGGCAATAATAAGCGCGCTCATTGACGGCGCCAGATTCGAATGTTTCGATTTGGAAGACATTTCGTTCTCACTGAAATATTCGGCTTTCGACATTTTTCCGATATCGTGATAATACGCCCCAACCCTTGCCAAAAGGCTGTTCGCTCCTATCGCCTCACATGCCGCTTCCGCCAAGTTCCCAACCATAATGCTGTGATGATATGTCCCCGCCGCTTCCATCGCCAATTTCTTTAAAAGCGGATGGTTAAGATCCGACAGTTCCAAAAGGCTGATATTTGTCGGAACCTTAAACAAGTGCTCAAACACCGGCAAAAAACCCATAACAACAAACCCTGAAAGAATACCGCTGGCAATCGCCCACATACCGTCATGTATGAAAAAATTCAATCCCATTCCGTTTATTAATCCAATACACCCGATAGCGACAAGTTTCGCCAATCCGACTAAAATGCCGGCCCACAATATCTGCATACGCCGCCTTACATCCCGAACCGCGAACATCCCGGCGATACTACCGGCAAGAAGCACTAAAAAAACTTCCATCCCGCCGCCGACAAGCAGAGATATTAAGATCCCCATTATTATCACACAAAGAAATGCCACGTTGAAATTCACTAAAAGCGCGAGCAGCATCCCCATGCTCGCCATCGGAATAAAATAACTCGGTTGAGGCGAACGCATAACAAAATCCGCGACAATGATCAAAAACAACATATTAAGAAGGATTATCCCGACGGTTTTGGTGTCATGCAAACGAACGGTTTTTTTATCAGACTGCAAGATCACGAAAAATCCGATCGCGCCAAGCACAACAAAAAGAAGAACCACTCCAAGAAAAAAAGTCGGCGTTGTCCCCGGCCGGAACACACTGCGAAGCTGAATGATCTGAGCAATATGCTTGGGATTAACACGCTTTCCCTTCTCCACTATGAGTTCGTTTTTCTTTACTTCCCATCTTTTTTGAACGAGCTCAACCTTCTTGATCGCTTCGGCCTTTTCCGCGTCAGTTTTCTTCGCATCCAGAGACAGATTCGGCAAAACCATCCCTACTACTAAAGAAGCCGCCGCGTGAGCCATTTTCTTATCGTTTTCGAATCCCTTCGCCGCGAACTTGTTAGCGGCGTTTTGAAGCGACGACTTATTTAAAACCGTATTTAAACCGCTTTCCGTCTGCGTCCCGGTTCCTTCATTATAAACCGACACTTTTCCGACACCCTTCTCTTCCAAAGATCTAAGATTTTCGTCGTTAAGATATCCCACTTGAAAAACATCGTTAAGAATGCTTAGAGCTTTTGTCCTGAGCGCCGCTTGGTCGGGATATTCTAAAAGGAGTTTAAGATTTTTATCCGAGATATTTTTCCCAAACACGCTTTTTACGTTTTTCATTTTCTCGTTTAATGAGACGCCCTGTTCTTTTTCCGCGTCAAGCGCGTTGAAAAATCTTTCCAATTCCAACACGCCGTCTTCCTCAAGCGCGGCCGACCTCCTTAGCGAGAACGGCACCATTTTGCTGGCGGCATCTTTGGCATTCCGTGTTTTTTCCTCGTCAATTTCCCAAAAATAAGAAAAATCATAAGGCGCGTACGCGTCCTTAAGCGCGACATCTCCCTCATGAATGTTCCACTGATAAAGCTGGGGACTGACGAATATACTGCAGATCGCTATCGCCGAAAACACCACGATAAACAGAATCGAAAGGGTTTCACTTCTATCCTCTATTCCGAACATATTTGCAAACCACTTTTTATTCATATTCCGCCTTCAGGTTACAGGTTACAAGTTTCAAGTTACAGGTCTCAGGTTTCAGGTTACAGGTTGCCTGAAACCTGAAACGTGTAACGTGTTACCTGAAACTTGCAACTATTTTACTTTATCCAATTGTCTTCTGTTTCTTCGGCAATAAGAACTTTATTTTTTGCTTCCATTTTTTTGAGCGGTTTGTTTGTTGCGGAAACCGAATTTTTAGATTTTTTTACACGTTTTTTCGCTTTTCTTTTTTGTGTACGAACGGGCGCGGCGGCGGCATCATCAATATCGCTATTGTCAACACCAACCTGTATATCCACACCGATAAGAGTTCTTTGGGTTTTTCGCGGTTTTCCCGCGGGCTCGGGAGCTTCTCCCGAGATATACCCTCTATTTCCATCAATTTCCTGATCAACACGATCTCGTTTAAACGTGTATATTTCCAGAAATTTTTCTTCCGCGAACACTCTTGGCACGACAAGCACCACGGCAACAACCAAAATTAAAACAATCTTACCCATGATAACCTCCTTTTAGGATTATGGGGGACAGGTACGCCTGCTCCTTGTATATTGTCACAATTCAGGTAACGACATACACCCCTACGCATTCAGAATCAACTATCGCTTTTATCAAGGCACGATTCGTAAGGGCACGGCATGCCGTGCCCCTACGTATTTCAAATTAATTCTCAATTTGTTACCTTAATTGTGACAATACGCACCTTACCACTTCCTTTTCCTTTATTTCGTATCAACTTTTTTTCGAATTCTAAGCCCCAATTCCTTCAGCTGAGCTTCGGCGACTTCCGAGGGCGCCTCGGTCAAAGAACAAGTTCCTTTCTGCGTCTTCGGAAACGGGATAACTTCTCGTATAGAGGCGTCTCTCGTAAAAAGTGTAATAATTCGATCAAGCCCGAATGCCACTCCTCCGTGAGGAGGCGCGCCATATTTAAACGCTTTTAGAAGAAAACCGAATTTTTTTTCATATTCTTCTTTTGTTAAACCTAAAACTTTGAATATTTTTTTCTGTATGTCCGTTCTATGGATCCTTATGCTCCCTGAACCAATCTCGCTTCCGTTAAGAACCAGATCATACGATTTCGAAACAACTTTCGCGAAATCCCCTTTTTCTATCAGATCCATTCCTTCTTCCTTGAACGATGTAAAAGGATGATGTTCAGAAACCCACTTATTTTCTTCGTTGTTATACTTGAAAAGCGGAAAATTCACGACCCATACAAAATTGAACTTTTTCTTATCTATCAAAGCCTTTTCTTCCCCTATTTTTAGCCGAAGCGCCCCTAAAGAAAAAGCGGCGGTTTCTTTTGAATCCGCGACCATAAAGATCATGTCTCCGGTTTTAGCTCCGGTTAGTTGTCTTAGTTCTTTCAGTAGTTCCGGATCAAAAAATTTTGATATTGGGGAGACCAGGGCGTTGTCCTCCACTTTAAAATAAGCCAACCCCTTCGCGCCGTATTCTCCGACAAAAGACGTAAGCGAGTCTATTTCTTTACGGCTTAAATTTCCGTATCCCGGCGCGGCAAGAGCCATAACGCGCCCTCCGCTATCCGCGACGCTTTTAAACACCTTAAAACTGCATTTTTCGCTGGATGCCTGAGGAGTGAAATCGTTTAGGAATACATCAAACCTAGTATCCGGTTTATCGCTTCCATACCGCGTTACGACTTCTTCATAATCCATTTTTTTAAACGGAATTTTTATCTTTTCCCCTATCACATCCGAAAACAATTTTTTAAAAAGCCTCTCACAAACTTCCAATATATCTTTTTCTTCGACAAATGACATTTCCATGTCAAGCTGAGTAAATTCCGGCTGACGGTCCGCGCGAAGATCTTCATCGCGAAAACATCTTACAATTTGAAAATATTTTTCCACTCCTGCCACCATCAACAATTGTTTGAATATCTGGGGGGATTGAGGAAGAGCGTAAAATTTCCCGGCAAAACCTCTGGAAGGCACAAGATAGTCTCTTGCTCCCTCAGGAGTTGATTTGGTAAGCACAGGTGTCTCCACGAACAAAAAACCTTCTTTATCCATAAAATCCATGATGGATTTATAGGCTTTATGTTTCAAAAGAAGTTTTTCCTGCATAACGGGACGCCTCAAGTCAAGATACCTATATTTCAACCGAAGATCCTCGGCTACGGTGATGTTATCCTTTATCTCGAAAGGCGGGGTGAGCGACTCCGAAAGAATTTCAAGCTTTTCAACTTCTATTTCAATTTCTCCGGTGGTGATATTTTTGTTTATCGTCCCTTCTGGGCGCGCGCAAACCTTTCCGATTATTTTTACGCAGTATTCGTTCCTGAGTTCGTGCGCTTTTTTGTGTATTTCGGCATTTTTCTCCGGGTCAAAAACCACTTGAGTAATTCCATGCTTATCACGAAGATCCATAAAAATAATGTCGCCATGGTCCCGGCGTGACGCGATCCATCCCGAAAGCGTAACTTTTTTGGAAACATCTTTTAATATAAGTTCACCGCAATTATGTGTTCGTGTCATTCTTTCTCCGATTCTGTCGTGTAGGGGCGAATGATTATTCGCCCTTGTATGTTGTCACAATTCAGGTAACAAATCGATAGTGACCGAGGTCACCCGACCATTTTGTCCCCTCTTCAATTAATCGGACAAGGCAGGCCTTGTCCCTACAAATAATATAAAACATGCCCAACAAATCGTAGGGGCCGGGCCTGCCCGGCCCTTTTATCCCCATCATCATTGATGACCTTTATATGTTGGTGCCACAGACGGTTACCTAAATTGTGACAATGTACACCCTACCCCTCAATTATTTAAAATTGACCAGGGTGAAAAATTTTTCGCCCCTACAAATATTCGTGTTATTTTCAATTGTTACCCCATTTGAAATAGGGGAGAAAATTTATCGTTTATCATTTCATTTAAGGACTGACACTTGGGTCCGTCCCTACGATTTCTACGGCTTGCTCGAAACTTACTTCTACTTGTTCGCCGGTTTTCATTTTTTTCAGTGTAAGACGTTTGTTTTTTATCTCGTTTTCACCGATTATAATAACGATTCCTCTTCCTTCTTTATGCGCCCGGCGCAATCGACCTTTAAAAGAACGCGCCGTGTGGTCAACTTCACACGGAATTCCTTTAAGCCAAAACTTACCGGCGATACGCATCGCCTCCGGACGGCAATCCTCGTCCATGGGAAGAATAATAGCATCGGGGCACTTAACTTCTCGCGTTTCTTTCGATAAAAGCAATAACACTCGTTCGATTCCTACGGCATATCCCGTTGCCCCCATATCTTCTCCGCCCATTTCCTTAATAAGCCCGTTATATCTTCCGCCGGCGGCAATCGCGTCTTGCGCTCCGAGAGAGGAATGCATAACCTCAAACACTGTTCCCGTATAATAATCCAGCCCGCGAACCAAATCGTCCTTTTCGGTGAATTTGACACCGATTTCTTTAAGCGTTTTTTTTAACGCGTCTTGATCACTTTTACACTTTCGGCAAAGAAAGTCGCTGATTTTCGGAGCAAGCTTGATAACGCCGGCGCATTTTTTATTTTTGCAGTCTAACACACGTAAAACATTAACTTCGGATCTTTTTTTACAATTGTCGCAAATCTCCGCGTTTTTTTTGGAGAGATATTTTTTAAGCACCTTTTTATATTTTGTTCGATCGGCGGAACACCCAAGAGAGTTGAGGAAAATGGTAAAATCTTTAAGACCTATCTTGCTTAAAAGAATTTTCAAATTTAAAATAAGTTCCGCGTCAACAAAGGGGCTGGATAAAGATATGATCTCCGCGCCGATCTGATGAAATTGACGCAAACGCCCTTTTTGAGGACGTTCGGCGCGAAACATAGGTCCCACATAAAACAATTTGCAAATGTCTTTTGAATTCAACTCCGCGTGTTCAATATAGGCCCTAATAATCGAAGCGGTTCCTTCAGGTCGAAGAGAAACGGTTTTCCCTCCTCTATCGGAAAAGGAATACATTTCTTTTTCCACGATATCCGTGTCTTCTCCAATACTTCGCGTAAACACTTTGGTTTCTTCAAGAACGGGAGTGGAAATCTCACCGAATCCGAACACTCGAAAAACTTCTCTGGCCGCATCTTCAAGTTTATGCCGCACGGAGGCTTCTTCCGCAAGGATATCGGGCATTCCTCTAAGTGACTTATATTTCATTTTGTCCCTTATTTTTAGACATCGTCCGTTTTGGTTTCAACATCAATTTTCATTTTCATTCCGGACTTGAACGATACCACTTTTTTGTCAGGAATAGTTACCCCTTCACCCGTTCTTGGATTTCTTCCGAGTCTGCCCTTGCGCGTCTTAACTTTAAAGATCCCGAAATTTCTCAATTCAACTTTCTTTCCCGTACGAAGGCTGTCTATGATAATGTCAAAGGTTCTCTGTACAACCTCTTTAACATCGATCTGTTTTAACCCCGTATCATCCGAGATCCTCATTATAATGTCCTTCTTAGTCATGACTCTTCCTCCTTTTTGTCAATAATTCCAATAAGTGCTTATGCTATCATCGGTTATGTTCTATGTCAACAATAAATCCATTATTGTCCGTAGGGGCACGGCATGCCGTGCCCTATATTTGAAACCACCCGGTCTCATGAGGGCACGGCGTGCCGTGCCCCTACGGATAACCACGTGATACGGGCACATGCAATGTGCCCCTACGTTGTTAAAAATTTTATGTTTCCGATGCCGACCACTTCTTCCACTTCCTCGATCAAAGTGTCGCGGGCGGAAACAAACAGATCTTCGTCGGTAGTTATTCTGACTCGCCGGCCCTCCGGCGAAATAAGGTCTATAAACACAGGAGTCGCACCATTATTCCGTTTTAACGCTTCTTTTACACGCGCCATGGCGTTTTCTTCCGAATCCGATATCGGCATTTTTATGAGAACCGATTTCGTAAATCTCTCTTTTACATTCTCTATCGGAATGATCTCGTCCGCCACGATCTTTGGTTCTTCTTCGCGCAGGTTCAACCTGCCTGAAATATAAACCAACGCGTCCTCTTTGACAATTTCAGGTGACTTGCGATATGCTTTCGGAAAAACCAGAACTTCAATAAAATCGTTGAGATCTCCCAAACTGAGTATCGCCATTTTTTCCGCTTTTTTTCTGGTTACGGTTATACGAACCTTGTTTAAAATACCACCCACCAAAACTTCCTGTCCGTCTGACATTCCGACAAAATCAGAGATCTTTCCGGTAGAATAAGCGCTAAGAAGCCGCTCAAATCTCAATAGCGGATGCTTGGTAATATAAAACCCCAGCATTTCCTTTTCGTTCGCGAGAAGTTCTTGTTCCGGCCATTCGGGGATAACAGGCAGGGCTTCAAAGTTTTTCTTAAAACTTTCATCCGCCGCGGAATCGTCAAAAAAAGACATCTGTCCCAGGAATCTATCCCTATTTGTTTTTGACGCCATAACCAGCACCTTGTCCAGAACAGACATCGCCTGAGACCTGAACGCGCCTGTCGTATCAAATGCTCCGCACTTAATTAAACTTTCCACAACTTTCCGGTTAACCGTTTTTGAACCGACTTTTTGCGCGAAATCGTATATTGATTCGAATTTTCCACCGGACGCGCGCGTATTGATCACAGTCTCAGCCGCGCCGGCTCCCACGTTTTTGACAGCCGAAAGCCCAAACCGAATATCATTGCCGACAACCGTAAAATCCTTGAAACTTTCGTTTATATCAGGCGGAAGTATTCCAATACCCATTCGAACCGACTCGTTAATATAGTCGGATATTTTGTCCGAGTTATTTTTTTCACTGGCAAGAAGCGCCGTCATAAATTCAACGGGATGATTCGCTTTCAAATACGCGGTTCTATAGGTCACCATCGCGTATGCCGCGCTATGTGATTTATTAAAACCGTATCCGGCAAAATATGCTATAAAATCCCAGATCTTTTCCGCGGTAGCTTTATTAACATCCTTTTTCTCGGCGCCTATTAAAAATTTATTTTTGATTTCTTTTAAAGCATCATGAATTTTTTTTCCCATTACTTTACGAACATTATCAGCTTCAGCCATACTGAAACCGGCAAGAACCGAAACGATCTGCATAACCTGTTCCTGGAAAACTATTATTCCGTAAGTTTCCTTTAATATCGGCTCCAGGGCGGGATGATCATATTTAACCTCGATCTCTCCCTGTTTTCTTTTTATGAACTCCTCTAACATACCGCTTCCCATGGGACCCGGTCTATATAACGCAAGGATCGCGATTATATCTTCAAATTTTTCGGGTCTGATCTTTCGCAAAAGATCTCTCATACCGCTTGATTCAAGCTGAAAAACACCGGAAGTTTCAGCGGCGGACAAAAGCTTATAAGTTGCTTCATCCGAAAGTGAAATGTTATTTATGTCTATGTCTTCCCCTTTTGTGCGTTTAACGATCTTTACCGCGCGATCGATCACCGTCAATGTCCTAAGCCCCAGAAAATCCATCTTCAGCATTCCGATTCTTTCCAAAGACTTCATTGAATAACCGGTCGTTACCTGATCGTCCGCCGTTTTAAAAAGAGGTATCCGTTTCTGAAGCGGCTTATCCGATATCACAACTCCCGCCGCGTGGGTCGAAGCGTGCCGGTTTAGTCCCTCCAAACGTTCGGCGGTGTCTATAAGTTGACGAATAACCGGATCTTCATCATATTTTCGCTTAAGTTCAGGTTCGATGTTCAAGGCCTGTTTCAGCGTCATTCCCAGATCATTCGGAACAAGTTTCGCGATCTTGTCCACTTCCGCGTACGGAATGCTCATAACCCGCCCCACGTCTCGAAGAACACCTTTTGCCATCATACTGCCGAATGTGATTATCTGCGCCACGTTTTCTTTGGAATATTTTTCAATTACATAGTCAATAACTTCCCCGCGGCGTTCGAAACAAAAATCTATATCGATATCAGGCATCGTAACTCTGGCAGGATTCAAAAAACGTTCGAAAATAAGTCCGTATTTAAGAGGATCAATGTCCGTGATCCCGATCACATAGCTTATAATGCTCCCCGCGGCGGACCCTCTTCCCGGTCCGACAGATATGTTTTTCATTTTCGCGTAATTTATAAAATCCCATACGATAAGAAAATATCCTTCATATCCGCTTTTCTTGATAATTTCCAGTTCGTGTTCCACTCTCACCCGTATCTCTTCCGTAAAAGCGCCGTAACGCTTTTTTACTCCTTCATCAACGAGACGCTTAAAAAAGACACTATTGTCCTCACCCTCCGGAGCTTTGAACTTTGGTATATGGATCTCGTTAAAATCAAATTCCACATTACACCTATCGGCGATTTTCACGGTGTTTCGAATCGCTGAGGGCACATCTTTAAAACACTTTTCCATTTCTTTCGGTGATTTGAAATATAACTGGTCGGTTTGAAACTTCATGCGATTCGGATCCGAAAGCGTGGTTTGGGTTTGCACGCATAAAAGCGCTTCATGCGCTTTGGCGTCGCCTGCGGCAAGATAATGAACGTCACTGGTCGCGACAAGCGGAAGACCGGTCTCTTTCGCCAGATTTATAAGCTGTGGATTAAGTTTATTTTGTTCGTCAAGATGATTATCCTGAAGTTCGAGATAAAAGTTATCCTTCCCGAATATTTCAGCGTATTCCAACGCCGCTTTTTTCGCTTCATCGCGTTGCCCCGAAAGAAGAAAATGCGGAACTTCGCCCTTGAGACAAGCAGACATCGCGATAAGACCTTTACTACACCTGGCGAGGACTTCTTTATCAACGCGCGGTTTGTAATAAAACCCTTCGATGAAACTGATCGAGACCATTTCTATAAGATTTTTGTATCCGGTAATATTTTTCGCCAGAAGAACAAGATGATATGACGCCCCCTTGATACCATGACTGGTTTTATCAAAACGACTTTCGGGTGCTACATAGATCTCACACCCTATTATAGGCTTGATCCCTCTTGAGGAAGCTTTTTCGTAGAATTCGATGGCGCCGAACATATTGCCGTGATCAGTTATAGCGCACGCCGGCATATCGTAATTCTTGGCGAGATCTAAAAGTTCCCCGAGACGACATGCCCCGTCAAGAAGACTAAATTGAGTATGAACGTGCAGATGTACAAAATTTGACTGTTGTTTTGTCATGACGGTATTCAGGTTACAGGTTACAGGTTTCAGGTTTCAGGTTTCAGGTTTCCCGCCGAAGGCGGGTCCGCCTTCGGCGGAAAGCTTGTAACCTGTAACTTGAATCATTTTCTCATCCCAACACGTTGGGCGGCTTGATACACTTTTCCCTCTGTCTTAATGGAAGGAGCGATTATCATTTTTACCAACTGCATTTCACGGATATTGTGAGCCCCGAGATTTCCCATGCTTGTCGCCAAAGCCCCAACAAGATTTTGTGTTCCGTCATCAAGACTTGCCGGGCCGTATAATATCTCTTCTAATGTGCCGGTTGTCCCGACCTGTATGCGGGTTCCCCGCGGAAGAGAAGGATGCGGCATAGCCATGCCCCAATGAAATCCCTTGCCGGGAGCCTCTTGGGCTCTGGCAAAAGCGTTTCCGAGCATAACCGCGTCAGATCCGGCCGCGATCGCTTTACAAACATCTCCACCGGTCGCCATACCTCCGTCGGTAATTATCGAAACGTATCTACCGGTTTTTTTATAATAGAAATCCCTCGCCGATGCCGTGTCACAAGTCGCGGTGATCTGAGGAACACCTATACCGAGAACTCCGCGCGACGTACAAGCCGTTCCGGGTCCGATACCGACAAAAATACCCGCGCAATTTGTTTCCATAAGGCTTAAAGCGACTTTATAGTCCACACAATTCCCCAACATCACCGGCATTTTCATTTGTTTGCAAAATTTATACAAATCAAGCGGTTTATATTCGCTCGACTCGTGTCGAGTGCTGATCACTGTTGACTGAATAACAAAAATATCGCATCCGGCGTCAGCCGCTTCAGGCCCGAATTCTCCGGCCACCTGAGGATTACAGCTAACCATAGCCGGAACTCCTTCAGCCTTTATTTCCGCTATTCTTTTTGCTATAAGTTTTTTATTTATCGGCTTTGAGTACACTTCTTGGATAATTTTTGTCGATTCGGAAGGATCACATTTAACGATCCTTTCGACAGCCTCATTCGGGTTATCATACCTGGTTGAAATTCCTTCCAAATGAAGCACCGCCGCGCCGCCTAATTTTCCCATCGCGATCGCAAAATTTACATCCACCACTCCATCCATGGAAGAAGCCATTATCGGCGCCTGAAACTTTATTCCCCCGATTTCGCATGAGGTGTCAACATCATTCGGATTTATAGTCAGATCTCCCGGCACCAACGCCACTTCATCAAATCCGTAACTACGTCTAGCTTTTCTTCCCTTTCCAACCCACATTCCCATGGCACCCTCCTTAAATGAGACCTTGACTTAAATTATGAGGTACAGGCAGACCTGTACCCTACCGCAACTATAAACAATATAAGAAGATATAATACAAAAGAGCGGCAGTTTTGTCAAGAATTGATAATGCCCCAATCGATTTCGTAGGGGCACGGCATGCCGTGCCCTTATCCTTACGAATCGTGCCTTTATGAAATCAATAGTTGATTTTGATGCGTTGAGGGCGCATACCGTTACCTGAAATCAGACAATATACAAGGAGCGAAATACCTCTCGCCCTATTTCTGTTTAGGTCAATTTTGGGTGATTATGATCAAGAACGAATGGTTATTCGCCCCTACTTGAATGTCCCCTCCAGCGCATTTCGCTTATTACGCCTTGGGCTACGTTTGAAAGATGATCTCCGATCTTTTCCAGATTGTCTACAAAGTCCATAAAAACCACACCCGACTGAATATTGCAAATACCCTGGCTGAGTCTGTTTACATGCGCTTTTTTTAAATCCACCTGAAATCGATTGATATGCTGTTCGCGCCTTAACGCGCGTTCGGCCATCCGGGAATCATTATTTTTTAGAGCTTCAGCGGTTTCTATCATCATACTGTTCAATTCGTTCCACATTAAATTAAGCTCGCTAATAGCCTCATCCGAAATCGGAAGTTTCTTTTCTATTTTTCGTTCCGCAAGCTCGCCAATGTTCTCAGAATGATCTCCTATTCTCTCAATATCATTCACGCTATGGATCAAAACGGGGAGTTCTTCAGAATCTTCCTGACGAAGAGTTCTTTGGGAGAGTTCGACAAGATATTGCGTAATCGCAGTTTGCAGATTATCAACGGCCTGCTCAAGTTTTGATATCGGCCTTAGTGCGTTAATGTCTCCATCTAAAAAACTCTTAACCGAATTTGTCACCGCCTGACAAGACAAACCCATCATTCTCACGGTTTCACGTCTGGCTTGTTCCATCGCGATGGGAGGAGTGTTTAAAAGATGCTTTTCAAGATATTGCGGACCCATCTCGATCATGCCCTTTTTCTTCGGAACGAGGAAGATACACGCCTTTTCGAGAAGACCTATGAACGGTAAAAAGATTGCCGCGTTAATTACCTTGAAAAGACTGTTCGCGACAGCTATATAAACCATAATATTTTGCGTTGTCATTTTCCCCGGAATAATAAAATTAACGAACGATGTAAACCATCCGGGATAGACAAAGATCATAATAAACGAAACGCCGATAAGATTAAACAAAGTATGCGACATCGCCGCACGTTTTGCTTCCAGATTCGTGTTTATTGCCGCCAATTGCGCCGTTATTGTGGTCCCAATATCACCGCCAAGCATTAAGGTCACCGCGGCGGGAAAACTTATGATACCGTTAAATGCCATAATCTGAACGATCGCGATAGTCGCGCTTGAACTTTGAAGAAGCATGGTTACAAGCATCCCGACCAAAACACCCAAAAGAGGATTTTCACCGAAACGAACAAAAATATCTTTGACTTGCTGACTTTCCTGAAGCGGCTGAAAGGCGTCCTTTAAATACCCGAGCCCCATAAAAAGAAGCCCGAATCCCATAAGCACTTGTCCCCAAAACCGCACTCGTTTGGTTCGACCCAAAGCATGCAGTCCAAACCCGATACCGACAACCGGAAGCGCGTACTGAGTTACTTTAAAAACGGACATGGAAGAAACAAGCCATGCAGTGAAAGTGGTTCCGATATTGGCACCGATAATTACGCTTATGGCCTGTTTCAAAACAAGCAGGCCCGCGTTCACAAAACCGACGACCATCACTGTTGTCGCGCTTGAAGATTGAATAAGACAAGTTACTCCGGCACCGACAAGAATGCCGACCAAAGGAACTTTTGTTACCATCGAAAGAATGGACTTCAGCCGATCTCCGGCAATATTCTTTAGCCCCTCCGACATGATCTGCATGCCGAAAAAGAAAAGACCTAATCCCCCGATCACTGAACAAATTAGTTGTGAAGTTATCATAAGAATTTATGGTTTAATACATACGTTGAACAAGGTTTTGTTAAATCACGCATAAAGTAGCATAAAGTATACCGCAAGTCAAGAAACTACAAAAAAAAACTGTTTCAGGGTTCAAGTTTCAGGTTTCACGTTTTCCGCCAAAGGCGGACCCGCCTCCGGCGGGAAACCTGTAACCTGAAACCTGAAACTTGAAACTTGAAACCTAAAACTTGTACCGTGTAACCTATCCTGTCATGTCCCGATCCGTACGCTGTCAAAATACCCTTCCAACGCCCGGGCGGCGGATAGCGCGGCGAGATAACTTGTTTTAGGATTGTCCGGGGACGGCACGTTTTCCGCTTTCACGGTCAATTTTCCGGGGGCGCCGGTTATCTCAATTTCATGCGTATTTTTGGTGTATTCGGGCGAGACCACGATCTTTACTTTCGTCTTTTGGGCGCCAATTCCGGCGATCGAAAGAAGAGCGGAAACGTTAATGTTTTTAGGAAACGCTTCCACCGCCTCTTTCGCGTTTCCATCAAAAACAATGGTTTCCTCTTTGATCGCGTTAACATCAATACCCTTTTCTGAAAGATATGCCGCCCCCGCGATAGATTTCGGAGATTTTCGCGTGGTAAGAGTCACCGCCTGAATACCGGCTATTTTAAACGACTTCAGCCCGTCTATACCCGCGATCGCACCTGATGGTAAAATAAGAGACAACCCGGCTACTCTAAATTCGTCAATAAAATGAACATTACCCAAAAGACCGCCGACACTCATCACCATAACGTCTTTTTTTTCTGAAAGAGCGATTCTCAATATTTCTCGCGCCGCGATCCCGGTAGCCGCCTCAACGACCAGGTCTGATCGATCGATTACTTCTTTCATACTCTCGGCAATCTCGCTTTGTTTTAAACTCCCGGCGAGTCCTTCACTCCGAGTTCTATCCGAATCAAACAAAACTATTCCGTTGATACGCGGAGACAACTTTTTTTCCGTTTCTTTCGCGAGAAAAGACCCGATAACCCCGCACCCCACGATCCCGATCGTTTTTTTTTCCATTTTTTTAAGTCCATTTCGTAAGGGCACATGCAATGTGCCCTTACGATATTGTTGTCTACATTCTTTTGATCGACACGGTTTTAACTTATTCTGACGACCAACTATTAACGGGCGGACGCAAGGACCGCCCCTACTTGCTGGCCTCAAGCATTCGTTCCAACGCTTTTCTTGCGCCACGGGCGACATTTTCCGGGACTTCGATCTTATAGACCATTTTTTCAAGCGACCTTGCGATCCACCCAAGTGTTGTAAGTTTCATATTCGCGCAAATGAACTGTTCCGTCGGAACAAAAAACGTCTTTTCCGGATTGTCCCTCTTGAGCCGATAAATAATACCAATTTCGGTGCCCACAATAAACTGTTTTTTTTCGGACCCTAAAACATATTTCAACATACCGGCAGTACTGCCAATATAATCGGCCTGACTTAACACCTCTTCCCTGCATTCGGGGTGAGCGATAAATTCCGCTTCGGGATAAAGTTTTTTTGTTTTTATAACTTCCTCTTTTGTCAATCTCATATGTACCGTGCAGTATCCATCCCACAAAATAATTTCTTTCCCCGGCACGCGTTCGGCAACATAACGCCCGAGATTTTTGTCAGGAACAAATATTATCTGTTTTTCTTTTAAAAAGTTAATGATCTTTATCGCGTTTGAAGACGTACAGCAGATGTCGCTTTCGGCTTTTACCATAGCGGGAGAGTTGACATAACAAACAACGGCGGCATCGGGATATTTTGCTTTTTGCTCACGAAGTTTTTCCACCGTAACCATATCCGCCAAAGGACATCCCGCCTCTTCAACAGGCAGAAGTATCGTTTTTTCCGGGCTCAAAATATGCGCGCTCTCAGCCATAAACTTTACTCCGCAAAAAACGATCGTTTGTTCGACCGCTTTTTTCACTTCACACGCCAAAGCGTAAGAGTCGCCCGTGATATCGGCAAGTTCCTGAACCTCATCTCGCTGATAATTATGAGCGACAATTAGCGCGTTTGTTTTTCTCTTTAAATCCAAGATCTTTCTTATGAGATGTTCTTTATATTTCGCGTCGAATTCCGGTTTGTTTTTTAGCATCTATCTTCCTTTCGTAGAAGCGCGGCATGCCGTGCCCTCACAAGTTTGCTGTTGCCCTGCTCACCATAATATTGTCAATAAGCCTTGTTTCCCCGACAAAAACGGCTATTGCTATCAGCGTGTTCGAGTCGATCCTATCCACGGATTCAAGAGTTTCCGCGTTCACAATTTCTACGTAATCAATTTTAAGCTTTTTTTCTTTTTTTAAAATTTGCTCTATCTTATTTTTGACACGCGCGGCTGAAATTTCTCCGGCCCCGATAATATTTCGCGCTTCCTTAAGAGCACCATACAGGGCAGTGGCCTGAACACGTTCTTCCGGCGAAAGATACGCGTTGCGTGAACTCATTGCCAGACCGTCTTTTTCACGAACGATAGACATAACTTGAACAGTTATCGGCAAATTCAGATCGCGAACCATTTTTTTCACTATAACAGCCTGCTGAGCGTCCTTTTGTCCGAAATAAGCCTCGTTTGGACGGCAAATATTGAACAATTTCGCCAGAACCGTTGTAACTCCCTTAAAATGACCGACTCTCCGCTTGGCGCATAAACTTCGCGCGCACCGAGCGGTCACTTCAACATGTGTCGAAAAATCCTCCGGATACATTTCGTCGGCGGTCGGGGCGAACAAAACCGAAACACCGGCCGCTTCGGCAAGTTTTTTGTCCTGCTCCATATCTCTCGGATATTTATCAAAATCTTCATTCGGAGAAAATTGAAGCCGGTTGACAAAAACGCTTACGATAACTATATCGCATTCTTTTTCCGCCGCGCGCATAAGACTGAGGTGCCCCTCATGGAACGCGCCCATTGTCGGAACGAACCCGATTTTTTGTTTTTTTTGCCGGGCGTCCCGAGAATAACTCTCCATCTCTCCAATTGAACTAATAATTTTCATTTACTTCCTTATTCCCTCCGTTCCATCTACGAGGTTAAACGGAGAGACGGGCGGACACACCGGTCCGCCCCTACATTTGACAATAATTCGATCGCTGTTTTTCCAATTATCGGATGCGTAATATTCGGGGCGATTTCAGCAAGTCCTTTTAGAACAAAATATCTCTCGTGCATTCTTGGATGCGGGATCGTAAGTTTTTCGGACTTTAGAACTATCTCATCAAAAAGCAAAATATCGATATCAATAATTCTGGGACAATTCCGCTCGCGCCGAACGCGTCCCATACTTTTTTCAACCGTTTTTAATTTTTCAAGAAATTGACTCGGGAGTACGGATGTTCTTACTTTTAAAACTCCGTTAAGGTAATCTTCTTGAGGAGGTCCGCCTATGGGTTTCGTTAAATAAAACTCGGATCTTTGCACAACTTGAACATCTTCGTCAGCGTTTAAGAACCTTTCGGCTTCCTCCACATTGTTAAGCTTATCGCCGACATTTGACCCTATGGACAAAAAAACTGTAGCCATTAAAAAAACTTCTCTTTTATGCGCCGTACGACTTCCTGAAGTTTATCCGAACCTACGGTTAACGCCATTCTTACATATCCTTCTCCCGCCTCGCCGAAGCCGTTTCCCGGAGTCGCAACTATGTCGGTTTTCTCAAGAAGCGCTTTTGCCAAACTCGCCGAATCATAGTCTCCAAAAACCGGCGCCCAAACATAGAAAGTCGCGACAGGTTTCGGTATTTTCCAACCCACTTCATTCAGCCCGTCAACGAGAGTATCACGTCTTTTTGCATATTCTCCATTAAATTTCGGTTTTAGTTCCAAAGCGTGCTTTAGCGCTTCGATCGCGGCATATTGTATTGGGGTAAATACTCCGGAATCCACATTTGACTTCACTTTTGCCAATCCTTGAAGAATATCTTTATTGCCGACAGCCATCCCTATCCTCCACCCGGTCATATTGAACGTTTTTGAAAGAGAATGGAACTCTATCCCCACTTCTTTCGCGGACGGCACTTCAAGAAAACTCGAAGGGACATACCCGTCAAAACTGATTTCCGTATACGCGGCGTCGGAACACACAATGATATTATGTTTTTTCGCGAAATCCGCGACTTTCTCATAAAAAGATATATCGCACACGCCTCCGGTCGGATTATTCGGATAATTTAAATGCATCAGTTTCGCGTTCGCGGCAACTTTCTCATCGATATTATCCAAGTCCGGCAGAAAATCGTTTTCCGCTTTAAGCGGCATATAATGAACTTTACCTCCGGCAAATATGGTTCCCGAAACATACGGCGGATACCCCGGAGACGGAACAAGCACCACATCTGCCGGATTGATAAACGCAAGCGGAACATGCGCGATCCCGTCTTTTGATCCCAATAAAGGCAAAATTTCCGTATCCGGATCCAACTCAACATTAAACCGATCTTTATACCACACCGCCATCCGTTCCCTCAAGATACTAAGGCCTTTATTCAAAGCGTACTTATGTGTCGCCGAATCCAGACTTGCCTCATGAAGTTTTTTTACAATAAAGTCCGGTGTCGCCCCATCCGGATCCCCAACACCCAGATCGATAATAGGCCGCCCTTCGCTGAGAGCTTTTTGCTTTGCCTTATCGATTTCTTCAAAAAGATACGGCGGCAATTGTTTTATTCTGTTAGCGTATTCTATGTTCATGCTTTTCAATTCCCTTCCTGTATTAGTACTCTCCCCCTTAGAAAAAGCCACCCATTACCCATAAGCCTCCTGGGGCACATTGCATGTGCCCGTTCGAGTCGCATTGCAGAACAGACCTCTGTTAAATGGGGACGTCACCCATTTAATTAACCGTATAAATAGATACATCGCACAATTGAATAATTGAGTGATGTATCTATTGTTCGTCCTAATTAAATGGGTGACGTCCCTATTTAGGCTTCTCTACGTTTGTTTTTCCAATCCCAAAACATCCCGCATACTGTACAGTCCGGGTTTTTTACCAAAAACAAATTTCGCGGCTTTTATCGCGCCGGCCGCGAACACGTCGCGACTCTTGGCATTGTGCCGTATCTCAAGTTTTTCAAACTCATTTTCAAAAATAATGCCGTGTATCCCGATAACTTCGCCCATTCTCGCCGCTTTTACCGGGATCGTCTCTTCCGTCGCGCTTTTGATCACTTTCTGTATCATTTTCGCCGTTCCGCTTGGCGAATCTTTCTTATGCACGTGATGCGTTTCGTCTAGTTTTATGCTGAAATCATCTTTCAGAACACCTGCGGCGCGGCGCGCGATATCGAAAAGAACATTGACCCCCTCGGCCATGTTTGGCGAAAATACTATCGGAATTTTCTCCGCGGCAATACGGATTTTTTCCTCTTCTTCTTTTGTAAATCCCGTCGTTCCAATCACCATGCCGATATTGTTCTCACAACAAATATCCAAACAACTTAATGAAGATTCAACAGATGTAAAATCAATAAGACAGTCAATATCGGCGCATTTTTTTTCAAGAGAAGATGAAAACACTATGTCTTCACCGGAACATTCTGTGACTTCAGAAAGTTTTTTTCCGATAACAGGCGAAGACGGCGCTTCAAGCGCCGCGCTGATCATTATATCTTTTTCAACCGATGCCAAAACGGCGATTCGTTTTCCCATTTTTCCACCAGCGCCATTAATTCCTATACGCATTCGCATTTTTCACTCCCGTTTGGTCGTTCAAGTTACAAGTTACAGGCAACAGGTTACAAGTTTTCCGCCGAAGGCGGACCCGCCTCCGGCGGGTAACCTGCAACCTGAAACCTGTAACGTGAAACTTGTCTCTCCGTTCACGGGCGGACCTTGCGCCCACCCCTACGAATTATATCAGTTTGTATCGCTCAAGCATCTGCCTGAGCTTTATCTTGTTTTCTTTTTCCATTTCGCATAGCGGCAGACGCCATTCTTCACGAACCATACCCATCATACTAAGCGCGGTTTTTACCGGCAAAGGATTCGTTTCTATGAACATCGCCTTGCATAGATCCATTGTTTCATAATGAATGCGGCGCGCTTCATCATATTTTCCTTCAAACTGGCTTTGCGTTAGATTGTGTACTTTCTCCGGCACGATATTGGCAACAACACTAACAACACCGGTCGAGCCCATCGCCATAAAAGGAAGCGTCAAAGAATCGTCCCCGCTCATCACAATAATATCTGAAAGCGAGAGAATATCCATAACCTGTTGGCAACTTCCGGCGGCTTCTTTAATAGCAACGATATTTTCTATTTTTGAAAGCCTGGCGACAGTTGACGGCGAAAGCGATATCCCCGTTCGAGACGGAACGTTGTATAACATTATAGGAAACTCCGCATTTTTTGCGATTTCCGCATAATGCTTGTATTGCCCCCCCGGCGTCGGCTTGTTATAATATGGGGTGATGATCAGAGCGCCGTCACATCCGGCCTTTTTAGCGTGAACCGTAAGCTCGATCGCTTCCCGGGTACTGTTCGACCCCGTTCCGGCAATAACCGGAATACGTTTATCGCATACTTCCACAGCAATTTTTATAAGACGCTTCTGTTCCGGGATCGTTAACGTGGCGGCCTCGCCAGTACAGCCGCACGGCACCAGCCCATCCGTTCCGCTATCAATATGAAACTCTATGAGTTTTCGAAAAGCCTTTTCGTCTATATCGCCATCATTGAACGGCGTAACTATTGCAACATAAGAACCTTTAAACATAATTTCTCCTTTCATAAGCGCCGCATGTCGTATATGGCATATCGTATATCGTTTGAAGTTCCGCCGGAGGCGGATCCGCCTTCGGCGAAAAATAGGGGTTTAAACCCGATTTCACTGAAAGCGTTTTTCTCATTTTCTTTACGACATACGATATACTACATACGACATACGATTTAGTTACTACAAATTTTCCCCTCACAAACGATCCTTGCTTCGCCTTCAAGATATACGTTACTTATTTTTTTGCCCGAGATATCAAAATATACCGTAACAACTTCACCGCTTTGAGTGCGGAGTTTTACCGGAGACGAAACTTTGTCCAAAAGTCCCAAGACAAGTGCCGCGGCAACAATGCCGGTGCCACACGCGAGTGTTTCATCCTCAACTCCGCGTTCATACGTTCTTATCCTAACGGAATGTTTTTCTATTTTTCCCGCAAAATCCACGTTGGTGCCGCCGGGCGCGAAAACAGAATGCTCTCGTATTTTTCGCCCGACATTTTTCACCTTATAATTTTCTATTTTTTCAACAATAAGAACCGCGTGAGGAACTCCGGTATTGATATGATGCACTTTTAAAAATTCCGATCCCACTTCCAAATCCATATCAAGTTTCACCTCGCACGGCTCGCTCATTTTGATCTTTACAAAACTTTGCGCGACTTTCGCCGACAATATCCCGGCGGCAGTTTCTATCGTAAGTTCGTCTCCCCAACCGCGATCTGAAGCATAAACAGCACTGCACCTGATGCCGTTTCCGCACATATCCACTTCTGAACCGTCGGGATTGATTATTCTCATACGAAAACTCGCTGGCGTCGACTTCTCCAGAACCAAGAGTCCGTCAGCTCCGAGGGAAAGTTTCCGCCGGCACACTTCTTTCGCGAGGGCCGAATAGTCCAAATTAAGCGCGTTTAAGGCGCCATCTGTGTCATCGACGATAATAAAGTCGTTGCCGCTGGCGACAGCTTTTGTAAAACGAATTTTTTTCATCAAAAAAAACCTTCCAATTTTAACGGGCACATGCAATGTGCCCCTACGGAATATTTTTTTCACCGCGGATGAGATCTTGATAGGTTTCCCTGCGACGAACGGTTTTGACGTCACCGTTTTTCACCAACAGTTCCGCTCCCCGCGGTCTGGAATTATAGTTTGACGCCATAACATAGCCATACGCGCCCGCGCTCATAACCGAAAGATATTCACCGGGAATGATCTCCGGCATTTTTCTGTCCAACGCGAGATAGTCTCCGCTTTCACAGATAGGTCCCACAACATCATACTTCCGCGATTCTCTTTTGCTTTTAACTATCGGCAAAATATCGTGATGCGCCTCGTAAAGACTCGGCCGCAAAAGATCGTTCATCCCCGCGTCGACGATCGCGAACTGTTTTCCGCCGGAGCCGGTTTTTACGTATAGTACCTTCGTCACCAAAACTCCGCCATTACCGACAATAAATCGTCCCGGTTCAAAGATGAATTTATAGGGTTTATCCTTAATGATCGGAAGTAACGCTCTAGCAAATTCTTTCGCGCTCCTCGCCCGTTCGGAATTATACACAATTCCAAAACCGCCGCCGAGATTGAACCATTTTATATCTATCCCGTTCTTCTCGATAAAATCCAACGTTTTTTTTATCGCGCGGACAAAAGGAGCCGTTTCCGTTATCTGAGACCCGATATGCAAGTGAATACCGTTAAGCACGACATTTGAATATTTATTCGCGTTATCAAAAATTTCTTCCGCAACTCTAGTATCTATTCCAAACTTCTTCTCTTTGGTTCCGGTTGTTATATAATCGTGCGTCCGGGCCTTTACATCCGGATTGATCCTTAAAGCCACGTTCGGTTTCTTTTTTAGTTTTTTCGCGACAGTGTCTATCATGATCAGTTCCGGAACCGATTCGATATTGAAAAACAATATTCCTTTACGGATCGCGGTCCTGATCTCATCTTCAGTTTTCCCGACACTCGCGTAAACTATTCTTTCAGGCGGACAGCCCGTTTTAAGCGCCTTATACAACTCTCCGCCGGAGACGATATCAAGCCCGCTTCCGGCATTTACAAGAGCCCGACAAATGCTCAAGTTTGAATTGGATTTCATCGAAAAACAAATAAGCGGATCAATTTCTTTAAACGCGTTTTTTATCTTACAAAAATGATCCATAATAGTTTTTGAACTATACAGATAAAACGGAGTGGGATGCTGTTTGGCTATCTCCTCCATCGAAACATTTTCGCAGTGCAAAACGCCCTTTTTGTAATTGAAACTGTGCATAAAACTCCTCACTATGTTGCCAATTTTTGGGTCGAGGGACAGGCAGGTCTGTCCCCTACAACCGACAAACCGGTTAACCGGATATTTTTTTCTTCCACCGCGCGATTTCTTTTTTTACCAGGGACGGATTTGTGCTTCCCGGGGTCTTTTTCTTTTCAACCGAAACTTCCGCGTTTAAAAGCGCGTAAACATCTCCATCAAATTTATCGGAAAACTTTTTCAGTTCCGTTATAGACAGATCCGAGATATTGATCATGGAATCCGCGCAATGTTTAACAATCTCACCAACCACACGATGCGCGTCTTTAAAAGACACTTTTTTGTTCACCAGATATTCGGCAACATCCGTCGCGTAAATAAACTCATCTTCAAGCATTTTAAGAGCCGTTTCTTTTTTCACTTGAATAGAGTCGACAACACCGGAGAAGATCTCAAGCTCCGCCATAACCGTATTCACCGATTCA
>JADHWG010000015.1 GCA_016783605.1 Candidatus Omnitrophota bacterium | reverse complement strand
CGGACGGGCCGACTTTGGCTGTCGCGGAATTAACGGTGGGGCTGATCTTGAATCTTTTAAGACGGATCAATGAGATGGATTCGGCACTTCGCGCCGGAAAGTGGACAAAGGTTACGGGTAACCTTCTCGCGGGAAAAAAAGTCGGGATAATCGGGTTCGGCCGTATCGGACAGAAAACGGCACAGCTTTTGGCAGGTTTAGGCGCAGGAAAGATCATGTATTATGATGCGCGTGAGAAATTTTGTGCGGGCGCGAAAGGCAAAAGTTTGGAAGACCTTTTAAAAGATGCGGACATTGTCACTTTGCATGTGCCCTCAAACGGAAATAATGAGCCTCTTATCGGAGAAAAAGAATTTAGCCTGATGAAAAAAGGAAGCTGGATCGTGAATGTTTCGCGGGGCGGGGTGGTTGATGAGACGGCTTTGTATAACAGTTTAAAGAAAGGGAATCTTTCCGGCGCGGCGGTCGACGTTTTTGAGAATGAACCTTATTCCGGACCGTTGAAAAAGTTAAATAACGTTGTGCTTACTCCTCATATAGGTTCTTACGCCGCCGAGGCGCGTATAAAAATGGAAACGGACGCGGTGAAGAATCTATTAAAAGCGTTGGAGGAGAAATGAAATATATTGACATAACAAAACCTATTTTTGACGGTATGGAAAAATATCCAACTGATCCCGATGTCAAAATTTCCGCGTATAAAGCGCTTGAGAAGGGGGATTCTTGTAATTTGCTTTCGGTTGCCTTCGGCAGTCACACCGGCACTCATATTGACGCGCCGCGTCATATCTTTGATGAAGGAGAGACGGTTGATGAAATTGGTTTGGAGAGTCTTATTTGCCGCGCGGTGGTTACGGATGTACGCGCGTTTTCTGAAAAAGGCTTTTTAGACGAAATGAGTAAAAGGAACGTTAAAGGATTGCTTCTTAGAGGTTTAACAGATGAAGATGCTTTAACCGAGGAGAAAGCGATTTTGGCGGTTAACAGTGGAATTAAAATTGTCGGTACCGAGAGAATGTCTATCGAAACTTCCACTGGCAAGTCTCATCCCGTTCATCGCGCGCTTTTATCGAATGATGTCATAATAGTTGAAAACCTTATTTTGGAACGCGCTAAAGACGGGTTCTATAATCTTATGTGTTTGCCGTTAAAGCTGAAGAACGCCGACGGCGCGCCGGCAAGGGCGGTGCTCTCATATGATTAAAGCCGTTATTTTTGATTTTGACGGAGTGATCCTTGAATCGAGTGACATAAAGACAGAAGCTTTTCGGGAACTTTTTTCAGCGTATCCGGACTCTGTTGGGGAAATTGTTGAATACCATTTGGCGAATGCGGGTATTTCAAGATATGTAAAATTTCGATATTTTTACGAAAATATTCTTAAAAGATCTCTTTCGGAAAAAGAAGAACTTGAGCTTGGCGATATGTTTTCCGAAATAGTGCTTAAGAAAGTGCTTGAGGCTCCGTTCGTGCCGGGCGCGTTTGAATTTTTATCCGGCGAAAACTCTTCTTACGACTTTTTCATAGCTTCCGGCACTCCCGAAGAAGAACTGCGTCACATCATGAGAGAGAGGAACATTAACACATATTTTAAGGAAGCACACGGCAGTCCGAAAACAAAACCGGTCATTATCAGAGACATCTTGAGCCGTTACTGCCTTAAGAAAAAAGAGGTTGTTTACATAGGAGACGCCGAAAGCGACCGTCTCGCCGCGAAAGAGACGGATGTATTTTTTATCGAAAGAAAAGCGGATCTAAAAGAGGATTCAAACCGAGAAAACGGCTGTATGGTAAAAGATCTGAGAAGCATAAAGGAAATTTTGAAAAGTTTGAAATAAATAATCTGCAACCGGTCTGACAACCTCGTAGGTTGCGATGCAACCTACGAGGTTGTCAGACCGGGTTTGGAAAGGATCTTAATATGAAAATTTTACTTACCGGCGCGGCGGGGATGCTTGCGGCGGAGGTTATACCGGTGCTATCAAAACAGGGACATACGGTTTACCAGACGGATATCAATCGGCGTCTTCCGGACATAGAAGCGCTTTTAAATAGGGACGTTTTAAATAGGGACGTCACCCATTTAATTAGGTGAAAAAATACTTATAATGTACGTAAATAGGGACGTCACCCATTTAATTAGGTGAAAAAATACTTATAATGTAAATGGTGACTTGTACTAGCTCAATATTTCGATAACTGTTTTTGACATAAATAGTTTATTAGATTGGAATGGCATCTCCTGTATGAACGTTCCTATTGGTTTAACTAATTAAATGGGTGACGTCCCTATTTAAGTCCCTATTTAAAAAGCGGATCTAAAGGAGGATCTAAACCGAAAAAATGGCTGTATCATAAAAGATTTGAGAGGGATACGGGAGACATTAGAAATAGTTTCAAAATCCCCCTAACCGTCTGTGTTTAGAGAATGTTACGGCAATCATAAGGTGCTCTTTGGGAGCGTAACTACAAACTAAAAGCAAACTCGACTTTACTTTAGGTCGAACTTATAGTAAAGATGTCGACAACCTCATGCCCCCTTTGGCAACCTCGTAGGTTGCCAAGGGGGGAGGGTAGCCACACGAGGTTGCGGGTTGGGTTGGAAAGGATCTTAATATGAAAATTTTGCTTACCGGCGCGGCGGGGATGCTTGCGGCTGAGGTTATACCGGTGTTGTTAAAACAGGGACATACGGTTTACCAGACGGATATCAATCGGCGTCTTCCGGACATAGAAGCGCTTGATGTAACGTGCGGGGATAAAGTAGTAAAACTCGCGCGGGAGGTTAAACCTGATTATATTTTTCATTTTGCCGCGGAAACTGACGTTGATTTTTGCGAAAAAGATCCGGAACACGCGTTTCGCGCGAATGCGCTTGGTACGGAAAATATGGTAAAGGCATGCGGGGAAACAAGTGCTAAACTTGTATACATAAGTACGGGGGCTGTCTTTGACGGCAAAAAGGACGTGCCCTATATTGAAGCTGACGCGCCGAATCCGGTTAATGTGTATGGAGAGAGTAAACTTCGCGGGGAGAAAATTATCCAAACGGCGCTTGATGAATATTTTATTATTAGAGCCGGATGGATGGTCGGAGGCTGGGATCTTGATAAAAAGTTTGTATACAAAATTGTTCAACAGCTAAAAAGCGGGAAAAAAGAACTTATGGCTGTTTCAGATAAATTCGGAACGCCGTCGTTTACCAAGGATTTCGCGGCGAATATTATGCCTATTGTTAATTCAGGCAAATACGGTTTATATCATATGGTAAATAACGGTACATGCACAAGGCACGATATGGCGGTAAAAATAGTCGAATATATGGGGCTCTCTGATAGTGTTATGGTCCAATCGGTGGATTCTTCAAAGTTTCCTTTGCCCGCGCCGCGCGCGCGAAGCGAAATGCTTGAAAATCGCAGGATGAAAGAGATGAGTATAGACAATATGCCGCGTTGGGAAGATTCTTTAGAGGAATACATAAAGCTTAACAAGGATAAATGAGGGGGGTCGGGGAGTTTTTCGACCCCCCTCATCCTGAGGAACGAGCGTGACGAAGGATCTCTTTCTATGAAACAAGTAAGCGTTATAATTCCGGCATACAATAAAGCTGATTTTACGGCGCGTGCGGTTGAAAGCGTACTCGCGCAGACGTATGGGGACATTGAGATCATTGTTGTTGATGACGGCTCCGTTGATGAGACAAAGTCGGCGCTCGCGCCTTATTTTGGGAAAGTAAAGTATCTGTACAAGGAAAACGGCGGCGCTTCGAGTGCTCGAAATCTTGGCATCCAACAGGCAAGCGGAGAATATATTGCTTTTCTCGATTGTGATGACATTTATTTTCCAGAAAAAATAGAAAAAAGCGTTAAATGTCTTGAAGCGAATCCGGATTTCGGATTTGTTCATACGCCAGTGTATTTTATAGATGAAAAAGGCGAAACGTTAGGCCGTTATCCGCGTTTTAAAAGAGCACCAACCGGAACGATCGCGAAAAAACTTCTTTTAAAGAATTTTGTTTGCAATTCTACGCCCGTGGTCAGAAAAAGTTGTTTCAAAAAGGCGGGTCTTTTTGATGAAACAATTTTTACACCCGCGGATTGGGATATGTGGATTCGATTGGCGGAACATTACAAAGGCGGATGTGTTAATACACCTCTAACGGGGTACAGAAAAAGTGAAAGTTATATTGCCAAGCATCTTGAACAGTCAAAGAGAGAGATGCTGAGAGTATTGGAAAAAGTTTTTAAACGAAATCCGGATCTAACCGAGCGTTTTCGAAAAAAGCTTATTTCGAATGTATATTATTGGCAGGCATTAGGGTACTTAAGAGCGGGAGATTTGAAGAAGGCGAAAGATGAGATCAAAGAGTCTCTCGGCGAGCATAAGTTTAACAGAAAAACATTAATTTTATCATGTGCCGTAATAGTTTTTCGCGAAAGGTTAAGCGTTTTATTAAAATAAGGGCACGGCATGCCGTGCCCCTACGATGGAATCGGGTGGATCAATTCCACCTCGTAGGTGGAACAAGTGGAGGACCCAAGGATTCCACCTCGTAGGTGTTCCGAATAAATCCCACCTACGAGGTGGAATAATGCCGTGCTCCTACGATGGAATTTGGGCATAATTAAAATAACAAATCGTAATTCCGAACGGGCACATGCAATGTGCCCCAACGATGGTCGCTCAAATTGGGAGTCAATTTGAAATACGTAGGGGCACGGCATGCCGTGCCCTTACGATGGAATTGGGGTGTTGTAAAAATAACAAATCGTAGTTCGTAGGGGCACATTGCATGTGCCCATTGGTATGAGGATTTAAAAAGGATGTAGATATGGGAAGTATTGTCGGGTTTTGGCAAATTGGAAATAGGGATAAACGCGCGGGATGGAAAAAAACGGCTCTAAAATTTTGGCGGGACGAAACGCGCGGGGTTGTGCTTGGCAATGAAACTGCCGAGCCGGTGGTGTCGGACTGCGGGCGGTATGTGATCGCGTTCGGTGGTGAGCTTTATAACGGTCGTGAAGTCGCGGAAGAACTTAAAGATGAAACTTTAACCAACGCGTCTTTTGAACGCGTTGTATTGGGCGCGATCTTGAAGTGGGGATTGGAAAAGGCGCTGAAACAAATTAACGGAGTTTTTAGTCTCATTTTATGGGACGCGCGGGAGGAGCGGATCTTTTTCGCTCGAGACAAAGCCGGAGTGGGCGCGTTTTATTACGGCGCGCAGAACGGAACTTTGTTTTTTTCTTCGAATCTGACGAGTCTCCGCACGAATGAACTTTTTAACGCGGAGCTGGATAGAGATGTTCTTAGTTCGTTTTTTAGATTCGCGTATGTTCCTGTTCCGCATTCAATTTATAAAGGAATAAACAAGCTCGAAGCGGGTTCGTTTATTTCGGTTGATAAGGAACTGAATTTAAAAAAGCATACTTATTGGGACGCGCTTAAAATAACCGAAGAAGGTCGTCGCGAATTTTTTGGCAAGAATGAAGATGACGCGGCGCGGGAATTGGAACGCCTTCTTAAACGCGCGATTGTAAGGAGAACCGAATCCGGGAAAACGAGTGTATTTCTTTCCGGCGGAATAGATTCTTCACTCATAACCGCGCTGGCTTCAGCAGAACGTGCGGGAGAAGTAAGAACTTTCAGCATGGCGCTTAATGAAGCCAGTTATAACGAAGCGATGGACGCACGCGAGATTTCCAAGCATTTAGGTACACATCACACGGAGTTTTTGGTTACACCTGAGAAAGCTTTAGAGGTTATTCCGAAATTGGCCGACATATATGACGAACCATTTTCAGATTCTTCCCAGATTCCGACATATCTTCTTCTTGCTTTCGCGGGAGGAGAAGTCCGGACGGGACTTTCCGGAGACGGCGGCGACGAAATTTTCGGCGGATATAACAGATATCTGTGGGCGGATAAGGTTTGGAAAAAAGCCAAGAAAATGCCGTATGGCGCCAGAGGCATGTTCGCCAGAGCCATAAAAAAAATTCCACCGGAGACCTGGGACAAAATTGCCGATAAATTTTCCAAAAAGTATCCCGCTCTTTTTAATCACCGGATGTTTGGGGATAAAGCGCATAAATTGGCCGACGCGGTAAAAAGCCGTTCTGAGGATGAGATGTATTTGTCTCTGGCGTCTCATTGGAGAGAGCCGGAAAAATTGGTCTTAGGATCAACCGAACCGAAAATCGCGTTGGATCTTTCGAACATTCGCGGGCGAATTCCCGATTTTGTGGAAAGGATGATGTATCTTGATCTAATGACGTATCTTCCGGATGACGGGTTCGTAAAAGTTGCTAAAGCCGCGCGCGCGGCGGGGATAAAAGTCAGATCGCCCATAGTGGATCCGGAGATAATAGAATTTTCAAAAACGCTTCCGGTGTCGATGAAGATAAAAAACGGTAAAAATAAATGGATCTTAAGGCGTATTTTACACAAATATGTGCCCGAGGAGATGATAGATCGGCCCAAAATGGGCTTTGGCGTGCCTATTGACGCGTGGCTGAGAGGACCGCTACGCGCCTGGGCGGAAGAATTGCTGGACGAGAAAGAAATAAAGAGAGACGGTATTTTAGAACCGGGTGTTATTGGAAAACTGTGGAAAGAACACGCTAGTGGAAAAAGGAATAACGCTTATCACTTATGGGACGTCTTAATGTTTCAATCATGGAAAAACAGATGGATGTAAAAAAAATAAAAGTTTTGCAGGTGACGGCTGTAGATATTACGGTCAAATATTTATTGCTTCCTCTTATTGATAGGTTGACCAAAGAGGGGTATAATGTTCAGGTCGCGACCTCACCCGGCGGATATACTGAACAGCTAAGAAAAGACGGCTACGTCATCAATACGGTTGACATCGGCAGGAGAATAAGGCCTATTGTCAATTTGAAAGCGATTTTCGCTTTATGCCGGTTGATAAAAAAAGAAAAATTTGATATTGTGCATGTTCATAGTCCGCTCGCGGCTATGTTGGGAAGAGTTGCCGCAAAGATGGCGGACGCGCCGGTAATTATTTACACAGCGCACGGGTTTTATTTTCATGAGAATATGACGCCATGGAAGAGGCGGGTTGTTATATGGATAGAAAAAATATTGACCCGAGTGTGTACGGATATATTGCTTTTACAAAGTGCCGAGGATAGAGAAACCGCGATTCGTGAAGGGATCTCTCTTTCTCAAAATGCTGTTTGGATAAGTAATGGTGTTGATATAAACAAATTTATTCCGGAAGAGCCTGACGCGCAATTGCGAGAATCATTTGGGATAAAAAAAGAAGATAAAGTTGTCGTCTTCGCGGGCAGGATAGTCAGGGAAAAGGGAATAGAAGAACTTGTGAAAGCGATAGCTGTTGTAAAGGAACATGTTCCTTCGGTCAAGTTTTTGATAGTCGGGGACACTCTCGGAAGCGACAGGGACGCGGATGGGAAGGAAATCATAAAGCGTCTTATTGCAGAAAATAATTTAAAGGAAAACATTATTTTTGCGGGGCTAAGGGATGATATGCCCCAAGTTTACTCTCTTATGGATGTTTTTGTTCTTCCGTCTTTCCGTGAAGGTATGCCGCGAAGTATTCTTGAGGCGATGGCATGCCGAAAGCCGGTTGTCGCGACTGACATACGTGGATCAAGAGAAGAAGTGGTCGATGGAGTCACGGGAAAAATTGTCCCCCCGCGCGAGGTAAAACCGCTCGCGGACGCGATTAGCGGGATACTGATGGACGAAGAGACGGCGAAAAAAATGGGACAAGCCGGACGAAAAAGGGTTGAATCGAAATTTGACGAAGAAATGGTTTTGGATAAGGAAATGGAAGTTTATAAGAGAGTAAGCGCAAAAAAATTATGCAATAGAAAACCTAAAACCACCTCGTAGGTGGAATTGAAGAACAAATCCCCCCGGCCCCCTTTTTCAAAGGGGGGGATGATTGGGATGGGGTATAACTTATGGGGTTGAATTGAACGGTTCCCCCTTTGGCAAAGGGGGTTAGCCTGTCCCGAGCGAAGTCGAGGGAGGGGATTTTGGATGATGAGTAGAGATGCGCGGAAAGTTGTAAAGAGGATGATTGATATTGTGGTGGCACTTGCGGTAATGGTGATGTGTTGTCCGTTTTTTTTGATTATCGCGCTTTTGATAAAGCTTAATTCCAAGGGACCGGTGTTTTTTACCTATGCGCGCGTCGGAAAAGACGGCAAGGATTTTACTGCGTACAAATTCAGAAGCATGGTTCAGGGAGCTTCTGAAATGGGAGCGGGGATAGCGATCGTAAAGGATGATTCTCGGATTACCGGCGTGGGCAAATTTTTGCGCGCGTGGAGCTTGGATGAGGTGCCGCAAATTGTTAATGTTCTAAAAGGCGATATGAGTTTGGTAGGCCCGCGTCCGGCGCTAAGGCATCAGGTTGAAAAATATTCGGATTTTGAAAAAAAACGGCTTCTTGTAAAACCCGGAATTACCGGATGGGCTCAAGTGAACGGCAGGAATCTTATTTCTTGGCGGGAAAGGATCAAACTGGATGTTTGGTATATTGAAAATTGGTCGCTACTACTTGACGCGAAGATACTGATGAAAACGCCGTGGGTTGTATTATCGAGAAAAGGATTGTATGGAGCGGGAGGAGAAGTAAAAGACTATGAATGAATCCGGAGAAAGACAGATACCCCTTTCAGGGTCGGACATAACTGAAAAAGAAAAAAAAGCGGTGTTGAATGTTTTGGAAAGCCCGTATTTATCGCTTGGGCCGCGTCTTCCGGAATTTGAAGAAAAGATGAGTTCGTTTATAGGCACGAAACATGCCGTTGCCGTTAATAGCGGAACTTCGGCTCTACACCTTATCGTGAGAGCTTTGGGCATTGGGGCGGGAGATGAAGTTATTACGACGCCTTTTAGTTTTATTGCCTCGGCGAATTGTATTTTGTTTGAAAACGCGCGGCCTGTATTTGTTGATATTGATAAGCGTACGTTGAATATAGATCCGGACTTGATTGAAGAACGTATAACGAAAAAGACAAAAGCGATCCTTGCGGTGGATGTGTTCGGACATCCCGCCGAGTGGGACAAGTTGGAAAAAATAGCTGAGAAACATGGACTAAAGCTGATCGAAGACAGTTGCGAGGCGATAGGAGCCGAGTATAAGGGGCGTAAAGCCGGATCTTTCGGTTCGGCCGGTACGTTCGCGTTTTATCCAAATAAACAAATTACGACCGGTGAAGGCGGAATGATCGTGACAAATGATGGGAAAATAGCGGAATTTTGCGAATCTTCAAGGAATCAGGGAAGAAGTATCGGGACCGCTTGGTTACGGCATGAGCGGCTTGGGTATAACTACAGGTTAAGTGATATCAACTGCGCTTTGGGAACCTGTCAGCTTGAAAGAATAAACGAAATATTGGGTAAAAGGGATCGCGTTGCCGCGGTATATGGGGATTTGTTGAAGAATGTGGAAGAGATAGAATTGCCCTACGCGCGGGAAGATGTTAAGATGAGCTGGTTTGTGTATGTCGTAAAATTAAAAAAAGAATTTACTGAAATACAAAGAGACGACATAATTAAACGTCTGAAACAATCGGGAATAGGATGCAGTAATTATTTTTCGCCAATTCATCTTCAGCCGTTCTATAAAAAGGAGTTCGGATATAAAAAAGGAGATTACCCTGTTACGGAGTCTGTTTCTGAAAGGACTATCGCGCTTCCTTTTTATAGCAACTTGAAAGATGAAGATATCAAGCGCGTTGTTCAGACTTTGAAAAAGATCATTTCCGATGTTTTATAAAAGGAGAAGCTCATTATGATGTTGAATTTGAATTTCCGAAAATTAGTGACGGTTGCCATAGACGTATTTTTGATCTGGCTTTCCATGGGGCTTGCTTTTTTGATCAGATTTGATTGGCAGTTAACGCCGGCACTTTTAGACGCATACATATACTTCGCAATTTGGGCTTCTTTTATCAAAGTTATTTTGTTTGATATCTTTGGAGTATATCGATGGTCGTTCAGGTTTGCGAGTGTCTCTGAAGCCGCCAATATTGTTCGTGTCGGGATGATCAGTACGCTTCTTTTGATCGCGGTGGCATTTTTTACCAAAAGCGCCAAGATCGGCCGATCCGTACTTCTCATAGATTATTTGATACACCTTTTTCTCGTAACAGGCGCGCGTTTTCTGCCGCGTGTTTTAATGAAATTCCAGCAGGCGTATAAGGGGAATCTTAAAAAAGTGCTTATTGTCGGCGCGGGGAGCGCGGGTGAGATGGTCGCGCGGGAATTGATCTCGGCGAGAAAAAGGCAGTATTCGCCGGTGGGGTTTATCGATGACAATCCGGGTAAACTGCATTCGAAGATACACGGGGTGAAGGTTTTGGGTACGATGGATGATATCGCCTCTATTGTAAAGAGGTATCATGTGGAAGAGATCATTATAGCCGTTCCTTCCGCCAGCGGAAAAGTCGTTAGAGACATTGTATCGAAGTGTGAAAAGGCTGAGGTGAAAATTAAAACCGTTCCGGAATTTCATAAGATCTTAACCGGAGAAGTCGCGATAAAGCAGATCAGGGATGTTCGCCTTGAAGACCTTATGGGAAGAGAAACGGTGCATATAAATACGGACGATGTAAGTTCGTTCGTTAGGGGAAAAACGATCCTGATCACCGGCGCGGGGGGATCCATCGGTTCTGAACTTGCACGGCAGATCGTGCGGTTTGATCCTGAGAAGATCATCGCTTTTGACCATAACGAAAACGATGTGTATTTTCTGGGGTTGGATATTCTGGGGAGTCGGCCGAATTTTGAATTCGTGACGGTTATAGGAGACATTAAGGATATAGGGCTTTTGAAACATACATTTTCAAAATACGGGCCCGATATTGTGTTTAATGCCGCCGCGCATAAACATGTGCCGCTTATGGAAGAAAATCCCGCCGCCGCTGTTAAGAACAATATAATTGGTTCAAGAAACCTTATGTATGCCGCTGAACATTACGGAGCGGAAAGTTTTGTTATGATCTCTTCCGACAAGGCGGTTAACCCCACAAGCGTTATGGGCGCGTCAAAAAGGATCGCGGAGATGATGATTCAGACAAAAGCAAAAACAAAAACCGTCAGGACGAAATTTATGGCCGTCAGGTTCGGGAATGTTATCGGCTCAAGTGGAAGTGTTGTCCCGATATTTAAAAAACAGATAGAAAAGGGCGGACCCGTTACCGTAACGCATCCGAACGTAAAACGATTTTTTATGGCTCCGCGTGAAGCGGCGCAATTAGTCCTCCAGGCCGGGGCGATCGGCCGGGGCGGAGAAGTTTTTATTTTGGATATGGGGGAGCAGATAAAAATAGCGGATCTTGCAAAAAACCTTATCACATTATCCGGGTTTGAACCCGGGGAAGACATTGAAATAAAATTTATCGGTCTCCGACCGGGTGAAAAAATGCATGAAGAAATGCTTCTGGACGCCGAACATGATCAGGCGACAAAACACGACAAGATCTATATAACCCAACCAAAAGAGTTTGATCCCGTTAAATTAAGAAGAAACATAAAAGCTTTACAGCGGTTATCTAACACTATGAACAATGAAAGAATAGTTGCTAAAATAAAAGAAATGGTGCCATTTTATGATCGGGGGACCGGTTGTTAAGGGATAGCCTCTAGGGGCACATGCAATGTGCCCCTAGAGACTTTTGACAATACGGGGTTAACGGAGGGGAGAACGGTGATATGGCGAAAATTGTACGAGGAATCGTGAATAAACTATGCGAAATCCCTAAAATGGAACACTTCCGATTAATGGCGCTGATAGACAAGGTTCAGGAATTTTTGTTATGGGCCTTAATCTTTTGCCTTCCGTTTTCCAAATCTTTGATGGAAATATTGTTTACGTGCATGTTCGTTTTGTGGATCACAAAACGAATTTTGGTTTATCGTAGAGAGAAAAAAGTGTCGATAATAGCGATGTTCAAGCCGGTATCTACAAAACTGAATTTTCCGATCCTCATATTTTTCATTGTCAATTTCGCTTCGACGGTTAGAAGCGTTTCCATTTTTTTAAGCCTGGAAGGTTTATTCCTGAAGCTTTTTGAGTATATCGCGATGTATTTCATAACCGTTGAAGTAATGAGTGATACGAAAAAAAGGGACAAGGTATTGATCGCGGTTTTATTGTCTGTATTTCTCATAACCGTGAACGGGATTTTTCAATATGTTACCGGCACGGATTTTATTCGACATTTTTCTTTTTCCGGGCGAGGGTGGATCCAATCTTCTTTCGGGAACCAAAATGATTTTGCCGCGTGGCTCATTTTGATGCTTCCGCCGGTTCTGGCGCTGGCGTATTTTTGGATGGATTCATGGCGGGACCATTTCGGGAAATTCGCCCATGTGGTTAGGTCTATGAGATCCGTGCTTTGGGCGCTAACGGTTTTTCTGATAATTTGCTTGATCTTTGCCGGTTCGCGCGGAGCGTGGATTTCCGCTATATTTTCTTTGATCTTTCTCGGTATCATCATGAAAAATATAAGACTGCTATTTTTGATACCGGTCGTTGTGCTCATTTGTTCGTTAATTGTTCCGAATTTCGTAAAAGAACGCGCGAAAGTATTTGTGAAATCGTTTTCTTTTTCTACTTCTTCCGCTGTTTCCCCCACCGTTTCTTCTTCTGTTTCTCCCACCGTTTCTCCCCCCGCTTCTGCGTCTGTTTCTTCTGATATCGCGCCGGCGTCTTTTGTTCCTTCCGTTTCTTTTTCCACCAATGTGGAAGAAAGTGTAAGCGTCAGACTAAAACTATGGAAGGAAGCCATAGCCATTGTTGAAGATTTTCCAATAACGGGAACCGGTCCGAATACCTATTCGATCGTAGCTCCTTCGTATAAAAAACAGGCTTCAACCGGATTTTATCCGCATAATTCATATCTTCACATGGCGGCGGAGATAGGTCTTTTGGGGTTAGGTACGTTTTTATTAACAATTGCAACTTTGTTTATTGTGGTGTTCATAAAAATCGTAAAAACAAAAGATAAATTCCAGCGCGCGCTTTTGGCCGGATTTCTATCCGGGCTTTTCGGGTTTTTGGGACACAGCGTGGTTGACACAAATTTATTTGCCATGCAGCTTAGTATGCTGATGTGGATGGTGATGGGAATAATCGTGGCAATTGAAAAGAATGAGTAGCAAGTTATAAGTTACACGTTACACGTGACACGCTTCACGCTTTTCCGCCGAAGGCGGACCCGCCTTCGGCGGGAAAACCTGAAGCCTGAAACCTGAAAGATTAATAATGAATGATCCAAAAATATCAGTTGTTGTGATAACGAAAAACGAAGAAGATAAGATAGAAAGATTTTTAAGGTCTGTGGTTTGGGCGGATGAGGTTATTGTTGTCGATGATGAGAGTACGGATAATACACGGGCAATCTCGACCGCGCGCGGCGCGAAAGTTATAGTGAATAAGTTGGATAACAATTTTTGTCGCCAGAGAAATATTGGAATTGAGAACTCCTCAAGTGAATGGATACTTCAGATGGACGCGGATGAAGTGGTCCCTCCGGAAACCGCCGGGAAGATCCGGGACGCGATAAATGATCCGGGCGGGTTCATCGCTTTTAAAATGTTGAGGAAGAACTTTATGTTCTCTCACGCGCTGAAGTACGGTGGCGCGTATAACTATGTCACAAAACTTTTTAAAAAGTCGGCGGGAAGCTATTCGGAAAACATTCATGAAGTTCTTAATATCACCGGAAATATCGGAAAAATAGAAGCTGAGCTTTATCACTATCCTTACGTATCCATGCGTGAGATTTTAGACAAAATGAATTGTTACACGGATGCCGAAGCCGCCGCGGAAATACAAAAACGCCCCGATATTCCTCTTAAAGAGATCAAATACCGCCTTACATGGAAGGCGCTCAAACTTTTCTGGAAACTGTACGTAAAAAAACAGGGCTATAAAGACGGAATATACGGTCTTATATGGTCGGTCATTAATGTTATCGGACCCGAGATCCGGTGGTTAAAGATTTGGGAAATGAAAATAAAAACGTAGGGGCCATTGCATGTGCCCGTAATTGATTTTATGAATGATGATATGTTTTTTACCATCCCGGTCTTGTTTGGGCACAATATAATATTCGGGCACATGCGATGTGCCCCTTGTATATTGTCACAATTGAGGTAACCGTTTATAATAGCACCAACACATAAAGGTTATCAATGATGATTGGGATAAAAGGGCCGGGCAGGCCCGGCCCCTACGATTTGTTGTGTCATGTTTTATATTATTCGTACGATTTGTTGTGGTATGTTTCATATTATTCGTAGGGACAAGGCCTGCCTTGTCCGATTAATTGAAGAGGGGACAAAATGGTCGGGTGGTCCCGGTCATTATCGATTTGTTACCTGAATTGTGACAATGTACACCCTACGAGGTAATGATCAAAAAAACGATTGATTTAGATAAATTGTCCATCGACGAACTTTTGGGGCTCCGAATCTCGGATCTGCCGCTTTCGATCAAAGGTACGTGGCTTGAGGAATGTGTCGGTGAGCTTTATAGAGAACTTGACGTGAAAGGGATCGGTTTTAAGCCGATTTGTTATCTCGCGGATGAATGGCTCGCGCCGGACAAGGAACCTGTTATCGGGGTTCCTTTTTTTTTAGCGCATCCGGCGCTATTAAAGCTCGAACGAAAAATGATGTTTGAAGCTGAAGGCGGTACGAAAGAACAATGCGCGCGGCTTTTGCGGCACGAGGCGGGGCATGCCGTAAATTATGCTTACAGGTTGTATCGAAAAAATAAATGGCGCGAACTTTTCGGGCCGTTTTCGTCCGAATATGAAGACACATACAGGTTCAGGCCTTATTCAAAAAGTTTTGTGCGGCACTTGGAAAAACATTACGCTCAGTGTCATCCTGACGAGGATTTCGCCGAAACTTTTGCCGTTTGGCTCACGCCGGGCGGCGCTTGGCGCGCGGAATACACCTCGGGGAAGGCGAAAGAGAAGCTTTTATACGTTGACGCGCTTATGAAAAAGATAGGTTCGCGGAGCGCGAGCGTTAAAAAAGGAAAAAAACATTGGCGTCTGTCAAGTCTCAGAATAACGCTCAAAAATTATTACAAAAAAAAACAAGATCAGTGGGCGGAAGAATTTCCTGATTTTCATGACGCGTATTTGAAAAGAATTTTTTCGGAAAGTTCTCCCGAAACTGAAAAAATAACCAAGGCGTCGAATTTTATTAAAAGCTTCCGTAAGGTGATATTGAATAACGCGGCGGTATGTACGGGTGAACGAAAATTTCTGATTAACGATCTTTTAAAGGTGCTCGTGAATAGATGCCGGGAACTTAAATTATATCTTCGCAATGATGAAGCTGTTGTTTTGGTGCAGATATCAACGTATGTAACCGCTTTAGTTATGAATTACGCGTATACCGGAAGGTTTAAGGGGTGAAAATGAAAAAAAAGTTGAATGTATTAATGGTTTTTGATTGTGAAATTTCAAAAGAACGCGGATACGATTATAAAGAAGAATTTGCCGACGAAGATTTTAAGATCTATAGTGATATTTATCGGGCGCTAAAAAGTAACGGACACAATGTGAGGCTTTTGGGGATAAGTGATAATGTGCGTCCTCTTCTTGACGAAGTTGAGGAAAATCGACCCGATATAGTGTTCAACGTCGCGGACGTTTTTAGGGGTAAATCTCGTTTTGATAAAAACATAGCGTGGCTTTTGGAAATGCTGGGTCTTGTTTATACCGGTGGAAGTCCCGCGAACTTATCTCTGTGTAACAACAAGGCTCTCAGCAAAAAGATATTGAGTTTTCACAAGATCAAAGTGCCGAATTTTCATTCTTTCTACAGGAAGCGGTCCATTACGAGACCCAAGAAAAGGATGGATTTGCCGATGATAGTAAAGCCTTTGTGTGAGGAGGCGTCCAGAGGAATTTCTTTAGCTTCGGTTATTGATACGGATGAGGCGTTAAAAGAGAGAGTTCTTTTCATCCATGAGAATATGCAAATGGACGCGATAGGGGAAGAATATATCGAAGGCAGAGAGTTTTATGTCAGCATTTTGGGCAATAAGCGAATAGAGGCGCTTCCGATCAGGGAAATGAAGTTTGGGCGCATTTCCGATGAAGAATCCCGTATCGCGACCTATAAAGCGAAATGGGACGATAAATACCGCGAAAAATGGGGAATAAAGAACGTTTTCGCGGGGCGTTTGCCCGGGGATTGGGAAGAAAAGATTATTTCAGTATCGAAACGCGCGTATCGGGCGCTTAATCTAAACGGATATGCTCGTTTTGACGTGCGTGTAACACCGGAAGGCGAAGTGTATATAATCGAGGTAAACCTCAATCCAAGTTTGGAGCGTGAAGACGAGTTTGAACGTTCCGCGAACAAAGCGGGAATATCGTTCAAAGAACTTATACAAAAACTCATTGTTCTGGCGGCAGGCGCGCGCTGAAAAATACTGCCGTATTTGTTTGACATTGGGATTTACGGAACATATACTACTGTTAATTCTAAGGAATGACACTCCTTACCCATTATCCATAATAATGGTACGGACAGGCACAGGAACCTGTCCATGGTATGCGGCTCGAACGGGCACATTGCATGTGCCCGAATAAAGCGGAGCAACAAGTAAAGGATAACATGAAAATAGGTCAAAAATTGATCTTGGGATTTTTAATGGTCGCTTTATTGGTTGCGATCGTTGGAGGCATTGGGGTTTATCAGAACCGGCAATTACAAAAAGTGCTGGAAACCGGCAAATCCGCGGAAGAAACACTCACCATATCAATTAAAAACTTCAACATACTCATTGCGGCGGCATCGTCCGCCGCTCTTTTTTTGGCAATGATCCTTGGATTTTTTATTTCCCGCTCTATCTCGATTCCGATCGTAAAATTAAGGAACAAGGCGGCTGAGATCGGCAGGGGTAACCTGAATACGGAAGTGGAAATTTGCGCGAAAGACGAGGTAGGAGACTTGGCCGGTTCCTTTAAAACGATGATGGAAAACATAAAAAGGGAACAAAAAGAGACACAGGAGGCGAAGCTTTACACGGATAGTATCATCTCCTCAATGATCGATACTCTGATCGTTATCAAACCCGATGGTTCTATCAAGAGCGTGAACAAGGCTACTTGTGATCTCTTGGAATATACGAAAGAAGAACTCATAGGCAGTCCCGTTGAGAAAGTTTTTGCGGAGAAAGAAGGGTTGCTTCTAAAAGGTGCTCGCCTGGAGAAGTTTATTGAAGAAGGGGCGGTACGCAATTTCGATATGACGTACAAAACAAAAGGCGGAGAATCCATTCCTGTGAGTTTTACCGGATCGGTACTTCGGAAGGCGAGTTGTCCGCATCGTGACAAGGCGATAGCCGATTGTCCGGAATTTAAAAAGAAGGGTGTGCATTGTGAGGAAATAATCGGGATTCTTGGAGTGGCGCGCGATATGCGTGAAACCAGAAGGCTTATAGATGACCTGGAAAGATCGAAAACGGAACTTCAGGAACTGTCAAAGACCCTGGAAGAGAAAGTGGAGAAACGGACAAAAACTTTGGAACGGTCGCAGGAAGCGATGATGAATGTAATGGACGATGTTCGTAAAGAAAAAGAGACCGTTGAGAAGCAAACGGAAGAACTGATCATGGCGCATAAGGAGCTGGAGTCCTTCTCCAAGGGGCTTGAAGAAAAAGTGAAAGAACGGACGATGGAGCTGTCCATTCTTTATGAGATATCCAATGCTATTTCATACACTTTGGATTATCAAGCGCTCTTAAAACTCATTATGGAGTCTTTGTTCAAAATAGTGGATTATGATATTTGCGCTTCTCTTCTATATGATACCGCGACCGCTAATATTACTTTGAGACCGGCATATCCCGAAAGCGCGGTATTTGTGGACGAGGTTAAAAACAGTCTCATTGATTCCACCGCCGCGCTTACGGGCGAAGATATCAGAAAGAAACGCCTGAGCGCGTTTCTCATTCCAGCCGATCCCAATGCCAAGGCAAAAGACGGAAGGGTTTTTCCCGGGTTAAAGTCTTTCTTTAACGTGCCTTTCATTGTTCGAGGTAAAACCATAGGAATGATAAACGTCTCAAGCTGTCGGGATGACGCTTTTAGCGAAGATGACATAAAACTTATATACACTATCGCCAACCAGACATCTAATGCCATTGAACGACTGCAGGCGGTCATTACCGCCGAAAAAAGCAAGATGGAAAGCATGGTGGAAAGTATGGCTGAGGGCGTGATCATGGTTGATGAACGCGGAAAGGTAGTGGTTTTAAATCCTCAAGCCAGGCGGATGTTGGGATTTGAACCGGATGAAGAGATAATCAGTAAAACGCTGAACGAGAAGTTAAAATTGTTGAAATTGGATAAACCTCTTGAGGAATCTCAAAGTAAAGGAAAGACGGTAACAAAAGAAATTGTTGTTTCGAACGCGGAAGGAAAAACAACATTGCATAGCGATATTGCTCCCGTAAAAGACGCCGATGGTGAAGTTATCGGGATCGTAACCATCTTGAGAGATGTCACCAAAGAAAGGGAAATAGACAGAATGAAAACCGAGTTTATTTCCACGGTTTCTCATGAACTTCGAACTCCGCTGACAACGATGAAAGAATTTACTTCCATTATTTCCGATGAAATTTCCGGTAAGCTTACCAAAGACCAAAAAGAATATATAGGCATTATTGACGGCAATATTGATCGCCTGGCCAGGCTGATCAATGATCTTTTGGATATTTCCAAAATCGAATCCGGGAAAGAAGTTTTTAAAAAGTTGGCGGTAAATATAGTTGATATTGCAGGCGGAGTGGTTTCAACGTTAAACCCGGAGGCGGAAGAAAAACACATTAAGATTAAAACGATGTTTTCCGATCCCGAACTGAAGGTGTATGCCAATCCCGATAAAATAGCCCAGATCTTTACCAATTTGATCGGAAACGCTATCAGGTTTACGAAAGAAAAAGGTAAAGTCACTATTAGGATAAAAGGCACGGAGAAGGAAGTGGAGTGTAGTGTCATTGATAATGGTGTGGGTATTGCCTCGGAGAATATGGGGAAACTGTTTGCCAAGTTTCAGCAGTTTGGGCGTACGGCCGGCGCGGGAGCGAAAGGAACCGGTTTGGGTTTGGCTATAACCAAAGAAATGATCGAATTGCATAATGGTCGGATCTGGGTGGAATCAAAGATCGGCAAAGGGAGTAAGTTTTATTTTACTTTGCCAAAATATACTTTCGAATGTGTTTTTCTGGAACATATCAACGACGGAATAAAGCGGGCCCAAAAGAAAAATTCCAAGATGAGTTTGATCATCGCGTCTTTGACCAGTTTGGATAAGCCGGGTAAAAAATTAAGCGGCGCGGTTGAAGAGATCATCCTAAAAGATATGGAAGATGTGTTACGGAACAGCTTGCGGCGAGAGGAAGGAGATATCGCGATCAGAGGTAGAAGCGAGATCGCTGTTATTTTGGCCGATTGTGACATGGATAACGCGCTTCGGATCGAAGGAAGATTTGAAAATATTCTGGAGGAGTATCTGAGAAGGCAGAATTTGACTAAGAAAATAGAACTTCGTCTTGGCTCCGCGACATATCCTGATGAAGCTAAGAACGATAAGGACTTGGTGGAGAAGGCTAAGCAGGCGTGAGGCAAGTTCGGTTTTCGTGTGTTGTAACGGACGATGAAACAGGGTAGAATTATTAAACACGGCAATAAACGCGGAGGAAAAAATGGCGCTAAGAATATTAGTGATCGACGATGAACCGGATTTGGTTAAAGCGATCAAGATCAGACTTAACCAAGTTGGTTTTGAAGTTGTGGTCGCTTACAACGGAGAAGAAGGAGCGATAAAGGCGAAGGAAGAGAAGCCGGATCTTATTCTTTTGGATGTTTTAATGCCGGAAATGGATGGATTCCAAACGATAAAAAAACTAAAAAAAGACTTGTCAACGAAGTCTATTCCGGTCATTATGCTTACCGCCAAGAGTCAGTTGGACGATGTCATAGAAGCTACCGATCTGGGCGCCGCGGATTATGTCGTAAAACCGTTTGATTACAGAATTTTGGTTGAAAAGATCAAAAAGAGTATTGGATAGGAATTGAGCTTACGAGTTTGACACATGAGCTTTTATACTTATACTTGTATTTGAATCCAAAATATTATAGATATACCTGCTTATTTCCTCTTTCGTATTTTATGTGAAATTGGAGTGTTGAAGGGAGAATGAACTACAATGGCGGAAGCTAAAATTTTAATAGTTGATGACAATCCGGATCTTATCGCGGTATTGAAAGTGAGATTGGAATCTTTCGGATATGAAGTTGTGGTTGCCGAGGACGGCGTCAAGTGTCTGGAAAAAGCCTCCTCCGGTAAACCGGATCTGATACTTTTGGACGTTTTAATGCCGGAGATGGATGGATTTCAGGCACTTAAAAAACTGAAGGAAGACGATTTGATGAAGACCATACCGGTTATTATGCTGACCGCTAAAGACAAGCTGGACGATGTAGCCAAGGCCAACGCTTTAGGCGCGGCGGATTTTATCGTAAAACCTTTTGATTATAGGATCATGGTGGAAAAGATCAGAAAAATTTTAAAAAACTAAGAGGCAAATAGCCTGGAGGTCGAGGATGTCGGAATTTCCTGAAATAAAACTTGCCCGGGAAGAGATCAACGCGCAGGTTGTAAGAATGATTCCTGAAGAGATCGCCCGAAAATATAAAGTTATTTCCGTAAAATTAGACGATAGTACCCTTTTTGTCGCTATGGCGGATCCGGCGAATTTGCCTTTAAGGGATGAATTAAAACTTCTGACAGGCTGCAATATCTCTCCCCTCAGGGCTTCCGAGAGAGAGATCACTAAAGCCATAGGCCGTTATTACAAAGCCGAAGAGATAAGTAAGCAAGCTCTTATTGATATTCGCCTCGCGGAATTAAAAAAAGCTAAGAAAAAAAAGCCGATGGTTTCCATGGACGAGCCGATTTCCGAAGTCGGACAGGTCCCGGTGGTGAAACTGGTAAATGATATTGTCTCCGGAGGCATAAACAGTGCTGCCAGCGATATACATCTGGAGCCGCAAGAACCCGAAATGGTGGTTAGATACAGAATAGACGGGATGCTTCATGACATTATGACGATTCCCAAACACATAGAGTCGGCTGTTATATCGCGAATAAAGGTGCTGGCAAACATGAATATTGCCGAGCGGCGCAGACCTCAGGACGGACACATTGTTTTGAATCGGAACGCCCGCGAATACGATATGAGAGTCTCGACCATGCTCACTGTCGCCGGTGAAAAAACGGTTATGAGGATATTTGACAAGACGGCTATGCTTATAGGTTTGGAAGAGCTCGGGTTTACATCGGAAGATGAGACGCGTTTCGAAAAATTAATTAAAAGACCATACGGAATAGTGCTTATCACCGGTCCTACCGGATGCGGAAAAACAACCACGTTGTACGCTATATTAAAACAGCTTAACGCGACCGAGCGCAATATCATCACGATTGAAAATCCCGTCGAGTATAAAATAAACAGGATAAACCAGGTGCAGGTCGATGAAGGGGCTAAGATAACTTTTGCCACGGGACTAAAAACAATATTGAGGCAAGATCCCGATATCATAATGGTCGGTGAAATAAGAGATAAAGAAACCGCCGAAATAGCTATGCAGGCGGCGCTTACGGGGCATCTCGTATTGAGCACGCTTCATACGAATGATGCCGCCAGTGCTATCACGAGGCTTGTCGATATGGGGGTGGAGCCGTTTTTGGTTTCCGCCACGGTTATAGGGGCGGCGGCGCAAAGATTATGCCGTACGATCTGTCCGGAATGTAAAGGAAAAAAATGCAGCGCGTGTTATGAGACCGGTTATAAAGGCAGAATAGGCGTGTTTGAGCTTATGGCTGTTTCTGAAAACATACAGAATTTAATTTTAAGCAAAGCATCCGTTCTCCAGATCAGAAAACAGGCTGAAAAAGAAGGAATGAAAACGCTCGCGGAAAACGGCGCGGATAAGGTCGCCGAGGGTGTTACAACAAAAGAAGAAATTAAGAGAATTGTTTACTGATCTCAATGGTGGATTTTCGTAGGGTGTACGTTGTTACAATTTAGCGAACAAATTGTAGGGGCGGGGTTTCCCCGCCCTAATTGATGAAATGTTGATTAGATGATGTTGATTAAAGGGCGCGGGAACCGCGCCCCTACGGATTTGATAAAGCAACGAGATCACGGCTCTTCGGTCGGGATCTCGTATGTTCCAAAAAATTGCCGATTTGTTACCCGAATTGTGACAATATACAAGAGGCGAACCCGAGGTAAATTTATGGCGGAACAAGTAGGTAACGTAACCATGGAACGAGCTAAGCATATTATTGTTTTCGGCACTAAAAAAGTCTCGATGGGAGATTTGGTAGTGTTTATAAGACAGTTTTCGACGCTTATCAGTGCCGGTATTTCGATCATAAAATGTTTGAGCGCGTTGGAAAAACAGACGGAAAACGTTGTTTTGAAAAAAGCTGTCGCGGGGATACGGATCGATATCGAAAACGGCGCTTCTTTATCGGAAGCGATGGAAAAATATCCCGCTCTTTTTTCAGAATTTTTTATCGCGCTCATTAAGGCGGCGGAAGCCGCGGGTATTTTGGACAAGGTGCTTTTGCGTTTAGCGGACCATCTTGAAAAACAAGACAATTTACGTAGAACCGTCAGAAACGCTTTTAGCTATCCGGTGGTTGTCGGCGTACTCTCAATTTTAGTCGTCGGGTTTTTGGTTATAGTGATCGTTCCGGTGTTTAGCGACATCTATAAACGGTTAGGCGTTACGCTTCCTTTGCCGACGCTGGCTTTAGTCGCGTTCAGCGATTTTGTAAGAAGATTTTGGTGGGCAATATTGATCGCGTCGGGCGCGGGAATAGTCGGTTTGAAAATGGCGTTAAAAAATACGGTTTTTAAGGAAATGCTGGATAACATTAAACTAAGGATGCCCGTTTTTGGACGCCTTATGAGACTTTCGAGTACGGCGCGTTTCATAAGAACATTCGGGGACATGATCTCAAGCGGGATAATCATACAGGAATCGTTGGCCGTGGCGGATAAGGTCGCGAATAACAAGGCTGTTTCGGAAATTGTGGAAGATATGGCAGATAACGTCCAGAACGGAAAATTAATTTCAGAGGCGTTAAAAGATCAGAATATTTTTCCTCCCTCAACCGTTCAGATGATAGCTTCCGGGGAGGAATCGGGCGCGCTTGACTATATGCTCGAGAAATCCGCTGATGCTTTAGAAAGAGATGTGGATGATATTGTTAAAAGGCTTGTGGTTAAGATAGAGCCAATTATGACTTTTTTTATGGCGATCCTGGTAGGATTTATCGCGATCGCGATATATCTGCCGATATTTGATGTTATGACTAAAATGACGTCAGCCGGCTAAATTTTTGAATATTGATTCGTTAAAAAGGAGGATAGATGCGCGGGGAAAATAAAAAGGGTTTTACACTGATCGAAGTTTTATTTGTTGTAATTGTTATTGCCGTAATAGCGGCCATTGCTTTGGGGAGGATAACAACAACGACGGCCGTCGCGAAAGCGAACGCGTGTAAAGCCAATCAATCCATGATGAATTTACAAATTGAGCAATATAGACTGGATACCGGAACTTGGCCGGGGACGCTCGTAACGGTTACGCAGGATACCGATTATTTTCCGGACGGAGAACCGGAATGTCCTTCGGGCGGCGCCTATACAATGAGTGGAACCACCTATAGAACGGATTGTGACGTTACGACTCCTGAAGATCATTCATTACACGATTAAAGACATAGATAAAATATTGGAACCGGTCATGGATGGAAAAAATCTCCGCGCGCGCGGGTACACGCTTATCGAGTTGATTTTTGTTGTTATAGTCGTCATGCTTGTGGCCGTGATTGTGATACCAAGAATGGGTCTTCCGTTCACTGTTAAAATGAAAGTGTATACGGCTTCTAAAAAATTAGTTTCAACCCTAAGATATACGCGCCGCCTGGCAATAACCAATAACGAAAATTACAGGCTTCAAGTTACCGCGTCAACGAATGAATACGAAATATACGATTCAGGAGATGGTCAAGTAGGCAATACCGAAACAATAGATTCGACTATTACCGTCAGCGGTGATAAGGATTTTATTTTTGAAGCGTTCGGCAACGCTTCCGCGGCGAGTGACACCGATATTTCACTTTCCGCTGATGGGAATCAATATGATATTACAGTGACAGTGGCTACGGGCAGAGTGGAATTGGCGGAAGCTTAAGAGCCGTATATCGCATATCGTATATCGAGGGAAAATGGTAAAAATAGAAAATTTTAAGCAATTAAAAATATGGCAGAAAGGGATTGAAGTCGTAAAAGACGTTTATACGATTTCACGAAAATTCCCCAAGGTGGAGTTATATTGTTTAACTTCTCAAATGAGAAGAGCCGCTATTTCAATACCATCAAATGTCGCGGAAGGTTTTAAAAGGTTTTACGATAAAGAATACAAACAATTTTTAAACATAGCACTTGGTTCCTGTGCTGAACTTGAAACGCAACTTATTGTTTCAAGAGAATTAGAATATGTTAGCGGGACGGAATTTGAGAAAGTGTCAGAAAAAATAGACCATATTTCTAAAATGATAACATCTCTAAAACGCAAGTTAAAATAACCTTATCCGATATGCGACATACGATAAAAAAAACGATATACGACATGCGACATACGATATACGATAGAAAAGGTTTTACTTTAATTGAAGTTTTAGCGGCCATAATACTTATAGCCGCGGCGCTTATTCCCATAATGATCATTACCACTCAGATCATTGAAAAAAGCTTAAAGGACGAGGAGCTCACCAAGGTTATATTTTTGGCGGAAGGAAAGATTGAAGATGTCAAGCGTGGTGTTGTGGATAGTTTCGCCACTTCCGCGACAGAGTCGACAACCGCGTTTGATTCGCCGAACGATGATTATAAGTATACGGTTTCGGATGACGGCGCCGCAAACATAAAAGTTATCCAAGTTTGCGTGTGGTACGACGAGAACAATGATGATACGATCGATCCCGGCGAATCGAATATAACGCTGAGTACGAAAGTGGCGGATAGAGGATAAGAGCCGTATGTCGTATGTAGCATATAGTATATCGAAAGAGCAGGGGTAAGAGCTGTATGTCGTATGTAGCATATAGTATATCGAAAGAGCAGGGGTAAGAGCCGTATGTCGTATGTAGTATATAGTATATCGAAAGAGCAGGGGTAAGAGCTGTATGTCGTATGTAGTATATCGTATATCGAAAGAGCAGGGGTAAGAGCCGTATGTCGTATGTAGCATATAGTATATCGAAAGAGCAGGGGTAAGAGCCGTATGTCGTATGTAGCATATAGTATATCGAAAGAGCAGGGGTAAGAGCCGTATGTCGTATGTAGCATATAGTATATCGAAAGAGCAGGGGTAAGAGCTGTATGTCGTATGTAGCAAAATGTGCACCGAGGAGGAAATGAAAAAAATAGAGAGTTTTAAACAACTAAAAATATGGCAGAAGGGAATTGAAGTTGTAAAGGATATTTATGCGATTACACGAAAATTTCCCAAAGAGGAATTGTACTGTTTAACTTCTCAAATGAGAAGAGCTGCTATTTCAATACCATCAAATGTTGCGGAAGGTTTCAAAAGGTTTTACAATAAGGAATATAAACAATTTCTAAACATATCTCTTGGTTCGTGCGCTGAGCTTGAAACGCAACTTATTATTTCAAGGGAACTAAGGTATATCAGCGAAACGGAACTTGCAGGAGTGTCGGAAAAGTTAGACCATATCTCCAAAATGACGACATCTCTAAAGCATAAACTAAAATAACGATATGCAATATGCATTAAAAAAAACGATATACGATATACGACATACGATATACGATAGAAAAGGTTTTACTTTAATCGAAGTGTTGTTCGTTATAGCTTTGGTCGCTGTACTTTTGGCGGCGATAACGCCTTATCTTAGGGCATTTCACGTGAGCTGGGAATCGGCGGACAAAAGAAGCGAAGTTGTGCAGAACGCGCGTGTGGGAATGGATAAAATGATTCAGGAACTTCGCCAGGCGGATGAATTTACTGCTACTAGCGGAAGGTCCGTTAGTTTTAATGATGTAGACGGCACCAATATTACCTATACTGAGACGAACGATTATTTGACAAGAAACGGTGAAATTTTGGCCGGTATGGTTGCCGGAGTGAACGATCTTGGTTTTGACTATTATGATACAACCGGTAAGAAAACATCTCAAACAGAGGATGTTAGGGCTGTCGGAGTATCTATGACGATTTCGGAGCCAAGCGATGCTGTCAGTCCGATCGTTTTAACATCAATGGTTTACATCAGAAGCACTCCTGTTCCGGGTGAAGGATATATACTTTCAAAAAATTCCGATTTTTCAACGGAAGACACGGTTTTTAGCACATCGGATATTTTTTACGTTAAGGTGTGGAGTGATCAAGTTGATCATACGAATCTGGATTACGCCACATGCCAGCTCAAAAAAGGCGGAACCAGAGTTGATTTCAGCTTAACCAATAATGGAGACGAAACTTATACCGGTTCTCAGGATCTGACAGGGCTTGCTTCGGGATCATGGTCGGTGAAAATGGATGTTAAAGATAACGCTTCGCCGGCGGGAAGATATAATCCGACGTCGAGTATAACTATAGGATGACAGGAAAAAGTATTTTGCGACAGCCCAATATAGGTTTTAAAATGAAGTTGAACAATAACAAGGGTGCGGTTTTATTGGTGGCGGCGTTTGTGGTGATGGTGGGGGCTATTTTAACGATAGGCTTTTTAGAAGCGGCGACAAGTGAGACTGAGATTTTGCGCAATCAGAAAAGCGGTGCTATCGCGACGTATATTGCCGACGCGGGCGTGGAAGCGGCCATATATGATTTGCTGGACGGCGGAGACGGAAACATTGCCAGGACAGAGTTCCCGGATACCGCGGATGATGATACGTTCTATACCGTAGTGCAGACGGCGGTTTCGGTGAATGTGTACACCGTGGAATCTACAGGCGAATATGGAAATTTCGAAAGAATAATTGAAGCAAGAATAAAAATTGTGGGAAGTACCGCGACACTACAATATTGGAAAGAAAAATAATGGGTAAAAGTTCAATAGTGGGATTGGATATCGGACCGAGAGAGATCAGGGTCGTAACGAGTGAGATCAATGAACCTGTCATACTTCCTCTTAAAAAGGCGGTTTCGAAGGATTGTGTTATAGTTGATCCCCACAAAGCGGCCGAGGAGCTTAAAAATCTCTTGAAGTCTCAGGGGATCAAGTCTAAAGATATGGGCGCGGTTGTTTGGGGAAGAGGTGTTGTTCTTCGCCTAATGAAAGTGCCGGCTGTCGGAACGGGCGAAGTAAATCGAATAATAAAACAAGAGGCTTCCAAATATATGGTTTTCGCCGGTAGTGATCTTTTAACGGATTTTTGCACAGTGGAAGAAATAAATGAGAACGGGATCCGGCAGTTAAAAATTTTATCGGTCGCGGCAAAAAGAGAAATAATAGATTCATATGTTGAAACTATAAAGTTGGCGGGATTGAATCTGCGCTGTATAGAGGCAAGTTCAATAGCTATCGCGAGAGCGCTTTTTTTGAAAGATGCCTCTTCATTGAAAGGGGCTGTTGTTTTGGCGGCCGTGGAATATGACAATGCCACAATATTTATTTTTAAGGACGGCAAAATACATTACCTGCATAAAGCTGATACGTTAGATGAATTGCAAACGGAAATGGAATCCATTACGGCTTACTGCAGAAATGAGTTCGGTGAAGAATTTGAGGTAAAGGAAATAGTGTCCTCGGCAACAGGTGAATTAACCGCGGCGGAAGGGATCACGTTAAGGGAATCACCGAACAACAAATTTCCCGTTAAGATCAATCTTTTGCCAGTGGAAGAATTAAAAGAGTCAAAATTTAACGTGCAGTTTTCATTTTTTATAAAAGTCCTGGCAATTGTGGCGGCAGGTATCGTGGTATATTTTTCGCTATTGTATTTTCAAATGTGGAATTCGCGGAACATCGCCAAAGGCGTTCAGAAAGATCTGGAAAGACCGGTAAAAAGATTGGAAGAACTTTTAAGGGTCGAAAAAATGGACAGCGCGTATAGTCTTGAAAAAAAGAAACAGGAAGAAATAATAAAGGAAGTCGGCAAGGAAGATTGGGTTGGCATTTTCGCCGAAATAAAAAGAGTTATTCCGAAAGATACCTATTTGGCCAGTTTAGTCAGCAACAAAAGAGGAGAGATCGTTTTCAAGGGAGAAGCGATTTCCGGCACCGGCGTTTTCGATTTGGTGAGAGCCTTAAAAGAATCAACGTTTTTTAAAAACGTTGAATTGGAAGAATCTAAAGACACCGAAACCGAAGACGCCTCAACACGCGCTTATTTTGTCATAAAGTGTGATATACGGGACGCGAGCGTAGGGAAATGAAAATAAACCTAAAACCATTATATAACTTAAGCACGCGGGAAAAACTGATCGTCGGCGGAGTCATAATGTTCATCGTCGGGTATGTGCTTTATAATATCATTGTCCCTCCGATACTTTTTCATCATAGGATCGCCCATAGACAACTTGGCGCGCAGAAGAAACTTATGGCAACGCGAAAAGACAAAGTGGAAAGGTTAATACGACTGGAAAGCGCCTTTACAAAGTTAAAAAAAGATGTTTTAAGAAACCGCGCGAAATTTTTTAACGATTTCACAAAAGAGGACGCGCTTGCTTTTCTGAACGGACTTGATTCATTGGCGGCGAGAACGGGGATCGATCTTGAAAGAATAGATCCAAAAGCCGTTGAAACACTTTTTCGTGCCGGACATGAAGAAGACGTGTATTACAAAGTCAGTATTGTGGAGGTTGTTTTAACCGGCAAATACAATAACATATCCAAATTTTTAGAAAGAATGCTTTCTACCGAAAAATTGTTGGGAGTAACGGAGGTCGATATAAAACACGTAAATGATGCCCCGGGACTTTTAAATATGAGGTTTAACCTAAACGTGTACATAGTGGGGGGAGAGTATGTTGAAAAATGAGATATATCGGATTTTTAGTGTCGCGGCGTGCGTAATTTTGCTTACTGCCGGATGCGGCGGGTCAAAAAAAGACTCCGGTAAATCCGCGGTACCGTCAAAGAGTAAGGCGGTTTCGAAGGATGTAACGGCAAAAAAAGCGGCGGCTTCCGTGGCAGCCGTTAAGGCACCATCCGGAGATGTGACGGCAAAAGAGACTCAAGCGAAGCCCTCTTTGTCCAAAGAAAAATACGGACGAAAGGATCCTTTTGCCGTGAATGTTACAAAAAAACATATCATAACCGAGTCGACAAACTTAAATTTGCAGGGAATAGTTTTCGATACCGAAGAGCCGAACGCGATCGTAAATAACCAAATTGTCGGAGTGGGAGGAAGCGTCGCGGGTAATAGGATCGTAAAAATAAACGAAAACAGCGTTGTTTTCAACGACGGCACGGAAGACTTCGAAATCCGCCTTACGAGCAAAAGATAAAACACACTTCATCCCATACCCAAATCATATTCGTAGGTGGACATTATCACAATTCGGGTAACAAATTGGGAATTAATTTGAAATACGTAGGGGCACGGCATGCCGTGCCCTTATAAAAAGGGGCTGTCGCAAAATACCTCCAAAATGTCATCCTCGCGAACGCGGGGATCTATAAGTCTAAGAAGTACAATATGTTACAGATCCCCGCGTTCGCGAGGATGACAGAAAAAGGTGTTTTGCGACAGTCCCATAAAATCAATAGTTGACTTTGAAAGGATATAAGGATGATGAATTTATTGTTATATATCCTGGTGGGGTTATTTGCCGGGGTTGTGAGCGGGCTAATCGGGATAGGCGGCGGGATCGTGATCGTGCCGTGCCTTATTTTTATCTTTAAGTTTTCCCAACACGCCGCGCAAGGGACCACTTTGGCGATGCTTGTTCCGCCGATAGGAATTTTGGCGGCATTGGCTTATTATAAAGGCGGGCACGTAAATCTTCCGGTCGCGGCCTTACTTTGTTTGGGTTTTGTCGCGGGAGGTTATCTCGGAGCGAAATTCGCCGTTCCGCTTCCGGAGGTCGTCTTACGAAGAGTTTTCGGCGTTTGTCTGTTGATAGTCGCGGGGTATATGATAGTTAAGTGAGAGATGTTATGGACATTTTTTGTATCAATGTTGACATATCTGAAAAGTGTGATAAACTTGACCTATTAAATAATTAACGTTAATTCCCCAAGAAGGCATTATGGACACAAAAAAAAGAACACGGCTGGGCGGCAAAGAAATAGAGGTGATTTCTCGGCTTTCTTTTGAGAAAAAGCGCATCATAACAAAAGAGGATATGGACATTTTTTTCAAATTTAGTGATGTGGAACGAAATAAGGTTGTTTATCGGCTTAAGCAGAAAGGTATTTTTCAGAGTATTAAAAGAGGTGTGTATGTTTTTTCACCGCTTGAATATGGAGAAGAGGGGGCGGCTATAAATGAGATGCTTATTCCCCCTGAATTTTTTCCTCGAAACAATTATTATATCGGCTATTCCACAATGTACAATTACTATAATCTAACTGAACAGCTTTTTCAGACGGTATATGTGATTAACTCTTCATTGCAAAAGAGAAAAAAAATATGTGGTATTCAATTTAATTTTTTGAGAGTGCCTAAAAAACGGATGTATGGCATTAATAAAGTGAGTATTGATGGGCAGGATGTTATGATCAGCTCCTTAGAAAGGACATTAATTGATCTGGTCTATTTTAACAAACCGGTTGGCGGGATTAATTCTGCTCTCGAAGTATTGGAAAATGAACTTAAGAAAAAACGTTGCGACATAAACAAATTCATTCGATTTTCGGCAAAATTCCCAAACATAAAGACTCGAAAAAGAATCGGTGTTATGATGGAGTCTAAGGGGTATTCTGAGGAGAAACTATTGCCGCTTCAGAAAAGTATTGAAAAAACCGCCATAAGCTCGTTTTCAAAATCTTTTAAAGGAACATTAGATAAAAAGTGGAGAGTGATCATCAATGCTTCACGGGAATAAAAAGCAGTTCATGGATGTTATAAATATGACTGTTCAACGTACAGGTTTTAGAGCTCACTTGGTTGAAAAAGACTACTATTTAACGGTTATCCTTGCGAGAATAAACGAGCTTTCAGAAAATCTTATTTTTAAAGGGGGGACCTGTCTCAACAAAATGTACTATTCGTATTATAGGTTGAGTGAAGATTTAGATTTTAGTATGCGTTTGCCAGACTATTCAACTACTCGCGGGAAAAGACGCAAATGCATGCAACCAATAAAAGATAACATTGAAAGATTTGCTAAACAATTTGATATGCGCGTGGATAATCCTGAAAAAGCGGGTCGCAATGAATCAAAGCAATACGTTTACCGCTTTATGTACAGATCAGTACTTCAACCTGCGGAACAGGTTGTAAAGTTTGAAATTGGACTTAGATTTAATCCGATTATCGCTACTGTGAATAAATTTGTACAACATAAATTTTTACATCCGTTTACAAAAGAGCCGTTATTTGACGGAGGTAATGTCAATTGCCTGTCTCTTAATGAAATTGTCAGCGAAAAACTTCGAGCCGCGGCTTTAAGGAAAACCATAGCGCCGCGTGACTTCTATGACCTTGATTTTATCTTGCGTAATGGGTTTGATCTGGCAAATACCAAAATTGCCGAATTGTTTAAAAAGAAGATAGAAGAGGATGGTAAAGACGCGGATTTAAAAAAATATAAAATTAATCTTGGCCGGAGTGACATGGAAATAAAAGACATGCGTTCTCGGCTTGAAAAAGAGTTGTTTGATGTTTTAACGCCGGATGAACAAAAAAACTTTGAATTAAATGAGGGGTCGGGGAGTTTCCCGACTCCTCATCCTGAAGCCCAAAGGGCTGAAGGATCTCTATAGATTCTTTTGGAAAATTAACAAGAGATCCTTCGCTTTGCTCAGGATGAGTGGTCGGAGAAAAACTCCCCGA
>JADHWG010000068.1 GCA_016783605.1 Candidatus Omnitrophota bacterium | reverse complement strand
GGTGTTAATCTCCCGGTTAATTTCTTCTTCAAGTTTGAATATGCAACGATGAAGTTTTTCCCCGTCGATCTCTCCCAGAACAAAAAGGTCGATATCGCTTTTTTCCCATTCTTGGTCATACGCGGTGGAGCCATAAATAAAGGCGACACAAATATCGTTAGGGAAATTTGCCATCTCTTTAAGATATGGACCAAATGCTTCGGTTTTGTATATGAGGTTCTTCAGTTCTTTATAAATGGAACAGCTGAAGGGTGTACATTGTCACAATTCAGGTAACAAATCGATAGTGGGCAAACCGATCATTTTGTCCCCTCTTCAATTCATCGGACAAGGCAGGCCTTGTCCCTACGAACGATATGAAACATGCCACAACAAATTGTAGGGGCCGGGCATGCCCGGCCCTTTTATCCCTATTATCATTGGTAACCCCCCTTATATGTTGGTGTCATTATAAACGGTTACCTCAATTGTGACAATATACAAGGGTAAATTTCAAATAACCTCGCACCAAAAGAACTAAGGGGTAGAGAAAAGGAAAATTGTTAATAGAACCGGCTTGACAAAGCGACCGACAAGGGGTATAGTTATTACGGAATATTCGTAACGGATATCCCGTAATAAGCATTACAATATTGCTGAAAGGGGGCTTTATGAAAAATCCTTTTGTTTATGGCATGGAGGTATCGGGGGATGCTTTTTGTGACAGAAAAGACGAAATAAAGGAGATTGCCAGAGACATTGAAAATAGTCACAACGTAATTCTTTTTTCTCAGAGGCGTTTTGGAAAGACATCGTTAATTAAAGAGGTTTTTAGAACCTGTAGCGAAAAAGGCGTTGTAACGATCTATGTGGATCTATATCCGGCGGTAAACGAAGAAAAGTTCATCCAGATATATGCCAAAGCTATCGCTGACTCGATTCATGGTACATTGACAAAAGGATTCAAAGGGTTGGGAGATTTTTTTAAAAGGTTAAGACCGTCTGTCAGCTATGATGATAAAGGACAATTGGATTTTAGTTTTTTAATTGATAGCGAAAATATGCCGCTTTCATTAGAGGATGTCCTTGAAACCGTTAAAAGATATGCTGACCGCAAAAAGAAAAAAGTGGCTGTTTGTTTTGATGAATTCCAGCAAATAGGGCTTTTTGAAACGGACATTTTAGAGAAAACCATGCGTTCTTTTTTTCAAAAACATACCAATGTAGCGTACATTTTCATGGGCAGTAAAAAACATCTCATTCAGGATATTTTCAATAATCCCAATAGGCCGTTCTATAGGAGCGCGAAGTCTTTTCCTTTAGGCAAGATCAAAAAAGATGAATTAATCGCGTTTATATTCGATAAATTTAAGACTACGGGAAAAACAGTTACCATTGATCTGGTACAATACTTAATTGAAACCTGTGAAGCACATCCTTACTATGTACAGTTTTTGTCTCATATCGTGTGGGAGAGAACTATGGAAAAGAAAAATATTGTCCAAAAAGACATAACTATGGCGTTAGAGCTCCTTTTAAAAAGAGAGACAGCTACTTATCAGACCGCTTTGGACGGGTTGAGCTTAAAACAAAAACAGGTAATTATATCTTTATCAAAAAAATCATCGGAAGATAAAGTACTCTCCAAACAGTTTCTTAAGAAACACTCTTTGCCTTCTATTTCTACAGTACAGTACAGTTTAAACTATCTTGTCGATAACGATTTAATCGATAAAGAGAACGGAGTCTATACAATTATTGACATATTTTTCAAAAGGTGGTTATCTCAACTATAGGGGATTAAAAAAACCGTTGTTCCACCTCGTAGGTGGAACGGGGGTTAGGATACGGGCACGGCATGCCGTGCCCCTACGTATTTCAAATTAATCACTGATATGTAAATTTCTTATGCGTCCGGGTTCATACTGGAGGAAAGTGGGTTTTTGCATAGGGGGGAGTACAAAAAGGCACAAAATACTTGACATATTGCGGCCGAAGTAGTACCATTGAACGAACGAAAGACCTTTTAAATGGATCCTGTGAGATCTGAAAAGGAGCAAAAAATGAAGAAACGTATAAATACAGGCCTGCTTGTCATGAAAGTTGACGGGGAGGTCTTTTTTTGTGCCCGAAACCGTTGTTCCACCTCGTAGGTGGAATGGGGGTTAGGATACGGGCACGGCATGCCGTGCCCCTACGTATTTCAAACTGGAGAAAAAATGAAACTTAAAGTAAAGGCTAAGGCGTTGGATGAGGCGGGGATTAAGCGGACGCTTATGAGGATATCTCACGAAATTTTGGAGAAAACGCAAGGGAAAGAGGATCTCGCGATCGTGGGGATACGTACGAGAGGGGCGTATTTAGCTGAGCGTATCGCGAAAAATATTATGGAGATCGACAAAAAAGAGGTTCCGGTGGGGGCGTTGGATATTACCATGTATAGAGACGACTTGACGGAAATCGCGGAACAGCCAGTTCTTCACTCGACGGATATCGATTTTGACATAACGGGGAAAAGAATTATTCTGGTGGATGATGTACTTTTTACGGGCAGAACCGTCAGATGCGCTCTGGATGAATTGATCGATTTCGGGCGGCCCGCCAGTATCCGGTTGGCGGTTTTGGTGGATAGGGGGCATAGAGAGCTCCCGATAAGGCCGGATTTTGTGGGGAAAAACATTCCGACGGCTAAAGGTGAGAGTGTGGAAGTAAAAATAAAAGAAACGGATGATCGGGAAGAGGTTCTTGTTTTGGAATAGAGCGGTGTTGGAATCTTGAGGGAGCCAAAAAATAAAAAAAGACGAAGGTGGAGGTGGTATGAATAAACCAAATAAGAATAAATGGACCAAAAAACATCTTCTAAGCATAGAGGAGCTGTCTGCCGAAGAGATACAAATAATTTTGGATTATGCCGAACGATTTAAAGAGGTGTTGGCTCGGCCTATTCCGAAAGTTCCCGCTTTAAGGGGGAAAACAATAGTTAATTTGTTCAGTGAACCTTCGACGCGCACGCGGTCATCGTTCGAGCTCGCGGAAAAAAGACTGAGCGCGGACAGCTTGTCTCTCGCGGCATCATCATCAAGTTTTAAAAAAGGTGAAAGTCTGGTAGATACGGCCAAAAACATTGAAGCCATGCGGGTTGATATGATAGTGATCAGGCACTCCTCAGCAGGCGCGGCGCGGCTTGTTTCGGAACACGTAAACGGTTCCGTAATTAACGCCGGAGACGGAATGCATGAGCATCCCACGCAGGCTCTCTTGGATATCTTTACCATCAAAGAAAAATTGGGAAAAATAAATGGATTGAACGTCAGTATTATCGGGGATATCGCGCATTCAAGAGTCGCAAGAAGCAACATATGGGCGCTAAAAAAAATGGGTGCGAACGTCACAATATGTGGTCCGAAAACATTGATCCCGAGACAAATAGGCGAGATGGGGATAACGGTCACTTATGATCTTGCGTCCGCGCTTAAGAACGCGGATGTCATAAACGTTTTACGAATACAGCTTGAAAGGCAGGAAAGGGGGCTTTTCCCCAGTATTCGTGAATATATTAAACATTTTGGGATAACAAAAGAAGTTTTGGAAAAGCACGCGAAGAAAAATGTCTTAATAATGCACCCGGGACCGATAAATCGAGGTATTGAACTCAGCCAGGACGCGGCCGATGGCGAATATTCCGTAATACTTGATCAGGTAACCAACGGAGTCGCGGTAAGAATGGCAGTATTATTTTTGCTGAACAGCATAAAATTAAAAAGTGGAGAGAATCGAATAAAAACAACGGCAAAAACAGTATAAAGTGGAGGGAAAATAAGAAGGACAAAAAGGGCAAAGAAACTATTGGCAATCTAACATAGTTATTTGTGGGCACATGCAATGTGCCCCTACGAACATGACGGACATATGCGTTCGAACAAACATGGCGGACATATGCGTTCGAACAAACATGGCGGACACATACATTCGAATGAAAATGGTGGGTCCATGTGTCCCAATGGGGTTGGGATGGTAAGGGACGCATTATAATTCATAAAAAATCGTAGGGGCACATTGCATGTGCCCGTTGTCGGCATTACAAATAAAACCATAAACGGGAGAGAATATGAAGATATTGATAAAGGGCGGCAGGGTAATTGATCCGGGTCAAGGGATGGACACAAAGGCGGATGTTTTGATCGATAACGGAAAAATTGTTGAGATTAAAGGGAAGATTAGCGCAAAGGCTCAAGAAACGATTAATGCCAGCGGAAAAATTGTCGCGCCGGGATTGATCGATATGCATACGCATCTCAGAGAACCGGGAAGAGAAGAAGTTGAAACGATAAAAACCGCCGCTCGGGCGGCGGTAAAAGGCGCGTTTACAACGATATCGGCGATGCCGAATACGGATCCGCCTTGCGACAGTCGGGCGAACGCGTTGTTCTTGACGGAGCAGGCGAAAAAGTGCGCCCTCGCGAATGTTCTTCCGGTCGGAACGATTACCAAAGGGCGTAAAGGAAAAGAGATAGCGGAGTTTTTCGAACTGAAAGACGCGGGGGTTTTAAGCGTTTCAGATGACGGAGACTCGATAAAAGAAGCTGAAATCACCAGACGCGCGATGGAATACGCTTCCATGGTTGATATGCTTGTAATTTCGCACGCGGAAGACGCGTCTCTTTCCGCCGGCGGGGTTATGAACGAAGGATTTACTTCGAGCGTGCTTGGACTCGCGGGAATTCCGTCCGAGGCGGAAAACATAGTGATAGAACGAGATATCCGCCTTGCAAAACTCGCGGACGCGAGAATTCACATTGCTCACATTTCGACGGCCGAAGGTGTGGAAATTGTGCGCGATGCCAAGAAAAAGGGGATAAAAGTGACAGCGGAAGTGACTCCGCATCACCTCACTCTTTCAGATAGAGACGTAAAAACTTTTGATACGAACTTGAAAGTAAATCCGCCTTTAAGAACGCCCGAAGACATAAAGGCGCTGAAAGTCGGACTTAAAGATGGAACGATAGATGTTATCGCGACCGATCACGCGCCTCACTTGGAAAATGAAAAAGAGAAAGAATTTGATTACGCGCCTTTCGGGATGATCGGATTGGAAACGGCGCTTTCTCTTTCGGTTATGGGATTGATCTCTGAGGGGTATTTGGATTGGCCGGAGCTTATTCAAAAAATGTCTTCCAATCCCGCCCGAATCCTAAAATATGACAGAGGAACGCTTAAACCCGGAAGCCCCGCGGACGTTGTGATTATAGATCCGGAAAAGAAATGGACATATTCGGCGAAACTTGGTCAGTCTAAAGCGTCGAATTCTCCTTTTAGCGGCCGGGAAATGATCGCCGCGGCGAACTATGTAATTGTCGGCGGGAAAGTTGTTGTAAAAAACGGGCAAATAACTTAAACTCATTTTATGAAAAAAACGGAACGAAAAAAAATAATAAAAGGAACGATCTCATCGAATCGCGCCGTCCGGCCGGATCATTTTGAATTAACAATGGAAGCGCCGTGGCTTTCGAAGGTTTCTCGCGCGGGGCAGTTTGTGATGGTTAAATTGTCGGACAAGTTTACCGATCCACTCCTTCGGATTCCTCTGGCCGTACATTCCAAAAACGCCGGCGGGATCAGTTTGATGTATAAAGTTGTGGGAAGCGGCACAAAAATTTTAAGCGAACAAAAAAAAGGAACGGTGCTTGATGTTGTCGGTCCCCTCGGTAATGGATTTAATGACGAACCTATATTGAAAAAGAAGGGCCGTGTTGCGATAATCGTTGCCGGAGGGCACGGAATTATTCCGCTATATCTGTTGGCGAAAGGTTTTAGAGAGAAAAACATCGAAGTGAAGGTTTTTATCGGCGCCGGAACGAAAGAACATGTTCTCTTGGAAAAAAAACTGAAAAAAACGGGCGCGAGCGTTCAGGTCGCGACAGATAACGGAACACTTGGACACAAAGGGTCGGTTGTTGCTCTTGCGGAGGAGTATCTTAAAAAAGAAAAAGGGGAAAAGGCCGCATCGAGAGACATCAAGCACTATACATATGCTTGCGGACCGCGCGTGATGCTTAACGCGCTCAGCAAAAAACTTAAAAAATTGAACGAGCCAGCGGAATTCTCTCTCGACGCGTATATGGCCTGCGGGATCGGGGCGTGCAAAGGATGCGCGATAAAGACAGTTTCCGGATATAAGCTGGTTTGTAAGGACGGCCCGGTATTTGATATGCGAAGTATTGTGTTTTAAATTGGCGGCAAAAAAATTATGGATCTAAAAACAAAAATTGGCGGTGTGATCTTTAAAAATCCGATCTGGACGGCTTCAGGGACGTTTGGGACAGGAGAAGAGTTCCGGGATTTTCTAAATTTGGATGAGATCGGCGCGATCGTCACAAAAACCGTAACCTTAAAGGCGAGAGAAGGAAACGCCCCTCCACGGATCGTGGAAACGGCTTCCGGTCTTCTTAATTCGATAGGGTTGGAGAATAAAGGCATTGGCGCGTTCAAAAAAGAAGATTATTCATGTTTAAAGAAATTGCAAACGAAAGTTATTATAAGTATTGCCGGTGAAACAAAAGAAGAGTTTGAAAAATGCGCCGCGCTTGTTGCGGATAAAAACTTCCCTCACGCGATAGAGTTGAATTTATCTTGTCCGAATGTGATCCATCCCGAGGCAAAACATTCTTTGATCGCGCAAGACGCGTCGCTTACGGAAGAAATGGTGAAAATTGTAAAAAAGAGCGCGAAGTGCCCGGTTATCGCGAAACTCGCGCCGAACGTCACCGATATCGCGGAAATAGCGAGGGGCGCGGAAAACGGCGGAGCCGACGCGGTTTCGCTGGTTAATACCTATATGGGTTTGGCCGTGGACGTCCAGAGTATGAAACCGGTGCTGGGCAACCGTGTCGGCGGGCTTAGCGGACCGGCAATAAAACCCTTGGCGTTAAAAGCGGTATGGGACGTATACGGGAAAGTAAAAATACCGATAATAGGTATCGGCGGTATAATGACGGGTCTTGACGCTGTTGAGTTTATGCTCGCCGGCGCGAGCGCGGTAGAGATCGGAACGGCAAATTTTACGGATCCCGTGATCTATAAAACGATCCTGAAAGAGTTTAAAGAATATCTGAAACGAAAGAATATAAAAAGCGCGAAAGAGTTGGTTGGGAAATTGAGATAAGTATCGATTTTACAGAGACACTATTCGTAAGGGAAAGGGCACGGCATGCCGTGCCCCTACGTACTTCAAATTAACTCCCAATTGTTCCCTGAATTGTAACACTATGCAAGGGGTGGTTCGTGAACCGCTCTACAAAGTTAAGGAGTGAAAAAATATGCGGGCGAAAGACAGATTGATAGTGGCGTTGGATGTTGATGAGTTTTCCCGGGCGGAAGAACTCGTCGACGTGCTTTCTCCGGAAGTCGAAATTTTTAAAGTCGGAATAGCCCCGTTCACGAAATTTGGGACAGAAATATTAGACAAGCTTGAGAAAACGGGCAAGAAAGTTTTTTTGGATCTAAAATTTCACGATATTCCCAATACATGCGCCGCCGCGGCTAAAGCCGCTCTTGAAAAAAATGTGTTCATGATGAATTTCCATTGTTTGGGCGGGAAAAGTATGATGAAAGCCGCTTCGGAAAGCGTTAAGAAAACTTCTTCCGAAGCGCGTCCGATATTATTGGGAGTGACAATTCTTACAAGTTTCTCGGAGGAAGAGATGAATTCGATAGGGCTCGGCGGAGGAGTGGAAAACAAAGTGATAGAACTTGCAAGGCTTGCCTCCGATTCGGGGCTTGGCGGAGTTGTCGCGTCCGCGAAAGAGGCGGAACGAATAAAAAAAGAGATCGGCGAAGATTTTATTGTTGTGACCCCCGGCGTACGTCCGGTGTGGGCGGAAAAGGCGGATCAGAAAAGGGTGCTCACCCCGAAACAGGCCGTTCTCGCCGGCGCGGATTATATAGTCGTAGGCCGCCCCATAATTCAAGCAAAAGACCCGCTTCAAGCGGCAAAAAAAATTATAAAAGAGATCAGTTAAACCGCTCCCGATCCGATTCCACCTACGAGGTGGAATTGGGTATTTGAAAAGAAGATGTAGGGACACGGCATGCCGTGCCCTTACGAAACCTCTTGTTCCACCTACGAGGTGGAATTAGGTTGGGGTAAGGTTGGAGCGGGATTGAATTAAAAAAGGAAAGGTGTTTATGCAGTTTATGGAAGTGATGGATATTTTTAATAAGACGGGGGCATATAAGCAGGGGCATTTCAAACTTTCCAGCGGGTTGCATTCGCCGGCATATCTGCAATGCGCGTTGGTTTTGCAAGATCCGATCATTGCCGGCAGAGTTTCCGGAGTTTTGGCGGAAAAAGTTAGAGAGTTAAAACCCGATATCGTGGTTGGTCCGGCAATGGGCGGGGTGATCTTCGCGTATGAAATGGCACGACAAATAAACTCCCGTTCAATTTTTACCGAAAGAGACGCCGCCGGCAAGATGGCGCTTCGTCGCGGGTTTGAAGTTTTTCCGGAGCATAGAGTTTTGATAGCCGAAGACGTTCTTACGACCGGAAAATCCACAAAAGAAGTCATCGCGCTCTTGAAAGAGAAAGGTGTAAGCCCCGTCGGGATAGTGTGTCTTGTGGATAGAAGTGAAACGGAAATTGATTTTGATGGAATAAAACATAAAAGCTTGATAAAATTAGATGTTCCCGTTTTTAAGGAAACGGATTGTCCTTTATGTCAGGAAGGGATCCCCATAGATAAACCCGGATCAAGGAAATAGCGCAAGCACTTTCTTCCCACAGCAACCTCGTAGGGGCACATGCAATGTGCCCCT
>JADHWG010000067.1 GCA_016783605.1 Candidatus Omnitrophota bacterium | reverse complement strand
TTGTAAGAAAAAGTGCCAAAGTTGGCGGATAGCGATGAATTAAACTGAATTAGGGTCATTCTCAAGCCGAAATATTCCCCTTTTTGGAGATACCGAAGGAGTATTTTTTGTACGCACCGTTCTAATTAGGATTTGGGGAGAGATACGAATGTGTTGTTAGAGTTCTATTCTCATAGTACAATGGAGGGGCAACGACAGGTGCTTGGAATAACAGTATAAGAGTGAGAAATATAGGGGCGGAGATATATGAAAAAGAGTTCGAAAACTAACCCAAAAAAGAAACATCATTATATTCCAGTATTTTATCTCAATGGATTTGGCGATTCTCGGAGAGGGAATTTATTGTATGTATACGATAAAACAGGAGGAAAGCCTTTTGAAAGTACGCCTAATGGTGTAGCTTTCGAAAATCACTATTTTTCATTTATTAATTGGAAAGGGGATAGAGATTCTGAGAGTGTAGAAAATTGGTTTGCTGAGATAGAAGGTAAGACTTCTGGTGTAATTAGAAAAATTATTTCATGTAATAAATTAACGAAAGAAGAAAAAGTTCTTTTTTCTGTTTTTGTTGCGATGATGATGGTAAGAGCGCCTAATTATAGAAGAAATATCGAATATATGTATGCAGGTGTGGCAAAAGAGACGCTAAAATTTTTGGCAGCAAACAAAGAGAAATTCACATCATGGATAAAAAGGTTTATTAGCGAGACTGGCACAAAAATTAAAGATATTGAACAATTCAGACAGGATACCTTAAACTTTGATAAACTACTTACTGCTAAGGCAGAGCCGTTAGCGAGTTTGCAAATAATTCTTCCACAAATACAAAAACTGACGAGAATTTTTTGTAATATGAAATGGGAATTTTTAAGAGCTACAGAGGATTATAAATTTATAACAGGGGATAACCCTCTATGTTACATGGATCCTACACATAATTCCCGTTCTTTGTATGGAGTCGGGTTAGCTAATAAACATGTTGAAATTACTTTACCGCTTTCAAGAGATATGGCGGTTTTCGGAGCTTGGGAAGGTGAAGATGGCATTTATTTACCGGGAGTTAATAAGTTGGTTAAACAGATTAATGAAAGAACTGTAATTTCAACCGATCGGTTTGTTTTTACTGGCGAAAAAACAGAAGTTTTGAAAAGATTTCTACAGAAATATAGGGATAGTGTGCCTAAGGTGGGGGAATAACAACGTAAAAAGTGTAGCAAGCTGTTGTACAAATTTAAAAGGATGATTATGAATTTAGAAAGAGTGAAATTATTAGTGAAAGAGGGGGAAGGGCTTTCGGTTGAGTTTAAGGAGAAGTATACTTCTAAGATCGACCGGGATATTGTGGCTTTCGCTAATACACGGGGTGGGGTTATTTTGCTTGGTGTTCGGGATGATGGGAAGATCGTTGGAGAGACTTTGACGAATAAATTGAAGTCTGCGATAAACGATCTTGCTCGGAATTGTGAGCCGAGTATATCTGTGAAAAAAATTTCAAAACTTGATAAAATTGTTGTGGTTGAGATTGATGAAGGGGATGAGAAACCGCATAGTTGTGGTTCCGGGTATTTCAGACGGCTTGACGCGGTGACTCAGAAGATGTCTCAAAAAGAAGTTCGTGCGATTTTTAAAGAAACTAATATGGTTTCTTTTGAGAGTTTGTTCAGTGAAGATTTTACCCCCGCGGATATGTCATTAGCTAAGATTAAGATATTCCTACGAGAGGCTCGAGTTTCCTATAGGGTGAACAAAGCTAATCTTATTTCGCTTTTGTCAAGTTTGGGTATTTTTCAGAAGGATAGAATAAAAAATGCCGGTGTATTAATGTTTGCTTCAAAGGTTGAAAAATTTATTCCTCATTCTGAAGCCATACTTATTGCGTGTAAAGGAAGAGATAAGAGGTATATTTATGATCGAAAAGATGTTCGTGATGATCTTGTAGCTCAACTAAATGAAGCACTAATGTTTGTTCGAAAACATTTAAATGTTAGGAGTGAAATCCACGGAGTAAATAGGCGGGATATTTATGAAATTCCATTAAAGGCTTTACGTGAAGCGTTGGTAAACGCACTTATACATCGGGATTATAATATGCAAGGAACCAGTATTTATGTGGAAGTATATGATGACCGGGTAGTTATTGTGAATCCCGGTGGAGTTCCATCAGGTATAACCAAGTTGAATTTTGGGAAAGAGTCGATACGCAGAAATTTGGTAATTGCTGATTTATTTCATCGTATGGGTATGGTTGAACGTGTAGGTTCGGGTATCAAAAAGATGCGAGATTTAATGAATGAAGCTGGGTTGAAAGAGCCTGTTTTTGAAACTGAGAATTTTTTCCGAGTTATTTTTCCAAGAGATCCGAGATATTCTCTAAAACGAGAGATGCCTGGAATGGTTGGGAGTAAAGGGTTGGGAAAAGGTTGGGAGAAAGGGTTGGGAGAAAGGGTTGGGAGAAAACTTGGGAAAAATGAACGTTGTATTCTGGTCGCTATGTTGGAGAATAAAAATGTGACAATTCAGGAACTATCTGGATTGATGGGAATAAGTACTACTGCAGTTGAAAATAACATTAAAAAGCTCAAACGAAAAAAGATCATTAAAAGGGTTGGTCCTGCCAAGGGCGGCCATTGGGAAGTTATTGAAAGATAGAGAGTATTCTTAAGTGTGGTGAAAAGTGTGGTGAAACAGCTGATTTGTATATAAATAGTGCGCAATCCCGGCACCTCCACCATCGTGACCAATTCGAATCTTTGTCCATGTTATTTAATGGTTCAATGTAAGGTCACTCACGTATAGGGACTGTCGCAAAATACCCCAAAATGTCATCCTCGCGAACGCGGGGATCTATAAGTCTAAGAAACACTATATGTTACAGATCCCCGCGTTCGCGAGGATGACAGAAAAAGGTATTTTGCGACAGGCCCATATAAAATTTTACGATATTATTGACAATTTGAAACAATCATGTATACTTATTATGGCAGGTATACATATGTATACGTAACTATTTTAATATGCATGTGTTTGGCGGGCGGTGTAAACATGTAAGGCGACTTATGGACAAAAAAGTAAAAAAGAAGGAATATTTATCTATACCTGAGTTTGCTCGTCTTTTGGGAATTACCCGAATGGCTGTGTACAATAGGGTAAAAAAGGGTGAAATTGAAGCGATTAAAGTGGGTAGAAATTATGCCATTCCTCAACGGTCTATTGTAAAAATTCTTAATGGCGAGTTAAAGAGTAAAGACAAAAAACTCATCGCAAGTGTTATAAAAAAAACATTGTCTGAATATGGGGAAGTTATAAAACTTTTGGCTAATGAAGATGAAAGAAATAACGATTAGAGAAGTGGAATATTTGGCCCACAAGCTTGCAAAAGAACAGTTGGAATTTGACGAGCCTATTCCGAATTTTTCCAGTAGATTCCCGCATAAACTAGAAAGCTGTCTTGCAATACCATTTCAACAATTTTCAGGGAAATATCTTTATCCAACCTTAATTGATAAGGCGAGCATATTATTCTATCTCATGATAAAAAACCATCCATTTGCGAATGGGAACAAAAGAATTGCAATAACGACATTATTTCTTTTTCTTTTCAAAAACAACAAATGGATTCATGCGGATCAATACGCACTATATCGATTTACTATGTGGATTGCTGAAAGTCCTGCCGAGGTTAAAGATGCCATGATTCAAGCTATTGGGGATTATTTGCTTGGAACAGTAAAGGCTGGATAGTATAACGTTATGTCTAACGTGTAGGGATTATTAACCTGTGCGTTTTTTTTGTTAAATTTGTAAGTTGGGAATTATTTTGTGCTGATCTTTGACCATTGGGTTCTTAGTCTGGAAATTTTGCGGGCGGCGTTATTTTTTTTGATGATGTCTTTTTTTGCCGCTCGGGTTAGTTTGGATTCCAGAGTTTTCAGCAGGGCGTCGGCTTCTTTCTGATTATTTTTGGTTATTGCTAAGCGCGTGTTTTTTGTAAGCGTGCGAAGTTCTGACAAGACCGCTTTATTGCGAATATGTTTTTTCTTGTCCTGGCGCAGGCTTTTAATGGCTGCTTTTTTGTTCGGCATAATGTATTTTCTCCCTTAAGTGTTTAAAACATTCAATTTAGGCAGTTAATTTAACACAGCAGGTTTGTTTTGTCAATGTTTTTTGTTTGATTTTTATGTGGATTTGTGTGGACTAAATTTAAATCCCCCTAACCCTCTTTGTCAAAGGGGGGAAACAATGACAGAATGGGGAAGATGTGGTATCATATTTAGGCGACGCGGTTTTTTTTAATCTTATAAACATTCTATAAATATTGAAGTTATGACTAATTTTAAGCTTTTGAAATCCAGCGGGATGATTGGATCGGCTACTGTTTCGAGTCGTATATTGGGGTTTTTTCGGGATATTCTTGTCGCGAAGCTTTTTGGGACCAATATATTCGCCCAAGCATTTGTGGTGGCGTTTCGTTTGCCGAATATGTTGAGGGACATGGTTGGGGAAGGTGCGACTAACGCGGCGATCGTTCCGGTTTTAAGTGAATATCGGCATGTGCGTACTGAAGAAGAATATTGGCAGGCGGCGCGGGTTATCCTGAATTTAATGCTTGTGGTGCTGGTTGTTCTCTCGGCCGCGGGGGTTATTTTCGCGCCGATATTGGTCAGAGTGATCGCGCCCGGGTTTTTGCGTGATCCGGAAAAATTCAGGATAGCGGTTTCTTTGACGCGTGTGGTTTTTCCGTACATACTTTTTTTGGGTATGACAGCGTATGCGAAAGGTGTTCTTAATTCTTTGCATTATTTTATGGCTCCGGCTTTCGCGCCGGTGGTACTTAATGTGACAATGATATTGTCGCTTGTGCTTTTATGCCCCATTATCGGGATAAAGGGATTGGTGATCGGAGTTTTGGTAGGCGGGTTGCTTGAAGTGTTATTACAGATAGTGCCGCTCAAAAAACGCGGATTCAAATTAGACAAAAGTTTTCGTTTAGTGCATCCGGTCGCGAAACGGATCGGCAGACTTCTTTTGCCGAGGATGGCGGGTACGGCGGTTTATCAGTTAAGTGTGCTTATCGATACTGTGCTTGCGTCGCTCGCGTGGATCGTTGGTTCCGGCGGTGTGGCGGCGCTTTATTACGCGAATCGATTGGTGCATTTGCCTTTGGCGGTTTTTGGAATATCTCTTGCGACAGCCGCGCTTCCAAAAATGAGCAAGGAAGTTGCTTCAAAAGATATTGGAAAATTAAAAAATACGGTCGCGTTTTCACTTAAAGTGGTGTTTACTGTTATGGTTCCGGCGGCGGTGGGGCTTATGATATTGGCTGGGCCGATCATTAAGACGTTGTTTCAGCGAGGCGAGTTTACGGCGTATTCCACGGCGATAACGTCTAACGCGCTTTTTTTCTACAGTTTAGGGCTTTGTGCTTACGCGGGGATAAAAATTTTGGTAAGCGCGTTTTATTCGATGGGGGATACCAGAACGCCGGTTAGAACTGCCGCGTGTTCGCTCGTGATCAATATTGTGCTTAATTTGATCTTGATGTATCCGTTAAAGCTTGGAGGACTTGCTTTAGCGACGTCCGTGGCGGCGACCGTGAATTTTCTGATTCTTTACTCAATATTGACCGTGAAAATAGGTGATGTCGGGACAGGGGAAATAGTAAAATCTTTTATCAAAACCTGCGTGGCGGCGGTTGTGATGGCTCTCGCGACTTTTTTTATGGCTCGAATGTTTTTGTATAACACCGGCATGGCGAGTTTTGTTATGCTTATGAGACTTGCCGCGGTGATATTCGTAAGCGCGGTGATATATCTTGTGAGTGCGTATTTGATGGGGCTTGAAGGTGTGAGGAAGCTGGTGAAAATGGTGTTTGGTGGTGTGAAGTGACAGAAATAGGGGATTTATGGGAAGACGTGCTACGGGGAAATTAGCGAAAAAAATAGAGGCCCTACCGAGTTCGCCCGGGGTGTATAAATTCTTGGATTCGAAAAAGCGTGTCATATATGTCGGGAAAGCGAAAAATCTTAAAACGCGCGTTAAATCTTATTTTTCCGGACGCGCGGGAAATAATCGGTTGGAACTTTTGGCTCGTTCGGTACGGACAGTCGAAATTGTTGGGACGGCGTCTTCCGCGGAAGCGCTTATATTCGAAGCGGCTTTAATAAAGAATCATAAACCCAAATTCAACGTTGAATTAAAGGATGACAAATCGTATCCATTTCTAAAATTATCGGTGAATGAAGATTTTCCGCGACTTGCCGTAACGCGAAGAAGGTTAAATGACGGGGCGTTTTATTACGGGCCGTATGCAAACGCGAAACTTTTAAAATCAGCGGTATCTTTTATGGAAAAGGTTTTTCCGCTTAGGAAGTGCCGTAAATTAAAAAAGAAAGTTTGTTTGGAATATCATATCGGTTCGTGCCGCGGTGTGTGTGAGAAAAAAATAACGAGTAAAGTTTACGGTAAAATAGTTGACGCGTTAAAAAAGTTCCTTGAAGGAAAAAAAGAAGAATTGATTACTATACTCAAAAAGGATATGAAGAAATTCTCGCGCCAGAAAAAATATGAATCAGCCCTTTCGGCGAAACGGCAGATAGAAGCGCTTATGACGGTAAGGGCGTTTGGTGACGCGGCGCGCCTGCCGGTTTCAGGCGAGCTTGACGAACTTAAAAGTATACTGAAAATGGATAAAGTGCCTGTTGTGATCGAATGTTTTGATGTGTCTAACATTAGCGGTCAGCAGGCGGTCGGGTCTATGGTAAGATTTTTTGCCGGCGAGCCGGATAAGTCGGGGTATCGCAAATTCCGGATAAAAAACGTCAAAGGAATAGACGACTATTTAATGATCCGTGAAGTTGTCGGCAGGCGATATGCGATGCTTATCAAAAAAAATGAACCGCTTCCGGATTTGGTGCTTATTGACGGAGGAAAAGGGCATTTGTCGGTAGCCGCGCGGGAACTAAAAAAATTGGGACTGGAAAAAACGCGCGTGGCGAGTATTGCTAAGGAACACAATCATTTATACACCTTGCCGTTCGCGCGGCCGATAAAGTTGGCGCCGGGGACGCGGGCGCTTTTTCTTATTCAGCGAGTGAGAGACGAGGCGCACAGGTTCGCGATAACGTATCATAGGACGCTTCGAAGGAAAGAGAAGTTTGAGACGTCTTTACGGGAAATAAAAGGAGTGGGGCCGGTTCGGGAAAAGAAACTTTTAAAATGTTTTGGAGGGATAAACGGTATTCGGAAAGCCGCAGTTAAAGAAATTCAAAAAGTCGGAATTGATAAAAAAACCGCCGAAAGGATCAAAAAGCGATTAAAATGACCTTCTGTTCCACCTCGTAGGTGGAATTGGGGGTTCAAAATCAACTATCGATTTCATAAAGGCACGATTCGTAAGGGCACGGCATGCCGTGCCCCTACGCATTTCAAATTAACTCCCAATGTGCTACTTGAATTGTGACAATGGTGCGAAGTTTTTTGACGTGTGCCGATCGGTTAATCAAGGCAGTTTTTGCATAATAGTGTGGGGGCTGTTATAATAAGCTTTCGTAAACGAAGGGATATTAAGAAAATGGAAAATTTAAAAGAAGCGGTTGAGAGGATGGATGTTAGACTGAAGGAACTCAGGGGGTATCTTTGACCTTGCCGCTAAAACTAAAGAGATGAAAAAACTTGAGGAAGAGCTTAACTCGCCGGACGTTTGGAAAAATCAGGAAAAAGCTGACAAATTTTCCAGAGAGCTTCGATTGCTTCGTTCAGTGGTCGGACCTTATGCGGAAATAGAAAAAAAGGTTAGATCCATTCGGGAATTATCCGAGATAGTCGAGGCGGAAGATGTCGAATCCGTGAGAAGTCTTATGGAAGAGGCGGAGGAAGTCAGTCTTGAGATCGACGGTTTGGAATTCAAATGTATATTATCCGATGAGGCCGATAAAAATGGCGCGATCGTCAGCATAAACGCGGGCGCGGGCGGGACGGAATCCTGTGATTGGGCAGGGATGCTTTTTAGGATGTATTCGCGTTATGCTGAGGAGCATAGGTATAAGTTTGAGGTTGTGGATCAGCTGGGTGGGGATGAAGCCGGGATAAAAAGCGTGACGTTTATGGTTAAAGGTGATTACGCGTATGGATATCTTAAAGCGGAAACCGGAGTTCATCGGTTGGTTAGGATATCTCCGTTTGATTCAAACAAGAGGCGTCACACATCATTCGCGTCGGTTGATGTTATTCCCGACATTGATAAGAATATTAAAGTCGAAATTAATGAAACGGAACTCAAGATAGATACGTATCGCGCGTCCGGCGCGGGCGGTCAGCATGTGAATGTGACCGATTCCGCCGTTCGGATAACTCACATCCCGACCGGGATCATCGTGCAGTGTCAGAAAGAGAGATCTCAGCATAAAAATAAAGCGACGGCGATGAAACTTTTAAAAGCGCGGATGTATGAACGTGAAAGGCGCCGGCAGAAAGAAAGTTTGTCGCAGTCGTATGATGAGAAAAAGAGAATAGAATGGGGAAGTCAGATACGCTCTTATGTGCTTCATCCTTATAAAATGGTGAAAGATCACCGTACCGGCGAGGAAACGTCTAACGCGGAAAAAGTTTTGGATGGGGATATAGATCGTTTTATTGAACGGTATTTGAAAAAAGTGGCACGGGAAGTAGCACGGAGCATGTAACAGGGTACAGGTTGCAGGTTGCAGGATACACGTTGCAGGTTGCAGGTTACAGGTTTCAGGTTTCCCGCCGAAGGCGGGTTCCGCCTTCGGCGGAAAAGCGTGAAACCTGTAACCTGTAACCTGTAA